>DYNH01000047.1 GCA_020721175.1 Trichlorobacter lovleyi | reverse complement strand
AAACATACTCAACCTCGGCCAGAATCCGTTTGCCGATTGTGGGTTTGAGGGCTGCAATCAGTCCCTTGAAGCGCCTTTCCCCCTGCCATTTGCCAGCTTAATCATCCTCTCCATGAAAAAGCGGGATTCAGGCTATTTGTCCCGCTCCTTTGTAAACCAGAGAGCTGAATCCGAAAACTTGCCACGTTCGTAAGGCATGTAGCCGTACTCCACATATATTCCGGGGGGAACGCGGTTTTCTACCTCCGCCTCCTGTATGGTCTCCAGCAACACCTCCATGAAACGGTTAGACTCTGCAGGGGTCTTGTAGTAGCTGTACAATCTGTCATCGTAACCGTTCCAGACACACCTGCTCTTTGCGCAGCCGGAAAGGAGGAGCGTCAGGGATAGGAATTTAGCTTTTTTGAGGCTACCCAAACCGAGCGAACGCCAACGGCATTTGAGAGGATTTCAGGAGATTTTTAAGGGGAACAGAGAACCAATCGAAGAGTTTTTGATCTGCTGACCGCCCAGTCTGAATTACTGTTTGCAACCAGCGCCTTTTGACCCGCAAAACAGCCCTGTTTCCCCATTTACGGCACACACCGTCCCTGTCGTAACGCCGCATGTCATTTGGCTTTACAGGTATTCCGGGATGTCGTAAGCCTCTTCGGTATTCTATAACCTGAGTGTTGGCGCTGACTACTGCCATCTCTTTGAGCAGTTTGTGCCGGAATTCCATTACGTGCTTTATAAAAAATTCGATATGCGTTATCATGCGAGCCGCTTGCAAAAGTCCTGTTTTGCCCTTCGACTGTTTGACAAGCTCACAGCTCAGGGTGAACGGGTTATACCCCATAACCCACTGTTATTCCGTTCGTGGTGAGCTTGTCGAACCATGAACGGAATACTTTTGAAAGAGGCTCAGGTTTTTCCCTTTTCTCTGAGCCTCTTTCAAAAAGATTGTCATGCCGGAAATGTTTTATCCGGCATCCACGCTTTTCAAGCAGTTAGAGTCTGGATTCCGGCCTGAACCCTGCCGGAATGACAAATTTTCAGACTTTTGCAAGAGGCTCCTCTTTATGATATTATCCAGAATGTTTGTCAGGTTATCCCCTGACTGTTAGTCCTGCAATTTATACGGGGCAGGTTGGTTGCCAGTTGTAAGTAGATCATTAATTTGGCCAGTGTGGTATTTTTATTATCTGTTTGGATTCATTGGTTTTTAATACATTGGGCATGCTGTAAAAGTCAACTAGCCCCTTGTTAGATTGTAAATTGGTGGTAAAATTGTATCAAAATTACACAACGGTCTTTGACCATTTAAAAAACATGGAGGTGCAAAAATGCCTGAATCAAGATTAATTCCGTCCATTGACAACCGTTTAGGAGCCTTGCTTGAGGTTTCCAGGCGTCAGGGTTCCCTGAAGCCAAAGGAAACGGTTGCAAAGCCCACAATCACCATTTCGCGTGAATTTGGTTGTGAAGCCTACCCAATGGCGGAACTTTTGAGACAGCAGATGGAAGCAAGAACCAAAGATTCCTGGACCCTTATGGATAAGGCCCTGCTGGATGAAGTAGCCCAGAACCACAATCTTTCCGAAGAGATTT
Organism: Trichlorobacter lovleyi; assembly: GCA_020721175.1. Lineage (GTDB taxonomy): Bacteria > Desulfobacterota > Desulfuromonadia > Geobacterales > Pseudopelobacteraceae > Trichlorobacter > Trichlorobacter lovleyi_A. The sequence goes on along the minus strand of DYNH01000047.1, from coordinate 12,761 downwards.
TACATAAACTGGGTGATAAAAACCGGTTTATTGACGAGTTCCTCTCTACGTTTTCATCCCGCTGGAAGAGTGAGAAAGACTATTACCGTCTGCTTTGCCGTCATATTATCGCGTTGGCTGAAGAGGGTAATGTGATTCTGGTTGGCCGTGGGGCGCCAATTGTAACAACGAAACTCAAAAATTGTTTTCACTTCAGAATATATGCGTCTGAGGGGTTTAAGGTTTCTTCAATATCAAAACGACTTGGTTTGGAAAGCGGAGAGGCACTGACTCTGATAGAAAGACGTCAAAAGGAAAGGGATAGATTTATCAGGGATTTTCTTGATCGGGATCCATATGACCTGAGTTTTTACAACATAGTTTTTAATAATGATCGCAATACATCATCAAAAACTGCCAGAACCATCATGGATTATGTTCTGGCGCAATAGTCACCGGAACCGTTTTGAAGAGTCAAGGGGTAAAGTTTGTATACAATTGGCCGTGTCGACCTTTCAACTTGGCGAATTTGATATAAACGGATATAGTCACTCATTCGGTTTGCATTTTGCTTGAAAGGAATACATTACCCATATGAGCAGAAAAATGCTGATTAATGTCCTTCATCCTGAAGAGGCTCGCGTTGCCATTGTTCAGGATGGCCGTCTGATGGAGTTGAATATAGAGATCAGCGGTAAGGAACAGACCAGGGGTAACATCTATAAAGGGGTTGTTTTGCGGGTAGAACCAGGCCTTCAAGCTGCCTTTGTTGATATTGGCCTGAAAAAGCCAGGGTTCATCCAGATGAGCGACATCCATCCGGATGCTTGGCAATGGAGGGATGATTTACCTGAAAATGAACGAAAAAGGCGCCCGCGCATTCAGGAAATTTTACGTAGGGGGCAGGAACTGATAGTCCAGGTAGAAAAGGATGCCCGTGATATGAAGGGGGCAGCCCTGACCGGTTATCTTTCTCTGCCCGGGCGTTACATGGTTCTGATGCCTGGTGATAATGCTGCTGGCATATCCCGCAAGATTGAAGACAATTCAATCCGCAAGGAGTTAAAGTCGCTGGTTTCGGAGCTGCAGGTGCCGGATGGTTTTGGTTATATTGTTCGCACCGAGGCTGTTGGCAGATCCGTTGAAGAGTTGAAGAAGGATCTTGATTACCTGATCGGTGTATATGAGCGAATTCTGCAACAGGCGGCAAAAATCAAGGGAGCCGGCGAGATTTATCAGGATTCCGGCGTTATTCTTCGTACCATCAGGGATTATTTTTCTGATGATATAGATGAAGTTCTGGTGGATGACAAGTCAGCATGTCAGCAGGCAATTGAATTTTTCAAGGAGATCATGCCTGGATGTGAAAGACTGGTAAAGCTGCATAAAGAAAAACGTCCGATTTTCTCCAAATATCAGCTTGAAGAGCAGATTGATCTGCTTTATGAAAAGCGGGTACCGTTACCTTCTGGCGGTTCTCTGGTGATTGAACCAACAGAGGCTCTGGTATCAATAGATGTAAACTCCGGCAAGTCAAGTGGTGAAAAAGGTGTAGAAGATACTGCCTTCAAAACAAATCTTGAGGCAGCGGCAGAGGTGGCTAGACACCTCAGATTACGAGATCTTGGCGGTCTGGTTGTGATTGACTTTATTGATATGCGTGACAGCAAGCATATCAAAGAGGTGGAACTGACCCTTAAAGAAGCCCTGAAGATAGACAAGGCAAGGGTAAACCTCGGAAGGATATCCCAGTTTGGTATACTGGAGATGTCTAGGCAGAGGATAGCCAGAAATATCAATGACGCCATTCACCTTGAGTGCCCCCACTGCGAAGGTCGCGGACGGGTCAAGTCGGTTGAGGCGATGGCGCTCTCTTTCCTGCGCAAGCTTCATACAATAGCCGCAAAGGGACAGATTAGCGAGGTGCGCGGTGGACTGCCGCTTGAGGTCGCCTATTTTCTGCTAAATCGAAAAAAACGTGAACTGGCGCAGATTGAAAATAACTACGAGATAACCGTTACTGTAAAAGGCAAGACATCATTTCTTTTAAACCAGTTTGAATTTGAAACCGTGCGCCGGGAAAAACAGCGCGATGAGATAACTGAAATTGAACCTGCAATTGAACAGCCTGCCGATGAACTCCTCGATATTGCGGAGTCTGCCGCTACTGTTGAAGTAGAACCTGTTGCTGCGGATGTTGCTGCCACGGATGTGGTTACAAAAAAACGCCGCAAGCGCAAGCGTAAGAAGAAAACCACAGATCGCACACTGGAAGCAGTATCTGACAGCCAGATTCAGAAAGATGGGGATAACAGCACTGCTGGTACAGAAGTTGTTTCTGTTGAGCCTGGCCCTGTTGAAGAAGAAAAGGTTGAACAACAGTCTGAACAGCCACAGCCCCTGGAGCCAACGGCAAAAAAACGGCGGCGTTCTCGTCCTCGCAAGAAGTCAGCGGTGATTGAGATTGAAGATTCGCAGCAGCAGGTTACGGTTGAGGCTGAGATGGCAGAGCCTTCTGTTGCTGATGATGTTCCGTTGCAGACCGCAGACGAGCCTGTAAAACCAAAACGTAAAAGACATCCGACTAAAAAACAGGCAAAGATTTCTGATGAACCGCAGTCTCAACAGGAGTCAGCAGAACAGTCTGTGTCCGAATCGGTTGTTGAGCCGTTGGTTAAAAAGCGTACTACAGCTTCCCGTAAAAAGATAAAATCAGTTGTCGCAGAATCCGGTTCTGAAGAATCACCTGATAAAATTCCGCCAAAACCCCGTAAACGGCCAGCGCCACGGAGTAAAAAGGGAACTGCTGAAGTCGGCTCAGACGTTGAAGAATAGCTTGACGCTTCCGGTACTCTGAGCTACTTTCCAATGTTATACCATTTAAGCAAGGTAATGAGTCTGAAAGGTGAATCAGCATAATGGAAGAATTAAGTGAACTGCTGCTGCAAAGGCGCAGAAAAGTAAATGATCTCTGGGCAGCAGGCATAAACCCATACCCCAATGATTTTTTCCCTGAACATACATCTGAGGATCTGTTAGATTTGTATGGCAATATTGAACAGATTGATGCTACTGATCAGGAATTTGTGCTTGCCGGTCGTATAATGGCGCGGCGTTCTTTTGGCAAGGCAGCTTTTATCCAGTTGCAGGATCGTAAGGGCAGAATTCAGATATATCTCCGTAAAGATGACCTGGGAGATAGCATGTATGATATGTTTGAATCCTTTGATATCGGCGATATTGTCGGAATAAAAGGTTTTCCATTCAGAACCAGGACTGGAGAGCTATCTATCCACGCACGTTTTATAAGGCTTCTTGTCAAATCCCTACTGCCACTGCCTGAAAAATTCCACGGGCTGACTGATGTTGAGACCCGATACCGTCAGCGTTACGTTGATCTGATTGTGAATCCTGAGGTTAGGGATATCTTTATAAAACGCTCAAGGATTATCAATCTGATTCGTAATTTTATGACATCACGGGATTTTCTGGAAGTGGAAACGCCGATGATGCATCAGATTCCAGGCGGGGCAACAGCGCGACCGTTTGTAACCCATCACAATGCTCTCGATATGCAGCTTTACCTTAGAATTGCTCCGGAATTATATCTTAAGCGGTTGGTGGTTGGCGGTTTTGAGCGTGTTTTTGAAATTAACCGTAATTTCAGAAATGAGGGGATTTCAGTCCGTCATAACCCTGAGTTCAGCATGATGGAGTTTTATCAGGCATATGCAACCTTTGAAGACCTGATGGAGTTTACGGAGGAGCTGTTCTGCCATGTTGCCGAGCAGATTCTTGGCACACTGGAATTCAGCTACCAGGGGCTTGAAATCAGTTTCAAACGTCCCTGGCGCAGGCTGACTGTTAAAGATGCCATCATTGAATATGGTGATATAGATGCCAAGAAGCTGGACGATCGTGATCTGGCATTGGCATACAGTCGCAGTATCGGGCTGAACCTGTCTGATGATATCAGCTATGGGAAACTTCTGATGGAGATATTTGAAGAGGTTGCAGAACATAAACTGATTCAGCCAACCTTTGTAACTGCCTATCCAACAGAAGTATCACCATTGTCCCGTAAAAACGATCTGAATCCAGAGATAGTTGACCGGTTTGAACTGATGATTGGCGGTCGAGAGATAGCGAACGCCTTTTCCGAGTTGAATGATCCGGTAGACCAGAGGGAGCGTTTTCTTGCCCAGGTTGTTGAAAAGGACAAGGGTGATGAAGAGGCCCATTATATGGATGAAGATTATGTCAGGGCTCTTGAATACGGACTTCCCCCCACTGCTGGCGAGGGAATAGGGATAGACCGGATGGTGATGCTTTTGACAGATTCAGCCTCGATCCGTGATGTCATACTTTTCCCGCAACTGCGCAAAGAGGCTAAATAACAATTGTCCCAGCCGTTTGAACTAAAAATAGGTTTGCGTTATCTGAAGGCTAAACGTAAATCAACCTTCATCTCTATCATCACCTTTATATCTACTGCCGGAGTGACTCTGGGAGTTATGGCGCTGATAATTGTGCTGGCTGTGATGACCGGTTTCGAGAGGGATCTCAAGGAAAAAATACTTGGTACAAATGCCCATCTGGTTGTGATACGCAGTGGCGCCCCCATGGATAATTACCGGGACCTGATGGACAACCTGACAAGACTGCCAGGTGTTCAGGCAGCAACACCATTTATCTACAATCAGGTAATGCTGTCTACCGGACGTAATGTGTCCGGTGTGGTGCTGCGTGGTATTGAACCTGAATCAGATAAAAAGGTTACCAGACTCTCCCGTGCGATTGTCAAGGGTACAATGGACACCCTGGAACCGGATGGCGGGACAGATTCCTTGCCAGGTATCCTGATTGGTGGTGAACTTTCCAAGCACCTCAACCTGGCACTTGGTGACAGGGTGAATGTTGTGTCACCCACAGGAACCATAACGCCGATGGGGATGATGCCAAAGCTGAAGCCGTTCAGGGTAACCGGCATATTTAATACAGGCATGTTTGAGTATGATTCAACCCTGGCCTATATCAGCAATGCCCAGGCGCAGAAGTTTTTTGATCTGGGTGATACTGTGACCGGGATTCAGTTAAAGGTTGGTGATGTCTACGCCACAAGTGAGCTTGCAAGGCGCATTAACCGCGAATACGGACCTGAGCTTTATGCCCGTGACTGGATGCAGATGAATAAAAACATCCTGTTTGCCCTTAAGACAGAAAAAGTTGTCATGTTTATAATCCTGACACTGATTGTGCTGGTGGCGGCTTTCGGGATTGCGTCAACCCTGTTTATGGTTGTGATGGAGAAGACAAGAGATATCGCCATATTAAAGACCATGGGGGCGAGATCCGGCAGTATTATGAAGATATTTGTGCTTGAAGGACTGATGATCGGTGTTACCGGAACTGTTCTGGGGGTGCTTTCCGGTCTGCTGGTCTCTTTTAATCTTGAGCCGATCATAATGTTAGTGCAGAAGGTAACTGGTAAAAACTTCTTCAGTAAAGAGATCTATTACCTGGATCATTTTCCATCCCATGTGGTGATGTCAGATGTCTTGATCATCTCGCTTACTGCTGTCCTGATCTCTTTTGCAGCTACACTCTATCCGGCATGGCAGGCTTCGAGGATGCTGCCGGCGGAGGCGCTGAGATATGAGTAGACTGCTGGAGGTATCCGGGCTTTTTAAAAACTACCGGATGGGAAATGATACGGTTCAGGTGCTAAACGGCATTGATCTTGAGATAGAGCAGGGTACAACGACCGCCCTGGTTGGCGCTTCAGGAGCAGGCAAGAGTACCCTTTTGCATATTCTAGGGGCCCTGGATCGCCCCAGCAGTGGAACTATCAGTTACAAGGGGCAGAATCTATTCAGCAAAACAGACAGGGAGCTGGCAGACTTCAGAAACCGAAACATCGGTTTCGTGTTTCAGTTTCACCACCTGCTGCCTGAATTTACAGCGCTGGAAAATGTGATGATGCCCGCATTGATTGCCAGGAAGGAGACCGGGCTTGCTGATCAGGGGGCCAGGTCTCTTCTTGAGGAAGTGGGACTGGGACACCGTCTCAATCACCGCCCTGGTGAGTTGTCCGGTGGAGAACAACAGCGTGTAGCTATTGCCAGGGCACTGGTGATGGAGCCGGAACTGTTGCTGGCAGATGAGCCTACCGGTAATCTGGATGCCAAAACCAGCGAGGCTATCCATGAACTGCTGATGAATATTCAGAAAAGAATCGGAATCAGCATGATTGTTGTTACCCATAATGAGAGAATTGCGGCAAGGCTAGAGAGCGTGATCCGTCTGCTGGACGGCTTGATCTTGCCCTGTACCCCGGAGGAATTGTGACTTTTTACCCCTACCTGACTTCTGCATTAATAGTGGCCTTGTTGCTGGCAGACCATCCCGCATTTGCTGATGGTGAAAAGGTAAATGAGGTTGTAGTACGCGGTAACCGCAGGGTTGAGGCTTCTGCCATTCTGAGCGCTGTTTCTATAAAGGCAGGGGATCGTCTTGACAGCAGCAGCACCGACAGAGATATACGGGCTATCTTCAAACTGGGACAGTTTCAGGATGTACAGGTTTCCAGCGAGCCTTCAAGCGACGGTGTTGTGCTGGTATTCTCGGTAATTGAAAAGCCGATTGTCAGAAATGTAAGTTTTATTGGTAATAAGGAGATCAAGCAGGAAAAACTTCTTGAGGGGCTGGCTGTCAGGCGTAACTCGATCTTTGCCCAGAAAGACCTTGTCACTTCAGTTGCAAAGCTTAAGAAACAGTACCTTGACGAGGGTTACTATCTTGTTGAGATAGAGCCTATGGTTGAGCAACGTTCTCCAACAGAATATCAGATAACCTTCAGGATTAATGAAGGTAACAAGATTCGGATTGGCGAGATAAATTTTGAGGGGGTCAGCGCCTTCAGTGCCCGAAAGTTGCGTGGCGTTATGGAGACAAAAGAGGAATGGTTTATGTCCTGGCTAACCGGCGCCGGCACCTACAAGGAAGAGGTGTTAAGGAACGACGCCCTGCTGCTTGCAGATTTTTATGCGAATAACGGCTATATACAGGTAAAGGTAGGCGAGCCGGTCGTAAAGCTTGCTGATGACAAGGAATCATTGTTGGTGCAGATTAGTGTTACCGAAGGAGATCAGTTTCGGGTAGGGGAAATTTCGTTTAAAGGGGATATCCTATACACAGAAAAGGAAATTCGTGAAAATCTCAAGACAGAGCAGGGAGAGGTCTTCAGTCGTGCCAATCTGCGGGCAGATATCTCTACCCTGACCGATATGACTGCAGACAAGGGGTATGCCTTCAGCAATGTCATGCCAGATACAAATCCGGATCCGGAAAAAAAGCTTGTTAACATCGCCTTTGATATAGACAAGGGTGAGCTTGTCTATATTGAGCGGATTTCCATCATGGGAAACTCAAAGACCCGTGACAAGGTGGCACGACGCGAGATGAGGCTGATGGAAGGCGAGTTGTACAGCTCAACAGGGTTCAAGCGCAGCAAACAGAATCTGATGAATACAGGCTATTTTGAAGAGGCTAATGTATCAACAGCCAAAGGCAGCAGCAGTAACAAGCTGAATGTAAATGTGGACCTTAAGGAAAAAGCGACCGGTGCCTTTACCATCGGAGGTGGTTACAGCTCGCTTGACGGACTGATCTTCCAGGGGTCAGTCTCCCAGTCCAACTTTATGGGACTTGGATTAAAAGCCAATCTTGCTGCTGCCATAGGCGGCAAGTCCAACACCTATTCAATCGGATTGACTGATCCGTATTTTATGGATAGCAAGTGGACCCTGGGTGTTGATATCTATCGCAATGAGAGGGATTATACAGATTACAGCCGCCGTCTAACCGGAGGCGACATAAAGGCAGGTTATCCCCTGACTGATTTTATCGGGCTGTTCGGGATGTACAAATACGAGATCAAGGACATCTACAATCCTACGTTCAACTATTTATACTGGAATGAATTAGATTCTGTAAACTATCCGCTCAACCAGACCACCACAAGCTCGATCTATGCCAGTCTCACCAATAATACTACTGATTTCCGTTTTGATCCTTCTTCAGGCATGGTCAATACCCTTTCGGTTGAATATGCCGGTCTGGGGGGTAACAACAAATACCTGCGCGAGATAATGGACAATACCATCTACTACCCGCTCTGGTGGAAACTGGTCGGTTCTGCAAAATTTGCATTAGGGGCTGTACAGCAGGTAGGCAGCATCATCCCGATTGATGAGAAGTTTTACCTCGGCGGGATTGGAACCTTGCGTGGTTATGCTGCCAGAACAGTCTGTCCGATTAAAGATGGTCTCTATGTTGGCGGAGAGCGGGAGATGTTCGGCAACCTTGAAATCAAATTTCCTCTTTTGCAGGAGTTCGGTGTAAAGGGGGTTACCTTCTTTGATTACGGCAATTCATGGAGTGGTGATAACATCATGCCTGACAAGATGCTGCTAAGTTATGGTGTTGGTATCAGATGGGCATCCCCGATGGGGCCGTTACGCCTTGAGTATGGTATTCCTGTAAATCCGCGTCCTGGTATTGACAACAAATCGGGTCGTTTTGAGTTTGCAATCGGCAGTCTGTTTTAACTGCACATTAATAAAGGAGAATTACTGATGAGATGTTTGATGTTGACGGTGTTTATGCTGGTGGTGATGTCCTGTTCAGTCTGGGCTGCCGATGGTTCCAAGCTTGGTTATATTGATATGCAGCGTGCGCTTGCCATGTCTGATGCCGGTAAGTCAGCCAAGAACCAGTTGCAGGAAAAACTGAAAAAATATCAGGAGCAGATCAACAGCAAGCAGGCCGATCTTCAGAAGCTTAAAAATGATCTAGAAAAACAGGGCATGACACTGAATGAGACCGCAAGGGCAGCAAAGGAAAAGGATTATCAGCAGAGGTTAAAAGATTTTCAGCGTTATACTAAGGATGCAGAAGAGGATCTCCAGGCCAGGGATTCGGAATTCACCAGAAAAATACTGGAAACCCTGGAAAAAGTGGTTCAGGAATACGGTAAGAGTAAAGGTTATTCCATGATCTTTGATGCCAGAGGGGCTGGACTGTTGTATGCTGACAAGGCTGCTGACTTGACAGATGAAATCCTGAAGGCACTTAACGCTGCAAACAGTAAAAAGTAATCCAGAGCGAAGGGACCTGCCATGCTTACCAAGACATTACAGGAACTTGCTGATTATCTGGGGGGTGTTGTTCGTGGTGACGGCCTGTTAAAGGTTAATGGTCTCGCTCCTCTGGAGGGGGCCGGACCTGACAAGATTACCTTTCTGGCAAACCCCAAATATGCGTCAAAGGTTGCCGATACAAAGGCCGGTTGTGTGCTGATGGTACCTGGTGGCGAGTCCTACGGTCGTAATGTGATTGAGATTGCCAATCCCTATCTGGGGTTTGCAAAGCTGCTGACACTGTTTTACACCAATCCCCATCCTGCGCTGGGAGTTATGCCTGAAGCGGTGATAGGCACCGGCGTAACCCTGGGTGAGGGTATCAGTATCTACCCTGGAGCTGTAATAGGTAACAACGTAACTATAGGTAATCGTGTGGTTATTCATCCTGGCGTTGTGATTTATGAGGGTGTAACCATTGGCGATGATAGCGTTATACATGCCAATGCAGTTATACGCGAGCGTTGCCGTCTGGGTAAGCGTTGCAAGCTGCAACCGGGCGCAGTGATCGGAAGTGACGGTTTTGGTTTTGCGCCGGACGGAACAGCCTATTATCCAATCCCTCAGATCGGGATTGTGGTGTTGGAAGATGATGTCGAGATAGGTGCAAACACAACGGTTGACCGGGCTGCACTTGAGATGACCCTTATCAAGCGTGGTACCAAGCTTGATAACCTGGTTCAGATCGCCCATAACTGCCAGATTGGGGAGGATTGCATGATCGTTTCCCAGGTGGGAATTGCCGGCAGCAGCAGGATTGGAAATCGTGTTACGCTGGCTGGGCAGGTGGGGGTGGTGGGGCATGTAACCATAGGGGACAATGTAGTGGTGGGTGCCCAGTCCGGTATTCCAGGCTCTCTGGCCGCTAACGGATATTATAGCGGTTCTCCTGTCATGCAGCATAAGGAATGGCTAAGGGTGATGGGAAACCTGCCCAGGCTGCCTGAGATGAGAAAAAAGATATCAGAGCTGGAAAAGAAGCTTGCCGAATTTGAAGCATTGCTAGCAAAGGAGTAATCATGGAACTAACCTTGCCGATGGATGTAAATGCAATTATGAAGATACTTCCCCACCGCTATCCGTTTCTGCTGGTTGATAAAATTATTGAGCTGGAACATGGCAAGCGTTGTGTCGGCATCAAGAATGTCTCTATAAATGAGCCTTTTTTTCCAGGCCACTTTCCTGGTCATCCTGTTATGCCCGGGGTTTTGATTGTCGAGGCGATGGCTCAGGTGGCCGGTATTATGGCTTACCTTGCCTCTGATGAAGAAACCAGAAAAAAGGTCAGTTATTTTATGGCAATTGATAAGGTCAAGTTCCGTAAACCGGTTGTTCCCGGGGATCAGTTGCGGATTGAAATTGTAACCACCATGAACCGTCGCGGTATCTGGGGGGTGGATGGCAAGGCCTTTGTGGAGGATAGCCTGGTGACTGAAGCCTCGCTTAAGGCCACCTTTGCTCCAACAGAAGGGCATGGGGGTATATGATGATACATGAAACAGCCATTATTCATTCGACAGCGCGACTGGCTGAAGGTGTTGAGGTAGGTCCATACGCCATAATCGGTCAGCATGTAGTAATAGGAAGGGGAACCAGCATTGGCGCCCATGCTGTAATTGGTGACTGGACTGAACTTGGTGAAAACAATCAGATATTTCATCTGGCCTCAGTGGGGGCACCACCGCAGGATCTCAAGTACAAAGGCGAGGAATGCTGGACAAGACTTGGTAACAATAACGTGATCCGTGAGTTCGCTACTATCCACCGTGGTACGGTTACCGGCCATGCAGAGACCGTCATGGGGGATAACAATCTTATGATGGCCTACTCTCATGTTGCCCACGACTGCTGTGTCGGCAACGGGGTGGTGATGGCCAACTCGGCAACACTGGCTGGTCATGTCACCATACAGGATAACGTAATCCTGGGCGGTCTGGTGGCCATACACCAGTTTGTAACCATTGGGGCCTATACAATGCTTGGAGGCGGGACACTGGTGGGGCTGGATATTCCACCCTACATGATTGCTACTTCAGGCAAGCGGGATGCCAAACTGCGCGGGTTGAACCTGATCGGGCTGAAGCGTAGGGGGTTCAGCGATGAAGTGATCGGAAAACTTAAAAAGGCCTACAAGTCCCTGTTTATGGCCGGTCTGAAACTTCCGGAGGCAATTGCCAGGATCAGGGAAGAGATAGTTGGCTGTGCTGAAGTTGACAATCTGCTTGATTTTATCGAAAAGTCCGAGCGCGGGATCTGTCGGGGATGAAAAGGCTAAGGACTGCTGTTATAGGGGTTGGCTACCTGGGAAATTTCCATGCCCAGAAATATGCTGCGCTTGAGGATGTGGAGCTGACAGGGGTTGTTGATGCTGATCCGTCACGCGCTGTCGAGGTTGCTGCTGCCTGTGGCACTACTCCTTTCAGTGATTACAGAGACCTGATCGGCAAGGTTGATGCCGTCAGTGTAGTGGTTCCTACCCAGTATCACCACCAGGTTGCCAGAGAGTTCCTTGCCTCAGGTGTGCATGTCCTGATTGAGAAACCGATTACTGTTACGATTGAGCAGGCGGACGAACTAATCAATCTTGCTGATGCCGGAAATCTGGTCTTTCAGGTGGGGCATCTGGAACGGTTCAATCCTGTGCTGATGGCTGTTGAAGGGGTGCTGATAGAGCCGTTGTTTGTCGAATCGGTACGGATAGCGCCGTTTAAGCCGCGTGGCACCGATGTAAATGTCGTGCTGGATCTGATGATTCATGATATCGAGATCATCCAGCATCTGGTCAAATCACCTGTGGCCAGAATTGATGCCATAGGCGCTCCGGTATTCACCGGCGAAGAGGATATTGCAAATGCAAGAATTGCCTTTGAGAATGGATGCGTAGCCAATGTTACGGCCAGCAGGATAAGTCTCAAGAGTGAGCGCAAGATGAGAATATTCCAGCGTGACGCCTACCTTACCCTTGATTTTCAGAACAAAAAGGTGCTGGTTGCCAAAAAAGGCGATGGTGAGCTGCTGCCAGGCATCCCGAATGTACAGGTAAAGGAGCAGGAGCTTGGTCAGTCTGATCCGCTTTTATCCGAGATATCTTCATTTGTGCAGGCTATCAGGGAAGGCAGACAGCCGCAGGTAAGCGGTCGTGATGGAAGGATGGCCCTTGAAACAGCCTTGAAAATCAACGAAAGTCTTGACAGGAAACGCCCATGATCCCGATGGTAGATTTAAAGACACAGTACCACCAGTTAAAGTCAGAGATTGATCAGGCGGTATTAAACGCACTGGAGAGTACCCAGTTTATTCTGGGACCTAATGTTACATACTTTGAAAAAGAGGCAGCAGACTATCTGGGAAGCAGCCATGTGGTTGGTGTTGCCTCTGGAACCGATGCCCTGCATCTGGCGGTGCTTGCGGCCAACATCAAGCCGGGTGATGAAGTGATTACCACTCCATTTACCTTTATTGCCACAGCCGAGGCGATCTGCTACGCAGGCGCAGTGCCGGTTTTTGTTGATGTTGATCCCCGTACCTTCAATATTGTGCCGGAGCTGATTGAAGAGAAGATTACACCACGCACAAAAGCTG
>DYNH01000046.1 GCA_020721175.1 Trichlorobacter lovleyi | reverse complement strand
TTTATCAGCATCTATCTCAATTTAAATGCTTTGGCTCGTAGATTGGCGAATCCTCTTTTGCATAAACTCTCTCATCCAATGGAAAGATCACGCGGCCTCCTAATGTTTTCTGGATTGCCAGGAGGTGGTCTTTATAAGAAGTCCCTGCCGATGCACAATCTTTCTCTATTTGCAGGCGTATCTGCCTGACCTCTTCAACAATCGGGTCTTTCATGGTATCTCCTCCATCAGTTCTTCCGGCGTACATACCACGGGCATTACATAGCCCATTGTCCGTACAATCTGTTCGATTCTGCGCAGTATAAAAGCATTGGCGATATGCTTGCAATTCCATGTCACCAGATAATCAATTCCATGCACAGCAGGTATTGCTATATGATAGGCATCCGCCTGTGCCCGTTCCGGTAATTGGATTTGTTTGCTGATTACTTCGGCAAGAGCAATGATGCGCTCATCAACTGCAAGTATCGCCATATCAGCAACAAGCTTCTGACGCAATATCTGTGCATGTTGGTCGCCACCGGCAATCTCATCAAGCACAACGGGTGATACAAATGCATCGAGATGCGGAAGGACGCTGTCCCACCATTCCGTGGTAATTTCTTGTCGTGCTAGCACGATAATGTCACGGCTCGGACGAGCTACTCGATAACTGACTACGCTGGTTTCAAGGTATACGGTTCTTTTTATCATCTGTTATCCTTGGTAATCAGAAAATCCAGATCAGAATTTCCCGGAGCAGTTCTTCTGTTACCGGTTGATAGTGTATTCTGATGCTCCGTCAAAACTCTTCCAGAAATAGCCAATTCCCAATCGGCATACAATTCATCACGGTGTAGCTGTTTTCTTCAGATGAAGATGAACTTCTTTCTGTCCGTCCGATAGCCCTTTTGTTTTAAGATGGGCGACAAGGGCGTCTACGTTGTAGCCATATTCGCGGGCAATGCCGTCTTTGATTTTCCAGAGTTCCTCAATAATTTTATCAGCCATTTTCGTCTACCCCCATAAGTTCTTGTGGTGTGCAAATCTCTGGGCATTCATAGCCATGAGCAGTGCATACTTTTCTCACACCCTTTATCGTGCTTATTCGCTTTTGCAATCAAGATGCAACGGCTTGGCAGAACACCGGCGGTTTTAGGCCGGTGCTTCTGTCTGGTTGGACATTTTCTCTTTAGAATTCACTACAGATAGCTCGAACACTTTCCCCAAATTCAACAGAAATCCGCCTTCAGCGGTTTCCCTCATACAAAAACTTGCATCCCATTCGTATTCTGCTTTCGGACACCTAACTTCTTTAAGATGCATATAACACTCTAAATATCCTTCTTCATTGTGGGCTAAATTTACACCGGCACAATAGCCCTCAAAAGCATCTGGGCCTTCATCGTCACATAGCCACATAATTGGATCCCACAACTGAATAAGCAGCTTCTTGCCTATTAGAAATGTTGTCGCATGGAATTGAGACCAAGCGCCAGGCTCCGGACCTGAGTCACGCCAAAACTCTCTTGCTACGGAAATCTTAAAATTTTCCCATTCAACTTCATCTTTTTTTGGAGGCGGGCCTTCAAGCCTCCCAGAAAATGCATTCTCAGGAACAGGTAATTTCCAGTATGCCCATAGAAACTTCAATTTATCATTTTCGTCATATTCAAGTGGTTTAGCCTCGTCCGCTTGATATTTACGCTCAAATGAAGAATAGACTTCGGCTTCAGTTGCTATTTTAAGCTCTTGTATATACTTTCCCGCACTTAACCCAGCAAAAGGAGTTATAACCTTAGTCTTGAGGAATGATTGACTGATGACGTGTCTAAATATTTCAGACCCAAGAGCAATAACTTCTTTGTAATCCATCAGATTAAGGTTTCTTAGCTGATCTTCTAAAGAAAAGGGTGCTTTTTGCTTTTCAAAATCTGCGTCTTCTTCGATTATAGTATAAGGTAAAATGTATCCAGATTCAGGGCTGAAAATTACCCAGTCCGCATCACATGCATCTGCGTATCTCACCCCCCATTTGAATATATTGCCTGTATATGCATCACGAGCCAATAGCCCTTTACCGAACCTATTTTTATAAATTCTCTTCTTACCACAAGGAATTATTACTAGCTTATCGCTCATGAGGTGCCTCGTTATTTGTTATTTATGAGAAGCATCAATCTAAACAAAATTGGCTGGAACGACTCTGTCAGTTAGATTGCGACAGCGTTATCGGTGAGTCTGCGGCTACAGACGTGCTTCACCCCGCCCTTCAAATAGGGGTTTTGTATAGAACTGAGCTAACGCTTCAAGAAGGTTTAAAATTGTTGGGTCACCGTTGTCGGGGATTAAGAATTCCATCCGTGACATGTTATTCCTAATCCACATTTGAATATTGTTTTTCCCCAACATTTCAATTTCTTGATGTTTTGTAACCGGGTAGCACTTCTTGAACTTTTCTTTGTTTTTCAGGATTGATTTAGGGAGAGTGCTTGGTGTGGTCTCATCTAGGTTATAATGATGCGAATTCCACCTCGCCTTGCTTTTTGCTCCTGCTTTGCCTACCTTGCAGCAGAAGCTACCCGCCAGAAAAACATATACCCCTGATTTTCCGATGGGCAAGGTTGTGGGTATGTGCCCTTCTCCTTCAGGCATAAAGGTGGCTGAAACTTCGATCCCTGTTAGCCTCTCGAATTCTGTTTTTATTTCATTTGCTTTCTCTTGACTCACTTTATCTTCCTCAGTTCAACTCGTAATTGACCCGTTCACGCGCACGCGCGCGTGAACGGGTCATCCTCCCAAATGGAACATTTATCCTGTGAGTGCGTAAGTAGAAAAATTCAACAACATCTCCATCAACACATCAGTCGTAGATCTAACCCAAGCAATTTCTAAATTACTTGCCTTCGGCAAGAAAATCAACCAGCCCCTTCCGCAATATGCCCGTCAACCGCCATCCTACCCTCAGACCTCCCCCATACAGCGTCCCAGGTACAAAATTATTCAACCTCTTCAACCCCTTAATTGCGTCATTCCGGCAGGCTTTAAGCCGGAATCCAGATTTTGACTGGCTGAAAAGACTGGATCCCCGATAGATGCATTCGGGGCTGACGATCTTTTTGAAAGAGCTTCAAGCTGTAAGAGATTTGGGAAACCTGGCATGAGTTGCCATTACAGTCATCTCAATACATAAAACCGAAAATCCAGAGCGGTATCTTATTCTTGAAGCCGGCTTCTATACCATCCGCCACGACAAAGGCATCATCCACCCCGCTGATCTGCTTGAATCCCTTCTTTTTGCCACCTACCTCAAACGTATATCGGCCATTGACGATAAAATCGCCGCTACTGGAAAGTTCAACAGTGTTGTCCAGCAATTGGGGATGAATGCTGTGAGCATTACGTAACTGGTTTACGAAAAAAAGTTCTCGTAGCGTCCCGCTATTTACCTCGTCGGTAATGGCGTACATCACATTACTGTTTTCCAACAGAATTTTGTCCGGCTTGGTCAGTACTTCGTATCCTCTCCCCTGACTTCGTACAAGATTGAGCAGTTTTGCATCCTGCAATTTTTCCAGATATTCGTACAGACGGGGACGAGAAATGTCAGTTGCTTCGGCCAGTTTGGCGATGTTAGGGACAAAAGGCACACCGGTTGCCAGCAGATAGAGCAGTTTTTTGATTTTGGATATCTGTCTTGTTTCGATCCGGTTGACAAACGGGAGATCCACTTCAAGGATGTGGTTGATAACCTCACGTACCTTGAATTTGTAAAGCGGCTCTCCTTCCAGAAAGAACGGATAATAGCCAACCTGCAGATAATCCCGGAATTCCTTTAATATCTTTATTTCACGGCAGAGATTGTCAGCTATCTGTTGATGTTCAGTGAGGATTGTTGCCAGCGTGTATGACGGATACTCTTTGTTGTGGGTGAAGTTGATATATTCACGCAGGGAAAGGCCATGCAGATTGTAGATAATGGCCCGGCGGCTAAGATCTGCTTTTTGTTTGGTAATTTGAAGCAGGCTGGACCCGGAAAAGACTGTCTTTAAATCCGGCAGGGCATCATAGATCGCTTTTATATGAAGCGACCAGTCGGGGTATTTGTGGATTTCATCGAGGAAAAGAGCTTCACCGCCAAGCTGGTAAAACTCCTTGGCAAATTCAAAAAGGTTATGAGCCTGAAAGTAGGGGCTGTCTACCGTGATGTACAAGCCTTTGTGACCGGAGCGATAGTTCTCCGTGATATATTGAAGCATCAGGGTTGTCTTTCCCGTACCCCGTGCCCCAAGTATGCCGGTACAGCGGGTATTCCAGTCAATCTGACCATAGATATACCGCTTTGTCGGGATGATGGAGTCTATGAGCCTTTGCTGTTCACGGAATAAACGTTCCATTGCCTGCCTTCTCTTTTTTGTAAATCTGATTTTATATAATAACAGCTAATCTGCTATTTATATTTTGCATAGTATAAGTCATCTGTTACCCCAACGCCTTTACAAACTCCCCAACCCCGGCTTTTAGAAAAACACCTCTGACCAGCGCTTGAGTGAAAGTATCCTGCCGAGGGGTTCCGACTTGATCCGGTATTTTTCATCCGCCGTAATCATGATTGCCGATGGATGGGTCAGTGCGGCTGCATGATAGATGGTATCGAAGAGATGATGATCAAGCTGGGTTGAAAGCTGAACCGCTTTGAGGTAGACAGAACTTCCCGACGCTTCAGTATGATCGAACG
Organism: Trichlorobacter lovleyi; assembly: GCA_020721175.1. Classification (GTDB taxonomy): domain Bacteria; phylum Desulfobacterota; class Desulfuromonadia; order Geobacterales; family Pseudopelobacteraceae; genus Trichlorobacter; species Trichlorobacter lovleyi_A. The sequence goes on along the minus strand of DYNH01000046.1, from coordinate 9,759 downwards.
CCAGAAGTTTCCAGGTGTGTTGCTCTGCCTTGTCAGGTACGATCCGGGTCAGCACTGCCAACACCTCGGCGCGCCAGATTGGCGGTTGATAGAACTCTATCCGGTCATCACGATACGCCCGCAAAAGTTCAAGCGCCTGATCCGTGTCCCCTTCATCGGGGGATTCAAAGACAAACCACTTGATGGCGACACTGGCATCAACCACCACGACCGGTTTCACTGCCGCACCTCTTCTCGTGCAGCATGAACAGTGGCCACTGACACCTGGGACACCGTAGCATGTTCAGCAAGCAGGGCGTCAACGGATTCTCTGCGGCGCTTGAGGCGTAATTCGTGTTCGGCAGCCTGTTGCATCAGGCCGGAGATCACTGCGCTTCTATTTGCGCCGGCAAACGCAGTGTTAAATAACTCTTTCACATCATCGGGAATGCTATAATTGACCGTTGCCATACTGACACCTCCTTGCTTGACATAACTATTTATACAATATTTTATACATGTATTTCAACAATCGTTACGTGTGTCATGGATAAAACAGTCAGGGGGATTGATCTCAAGCAGAAAATGATTGCGGGAAACCTGGGTGTCATCGTTATTCAGGCGAAAATGGGCATTACTACCGGCGTTGTCACGTCCCAATAGAAAGTTGTCCGGTTCGTGAAACTCGAATTTTTACCCTTTTGAGGTCCGTCTATGACGGTGAGGGTGATATTCATGTGCCCTCCAGCAAGAACGATTGCAATCAATCGAATTCTATTTTTTTCAGTTTGTCTATGTCTGTTGAGGCTCTTGCAAAAGATTGTCATGCCGGAAATGTTTTATCCGGCATCCATGCATTTCAAGCAGTTAGAACCTGGATTCCAGCCTGAACCCTGCCGGAATGACAAATTTTCAGACTTTTGCAAGAGGCTCATGTGTATAACATTAATATATTTAGTTAGTTGTTGTAATAAGGTTTTAAAGTATCATCGTACCTTCCGGAAGATATCAGGTCGAGCGGCCACGATTTCAGCCAGGCTGTCCCGGTAGTAGTAAACCCACACTTCATCGCCCATGGGTTTGGAAGACGTTCATATGAAAAATCAACTTTTTAGAGGCTGTACCATTTTCCAGCCGGACTTGCCGGTTTGGGGGGTTAATCCAGCTCAATCCGATAAAATATATCTCCCCCGGTGCCGGCGGTGCTGGTTTTGGTTTCGATTTCCCACTGTTTGCTGAAACGGTAACGGGCCTTGAACTGCTGGCTTTCATCAAACAGTGAACGGCCATAACTGATATACAACTTGGGAGTCAGGTATTTTCCAATCTGCAGCATGGTCTGCTGTATGTTTGTATTGTCTTTACTGTACAGGCTGTTTTGTTTCAGTGACGGCTCAATAGTCTTGTATCCGGAATTATTGCTGTTTTCTGAAGAGATGGATACCGAGTCAATCGGCAAAATCTGCTTGATCCTGCTTTTAAGATCAGTTACGCGGCTTGAAGATACCAGCATTGATGCTGCCTGCATCAGCAGTGCTGTCTGATTTCCGCTCTGTTCAAGCCTTCTGCCTAGCACTGTGTAGGAAAGGATGTCGGTATCTGGAAGGGGCGGTTCTGAATAAAGCTTGATCAGGGGAGCCTCCGGGGTGCCGGTAACTGTGACTCCCGCCTTGATATCATCCACCTCGCGCAGCGCCAGTATATCAAGTGAAGGCTGTTGAACAGGGCCACCTGCAAAGATCGCCCTTCCCCTGACAATTTTTAACTTTGTCCCGTAAATGCTGTAGCTGCCTTTTGCCACCCTGATCTCACCGGTGCCTGTAACACGTGCAGGATCACTAATCCTGATGTCAATCCCTCCCGACAATCTGGCATCAAGACCGGCTACATTGATATGCACCTGTTTGCCAAGTTTCAGCTCAAGATTTATATCAGGAGTTACAGGAATTTGGCCTTTATTGTCACTGTTCCTGCCAATCACAACCACATCCTTGCTGGGCCTGACCACAGATGCTGATTCATGTTTGTTGACCTGCATCGCCGGAATCAGGATTTTTCCACGTACAGATGTCTTTTCAAGGTTACCTTTAAAGTCAAGTTCAGGAGATATCAGCATTTGCAGTTCAGGCAGATACGAGGCCTGAAAGTTTTGACCACTAAGGGTACCCTGGTAGCCTGACAGGCTGTTTCCTGCAAGCAAAAGTTCTGCTGTTCCTTTCAAAAGACCGCCACCGGACTTAATCTGAAAAGAATCAACCTGTATCTTCTGGCTGCTCAAACGGGCATTCATCTGTATATCTTCAAGCTTTATACCCGTTGCAGGCAGATAGGCACCAGCGCGAGCAAGATTTAAACTACCATTGAAAACAGGCTGTTGCCAGGTTCCGTCAGCCCGAAGATCAACATTCATAACCCCTGTTGTGTCCTGCAACAAACCATTTGATAGCGTAGTGAGCATTCCCCGCTCATGAAAACTACCGTTAAGTTTTCCACTAACCAGGCCGGAAGGGTCTGGGGCTGCTCCCAGACGGGCTGCCAGCGGTATGCTGAAACTCCCGCGGGTCTCTCCTAACCTGGCCAGGGAAACAGCAATATCGCCGTTGAGGCTGTTTCCACGCCAGATACAGGAAAAACCGGCTTTACGGATTTTGGTTTCAAGTTGATGTTTTCCTTTTTGCAATGCCACCGAACCGTCTGCCAAAGAGGCTGAACCGGAAAGGTCAAACCGCTTGCCTGGCAGAAGCTTGCCGGATATCCTGCCGCAAGAACTACCCTGCAACGCTATCTTTGGCGGCAGCCACTGCCTTGTTAATGAGATATCTGGCAAGGTCCAGCTTGCCTGAAAGTCGCCGCTGTCCGGTATACCAATCACAGCCGGTTCAGACGTGTTGAATCTTGCCATGATTGCGGCATTGCTATAGACCTGCAGATCAAGTGACGCAGTGGTTCCTGAGTGGTCGGCGTCAATATCAAGACGGGCCATTTTTACCGGCACTGCAAGCTTACCTGACCTGACTGTGCCGTTAAATAACCCGTGGGCCTTTAATGATGTCTGATGGTCAGGCCCCACTTCCAGTTCCATAGTACCGGAACTGCGTCCGCTAAGGTCAATTTCTGACAGCCAGTGTCCTGTTCGTACCAGATTCAACTCACTCCAACTGGCCTGCAACTTGCCTGAAAGAGGTCTGACATCCAACTGTCCGCTTAAATCCAGCCTCTCTGCACCGGAACCTGCAATTAAAATCCGTGAAAGACTTAAAGAACCGGGGGAGACGGATACAGCAACAGGGGCTAGAATTCGCCAGGGACTGACATGATCATCTCCAGATAAAGATTCAAGCTTTCCTTTCCAGGAGTCACCGGCATAACCACCTGACAGTTTACAGGCGATTGCCGCCCTAGATGAATTCAGATTCAGCTCTATCCTGTGATCAGACAGCAGACCATCCGCCTTGATTGTCCCGTTTTTAACCCGCAGACCACGCCAGGCCAAATCACTAAACTCAGCACCTATATCAACCGCACGCACCCGTTCATAGCCAAGTCTGGCATTAAGCCTGACGTTCTTAAGCTGAACTCTGTCTGTTGCAAGGTTGTATCCGTTGCCTTTAATGTTTCCACTAAGCATTCCAGACCTGTAACGCATGTTGCCGTTTAAATCAAGACTACCACTGAAGCCTGGCACCAGGGCGGCCAAACTGCTCACCTTAGCTGACAGATCAATACGTTGGCTGAGAACCCCTGATGCCTTTATGTTAAAGCCCTTGCCGTTAAGTAAAAGCTGATCTATCCGCAGTTCTTCGGATGAACATCTGGCATCTACACTGCACTGCAACATCCTGCCATGCAGCACACTATCAACAAGCCCCGCTTTTATCTCTGCCTGTTGCAGACGTCCACGATTCCAGCGGGCAGTGCTGTCAAGATCAAGATTTATCCTGCCTTTCCAGGACTTCTCCAGCCTGGATGGGTCCAGTCCAATGCCATTTAGCGCGGCTTTTACCAAAAGTTCACGGTGCCAGTCCACCAGAGCCATACCCCTGATTTTTCCGCCGGCAAATGCCGCATCAATGCCGGTAAGTTTAACCCGTTGCAGGTCTCCATCAAAGGCTGAATGCATTACAAGCGACCTCCAGCCCTTGCCTTTTACTGATATATCAGCCTTTCCGACATATCCTGCGAGATCACCTTTAAGACCGACTATACCGGATAGCAGGGCCTCTGTCCCTGTTTCTGATGAAACATCCAGGGCATCCGCCTTTATTTCTAACCTTGAATCGCCACTGGCAGCAATCAGACCATTTAACTTAACCAGACCGGCTCTTCCATGTTGTTTCAGACTCAGGTTATTGATATCAAGACCTTTACGGGATAGCCCAATCTCTCCGGAAAGGCTCGCCATTTCCTTTCTGTCTGCCAGGGCAAGCAAATTCAATCTGCCTGCCAACTGCTGTCCCCCACTGCCACCCGGCCTCAAATCAAGCTTCAGTTTAAAGCCTGTCAGACCTGATAACGGCTTTAACGGCTCAAATAGTAATAACGAGTCCAGTGAGGCCTTGCCGAATCCTGCTGATATATCACCAGAAATATGCCCCTGTGCTGTTTTCAGTATCAGAATGCTGATTTTGGCCCTGCTCCTCTGCAAATCAACTGCTCCGGTAATATCAGGCAGAATCAGGTTTTTATGCCTGGGGTTTTCATAGACAAGCCCCTCTATTACAAGCCGGTCAACTATTATCCTCAGAAAAGCAGGGATACCTGTGTCCAGCGGCCATAAAATTTCAGGTTCACTTGCTGAATCCGGCAGATAGTCATATAACTTTACCTTTCTGGTATAAAGCTCGTTCAACCGGATCGTTCCGGTCAGTATTCTTAACGGGGCAAACCGCAGCTTCAACTCTTCTGCAGTTATTCGCAACTCCTTCCATTGAAGTGAAAATCCTGTGAGGCTGACCGTTGAGGCAAGAGTGCCAGATATATTATCCACCGAAAGTTTACATTCGGTATGTCTGGATATGGCAGCAAACATCCATCTGACGGTTTCCGGTCTGTGCAAAATCTTGCCTCCTGCATACATGGCAGCAAAAAATACCAGGACAGACAGTATTAACACACTGTATCCGACAAGCCTTTTCACAGTTGAAAACCGATCGAAAAATGCACCCGGTAACCTGGATTTCCAATGCCTAACTGCCTGGCTAGATTCAGATTGATAACGCCGACCGGACTGAAATACTGGGCGCCTACACCTGCGCCCTGATAGATATGAAGATTGTGAAATGAATCAAAGGCATTACCCATGTCATAAAAAAGTGACACCCCCCAGTCTTCAAAAAGAGCCCGTTGCAATTCCAGACTTCCCTGCAAAAGATATTTTCCTCCAACCACGGTTCCGGTTATATCCTTAGGTCCAAGCGATTTATAGGCGTATCCACGCACACTCGTGTCACCACCTGCAAAAAAGCGGAGAGAAACCGGCAGGCTGCGGAGGTGATCATCAATGATTGTTGCACCACCTTTAACCTTCCCCAACAGGGATAACCTCCAGGGTAGCGCTAACATGCCGCCACCTTCAGCAGTACCCTGCAGAAATCCTACATCTGCTCCCAGTTCATGCGTTGTGCCGCATATCTCCAGGCCGTAATGGTAGCCTGCTGCAGGTCGGATCGGATCGTCATAACGGCGCTGGGCAATACGCACTCCTGGCAGAGGAAGCATGGCAAATGTATCATCAAGCCCTGCATGATACCGCTCATACATAAAACGGATATAACCGGTTGCCAGCAAGTTGTCCCTGAAGCCGATTGTATGATTAAGTTCAGTTGCAACAAGGCTGCTTAGGGTATTATTCAACTCTTCCCTTTGAAGGTTTATCTGGAGAGATGTGGCAGTGTCAAGGTTGCGCGTCCCGGGTATGCTGTAGGCAAGACCAATACCTTGCAGTCTTTCAGATATTGTGACATCTGCATTAAATATGTTACCAGGGTAAAAGAGGCTGAGGTCACGGTAGTTGATCGATCCGCGAAAGCCGGTATCAGTGCCATAGCCCAAACCGGGACGAATAGTAAGGCGTGGCGCCGGTTTAACCCGGATAACTACCGGCAGGCGAAAATCATCAGCAGACTCCTTGTCCGGTATAGCGCTTGCGTTTGTGAAATAGGGGCTACCTGAAAACTGGAGCTGCGTCTGGGCAAGTGCCCTGTAGGAAAAAGGCTGTCCTGGCTTGAAGGTGATAAACCGTCTGAGCAGGACATCAGGATATGCGGTTGCGCCTTCAAAGGCAACATCACCAAACCGGTAACGATGACCGGTATCAAGAACCAGATCTATAGTGGCCGATGACTCTGCCGGGTTAACCGTAACCAGATGTCTTGCTAAATTCACATCCAGATAACCAAGCTCCCTGGCAGCGGCAAGCAGTTCAGACTTGGCCTTTTCGTATACTTCATGGTTCAGGTCTGAACCGATGTGAATCCTGAAAGCAGCAGCCTTTTCCTTTAGCACAGGTTCCGCAGCTCCATCTCCCTTAAGCTCGGTCAGTACCTGCTCAAGTCGCACAGGCTTGCCAGCCACAATCCTGACTTTAAGTAAGTAGCTGTTATCACCACTCTGTTCAAGTGTCGCTGTTACAACGGCATTGTAATAGCCAAAAGGCTCCAATGCATCCTTAACCTTTTCATCAGCCTTTAATGTGTAGTATTCAAGCCATTGCCGGTTTACACTGCCTTCACGTATAAAACCGGAAGGAAGTGCAAGGGCCGCTTCAACATTTTTCCTGGCCTCGCCCTCTATCCCCTCAACCTGTATTTCCACAGGACCGTTTGCCACCGCTTTCAGCGGCAGACAGAAAAGAAACAGTAAAAACGCAATATGGATAGAGGTTTTAAACATTGTTTGTAACCAGCCATATCATAAATTCTTCATAACATATTCAGCATAATCGGCAGAACTTGCAAAAAAGCCAGTCATCCCCGAATGATTCTATCGGGGATATGATTTTAAAACCAACACCAGATTCCCGTTTACACCCTCAGGAATGATACTATTTGATAGCGTGCGGAATAGTTAAAAACGGCATTCATCCTGCCATAGGTTGTATCTGACATTCAATCTGTTTTACGGTAAACGGTCAGTCATTGACAGCAGTCACATCCTATCAAGGATCCTGATCTGGTTTTGATTTTAATATCTCTACATCGGTTGCAATAATTGAAAAACATGCTAAAGTAATTAGCAGGAATTCATGTTTGTTATTCAAGATGCCCTCGCAAATTCTTGATTTTGAGTTTTTGAGCTTCAGTAATATCAGTATGTTATGAGGCCAAAAACAGGCGATTTTTGAGCTTTTGCGAACGCATCATTCAAGGGCAAAAGCCCATACCTGATGCCCTCGCAAATTCTCGATTTTTAGTTTTTGAACTTCAATAATATCAGTATGTTACTAGGCTAAAAACAGGCGATTTTTGAGCTTTTGCGAACGCATCATACCTAAAAAGGAGGTTTTTAGATGAACAGTCAACATTTTGTAAAAAGCTGCATTGCAATTATTGCAGTAGCAACAGTCGGAATGGTTTCAGGTTGTGCGAACATGGAGGTAAATACAGGACGCGGCAATGTTCCGGGCCACTACATCCGCTATGAGATGCAGGAAGCCGATCGGGCAGTTGAGGCAGCACGTTCGGCTGGTAAAGACAAAATTTGCCCGGTTGAATTCAAGGCTGCAGAAGATGCCAAGAATCATGCATATGATGTCTACAGATCCTGCCGTACCGAAGAAGGTTCTGCCTTGGCCAAGCAGGCAACAGCAAAGGCAAATGCACTCTGTCCTCCTCAAAAAGTTGAAGCGGTTCTGTCAATTGACCCTGCTTCAATCAAAAAAGGTGAATCTGCAAAACTTGCCTGGTCTTCCAAAAATGCCGATGAATGTGTGATTGCTCCTGCTGTTGGTAAGGTTGAACCGCAGGGTTCAACAACTGTCACACCTGCTGAAAATACAGGCTACACACTAACCTGTACCGGCCCTGGTGGCAAGGCTGACAGCGCTGCAAGCATTACAGTAATTGCACCTGCCCCGGTAGTTGCTGTTGCCCAGCCAAAGGCAGCTCCGGTCAAGAGCTGCGAACCAATGGAAATAGATATCGAGTTTGATACCAACAAATCAGTTATCAAACCCAAGTATCACGCAGAATTGAAAAAACTTGCCGAGTTGCTGATCGAATTCCCCAACGAACCAATTGTTATTAAAGGCCACACTGATAACGTTGGAAGCAAGGCATATAACATGAAGCTTTCCAAGCAACGTGCCGAAAGTGTACGCAGTTATCTGATCAAGCATTTTAACATTGCACCAAACCGCATCACAGCCGAAGGCTTTGGCATGACCAAGCCGATTGCAACCAACAAGACCAAGGCAGGCAGAGAAAAAAATCGTCGCATTGAATCTCATTTTACATGTGGCAAGTAAATAGAACTGATTAAAGGTTGAATACTAAAACGCCCCCGGATATGAAAATATAAGGGGGCGTTTTGAGTTCTTTCCAGCATTAGTTGCTTTATAGAAGGTTGGGGGTTTTAAATTTAAAAACGGATCAATAGCCCTCCCCAGGAAAGCCCGCCCCCAAATCCCATAACCAATACAAGTTGCCCGGGCTTTATGGTACCGTCCTGTCGGAATTCATTCAGGGCCAGTGCAACAGACGCTGCGGAGGTATTGCCGTATTTCTGGAGGTTTACAAGGAATTTTTCCTTCGGAATATTATGCTTTTTAGAGACAGCGTCTATAATACGCAGGTTAGCCTGATGTGGTATCAGCCAGTCAAGATCAGCAGGAAGGATTCCTGCCTTGCTGCAGATAATTTGAATCAGCTCTGGTATAGCGCTGACTGCAAAGATATAAACCGGCTTACCGGCCATATAAAAGGTATTTTCACTTGCTGCGATGGTCTCTGCTGTTATCGGCTTCCTTGAACCGGAGGAGGGAACCTGAATCAAAGGCCAGCCGTTACCGTCGGTACGTATGAAAGACTGCAAAATACCCTTTTCGGTATTTTCCTCGCCACGGATAATAACAGCCGCCGCTCCATCGCCAAACAGCGGAGCAGTGGTTTTATCATCAAAATTAAGAATTTTGGAATAGGTGTCAGCACCAATTACCAGTGCTGTGCGCGCCTTGCCGGACCTTATAAAGCTGTCTGCTGTATCAAGGGCAAAGACAAAACTGCCGCACACTGAATTGACATCAAAGGCAAATGCGTTTTTTGCACCAATCTCTTTCTGTACCATACAGGCAGTCGCCGGGAGAATCATGTCAGGTGTAGATGTACCGACAATAATACAGTCAATCTCTTCAGCAGATATGCCCGCATCTTCCAGTGTGGCCCTGGCAGCCTTTGTAGCCAGATCAGATGTAGATTCATCTGCGTTCGCAAAACGTCTCTCCCTGATACCGGTGCGGGAAGAAATCCACTCATCTGCATCATCTACAAGGTAGGAAAAGAAATCATTACCTACAATCCTATCCGGAATACCCGCTCCGCTACCTATTATACAGGAATGCACCATTATTGTATTTGTCGCAAAAAAGATGCGAACTTCCCTTCATAAAAATTTGCAACACTATTGCATACACAAACGTTGTTTGTCAATTACGGCCTTCGTTATCATTCATCTTGAAGGCAGTAAAAATGTCTGCAATCCCAATCCCCCAAACAAGTAAAAAAGCACCCAACAGAACCCTACCCCAAAGGCTGTAAGTTCCTGTTTTTTCCACAACCATCTTAA
>DYNH01000045.1 GCA_020721175.1 Trichlorobacter lovleyi | reverse complement strand
CCAATATTCAATTTGATTTAGGCAGTTCTCTGGACACCCTGAATGCAGACCTTGTCGGAACATTAGGCGCCGGCGGATTAATCAAATCGGAATTTCAGCTTTTCATGAAGCAAGCCCAGTGGAGTTCTCAATACTATCTGCAAAAGAAGGCGTTTCTGGATTATTTTAAAGCGATTCAACTGAAAGCGGCGCTGTTATTGATTGAGTCCTATCACGCAGCCGGATTACCGCAGGCAGCGAAGTCATATGCCCAGACCTACACAACTAATATCGCAGCGCAGTATCAAATCCTTCCTGCCTTTCCTCCGGCAGCAGGTATTATTGACATGAAAAGCGGCCTCATGTGGCAACGGCAGCCTGGGCCTCCTCAAGCCAATCCAGAGAAAAGCATTGAGTATTGCAACCAACTGAATCTTGGCGGGCACACTGACTGGCGTATGACAACCACGACAGACCTGTCCAGTATGCATGGTGGTAATCAATGGTCGGATCCAACTTGTCCTGCTACCGACTGGTATGCCCTCATTGAACAGTCAGGATTTGACTTGTCCAACTTTGTGTGGCTTGGAAAAAATTATGTAACATGCCCCAATGTCACCATAAATGGGGTACTTGTACATCCACCTCACAGATTTATCTGGGCCAGTGATCTGGTATGGGACGGCTGTGAATACAATCGTGTAGCATATGGGCTGGACAGCAGTTATTTTGATGTTTCTAGGGATAGTGATCCAAGCTCACTTCTTGTCCCTAATACAAATGTCTGGTGCGTCAGAGGACCTGTGACGATACCTACGTACTGACCAGCTTAGCTTTAGCTGTGAAACAGCACGCTGCCCCATTGGCTCCCCAGCCGGTGGGGCTTTTTTGTGCTTACTCCAACTCGTAAGGAGGTGACCCCATGTGAACCAGACTAAAATTGTATCGCACCTATCCCGCCTCATAGACTGCCCTACCTCCAATGTCCTCTACACCATCACTCTGCACTACCTGCTCACCGCCATAGCCCTGCGTATTGCTACCGATGCCCTGTCCTATGGTGTGCTGCCGGACCAGATTTCCGGAATGGTGTCGGAAAGACCGGAGAAAAGAGGCACCAACAAAGCGACTGATACCAACAAACAATGCCGATCGGACTTGGCAAAAGGTATACCGGAGAAGCTCTATCTGAAAAAAACAAAAAAGCCGACCTTGCGAGAAGTCAGATAAATCTACGTAAGCTAATGATTTTAATGGCAAAAACTCCCGAAGCAGGTGCGCTACCAGGCTGTGTTACATCCCGAAGAGCTATTTTTCTAACACTAGCAAAGAGTTTTTATCAAGTGAGAAGGAAAGGTAAAAGGTAGAGCCTCTTTCAAAAAGATTGTCATCCCCGAATGTTTCTATCGAGGATTAGGTTTTTCAGGCAATTATAAACCAGATTCCCGATTACACCCTCGGGAATGACAGAATTTGGAACTTTTGAAAGAAGCTCAGGTATATATGAAATTAACCTTTATCCTGGACATCCACCTGATTCTATTTACTTTGCTGCTTTCAAACAGATGATTTTAGATATTGGCGAATTGTATCTGCAAGAGTGCTGTAAATCCGCTCGGTTTCAGCAGGATTACGTTCAAGCAGGGTAACTCTGAAACCCTGCTGAGAAGTAGCAAATGATGAGAGCGGAACAGTGCAGATGCCGGTAGCAGCCAGTGTATAATAAACAAAACGCTTGTCAGGTGAGACACCAGGCTGGTTTACCAGTGATTCAACCAGACTGCGTACATCGTTGTCAGGAATCAAAAGAGACTGACTGTTATTAAGAACTCCCTCTTTAAAGGCAACTGCCATATAGAAGGCCCCATTAGTGCGATTTACCAACAGTTCCGGTACTTTTTTAAGAAAATTATATGTGATATTACTTGATTTTTCATAAAGCGCAATCCGCTCTTTCAGGTAATCCTGATATTGCGGGTGCTGCATGATGGCAGGTATAACGACCTGTGGCAAAGTTGTGGAGCAGACTTCGTTCATCTTGCTGGTAAGTATCAGATTGATATACTTGCGAAACTGGTCATCATTCTGGCCGTTATAGACTTCAATCCAGCCGCAGCGAGAACCGGGCCAGGGGAACTCTTTTGAAATCCCCTTTAGTGCAATGGCCGGAACAGAACCAATAACGTCACTAATCGGCACTGTTGTTTCACCGTTGTAAACGATGTTGTTGTAGACCTCATCAGATATCACAAACAGGCCAAACTCGTCGGCAAGGGCAACAATCTGCTGCAGCAGTTCCTTGCTGTAAACCATTCCTGTCGGATTATCTGGGTTTATGATCATAATGGCGCAGATTGAAGGATTATTTTCAATCTGACTGCGCATTTCCACCATATCCGGCTTCCAGCCGTCCTCTGGATTAAGCCTGAAATGAAGTGAATCTGTTCCGGCATGGCCAACCTCACCCAGTGTATGTGTTGTGTATGAGGGTGACGGCATCAGGACACGAGCCTCCGGCTTAAGACATCCGTAAACCTTTGCTATGGCATCACCAAGACCGTTGAAAAAGATAATATCATCAGGAGTAATCTGTGCTCCAGCACGTCTGTTAGTGGTTTCACAGATAAACTCGCGGGTCTTGAGAACTCCCCGTGTATGACAATAGCCCCAACTGTCATTATCCATAACAGCGTCGGACACGATCTGCTTCATCCAGGCCGGAATCTGCTCCCCCTTGACAATAGGGTCCCCGATGTTCTCCCAATTTATGGTAACGCCGCATTTTTGCAGTTTTTCAGCCACATTAACAATATTCCTGATTTCGTAAGTCAGCTCTCCGGTACCTGGCGGCACAAGTTGTACACGCATGATGAAGTTTCTCCTTTTTGATTTGATGAAGGCTACAAGACAGTAGAAATAAAAACAGCCGCAGGCTGCGTGCCTACGGCTGTTCAATACGGTTATAAAGCGATGATCAGCGGGCAGCAGTAATCTATACGGCCTTGATGGCCGCAGTTTTGGTAGCTCGCGCTGTTGTAGTGGTAATCAGTTTCATATTTTGGAGAATTATCACGCAAAACCAACGTCGTCAATCTATTTGTTTCGCTTCAGGCGTATCAAAACCGATTAAAAGCCTTCCATCATTGTCGCGCCAGCGAATCCACCCTGCGCTATTCTGATTCAGCAGGATATATGCCCAATCCCCCCTGGCCTGTATAATCCTCATTGTTTGTGTAATTGAAACCGGCTTGCCTGTGTTTGCTCCAATACCTGGAAAGACCTGAATCATTTTTTTAGGGCTGTTGGGTAGAAAAACCACCATTTTCCCTTTAAGAAACTGCTCCCAGGGCTGATAGATCCAACGCCGTTCCGGCATGATCCAGCCTGTTCTGCCTGCATCGTCCCGTTCAATCTCCAGCCATCTGCCCTTGCGGGCTGTAACCAGCAGAAAAATACCCTGATCAACACCAAACAACCAGTTGTTAAGGTCTCTGACAATCTGTATTTCTAGCTTACAGCAACGACCGATACCTGGATCATCATAAAGGGGAACCGGTTCTATCGGCCCCAAAGCTGAAAGCCGCAGTACACCTATACCGCTGTAGGGCCTCATTTTGGGTGCGGCATCCACCAAATTGAAGCTAAAAAACAGAAGAATGATAATAGTTAGCTGAACATATCGCATAGACGGCGGAGATACAAGGCGGCTTCCGGTTCAGTAGGGTCAGGCGACCAGGTGGCGATTTCTTGCTGGTTAAGGGACATATATGGCCCGGACTTTGATTCAAAAAAGATACTGCCTGACGCAAGACTTACCGCTGTATGAAACACACCACTGGGGATTGTAACAACGGCCTGATCTGTGCAGGCTGTCAATGCAGCAAACTCTGTTATAATGCCATTTTCGTCAAAGCAGACAAAACCAAGTCTGCCACGAAGCAGCAGGCATGTTTCGTCCTTTTCCGGGTCAAGATGACGATGGGGGCGTATGTATGAATCAGGCTCCATGGCGTTAAGCAGACGGTGACAGGCTGAATTGTCAGACTTGTGAAAATTGTGGTTAATACGCCGCCGTGGAGAGATACGGGCCATTTCAGTCAATTGATCCAGCAGTTGGCTATCTACGGTGATCATTGCTGCATATCTACCAGAGCAATCTGATTGCCGTCAGGATCAGCAACAACCGCCATCTTGCCCCAGGGAGACTCTTCAAGCGGCTCGATAAAAGTAACCCCACCATCCTCAAGTCTGTCACACAGCTTATCAATACTGTTAACTTTCAGAGTTATGCCTGTATATCGCCCAACCAGCTTACGTGCCTCATCCTGCATGGCAAGCGCGACCCCCAGGGTGGTTGATGCACCTGGAAAAAACTCCATCATCATCTGGCTTTCACCCGCCAGAGGCAACCCCAGAAGTTCAACATAAAAACTCTTTGCCTTCTGCAGATCCGTCACAAACAGCACAATATTTTTCATGGAAACAGTCATAAAATTACCTCTTTGAAAGTCTGTGTACACACTCTACCATAAACCTGGCGTTTTCCGGTGGTACTGTTGGTAAAATTCCGTGGCCCAGGTTAAAAATATGTCCAGTCCTGCCTGCATTTTCATCAAGTATCCGTTTTACTTCCCGCTCTATTACATCATTTGGAGCAAAGAGTACTCCAGGATCAAGGTTACCCTGCACCGCTGTCTGCTGCCCCAGCATATTTCGGGCATCACCGAGGTTTATCTGCCAGTCAAGACCCACCACGTCACCGCCTGCCTTACGCACAACCGGAAGCATTGTGCCGGAACCTTTAACAAAATGGATTACAGGAGTCTCAGTACGGTTCAGGCCGTTAATCAGTTTTGTTGTATATGGAAGTACATACCGCTCATAATCAGCAGGAGAGAGAATCCCCCCCCATGTGTCAAAAATCTGTATCGCCTGCGCCCCTGCCCTGATCTGGGCGTTAAGATATTCCATATCCATCATGGTTACCTTTTCCATAAGTGCGCAATAGACATCAGGAGCAGCGTACATCATCCGCTTGATGCCTGACCAGTCCTTTGAACCTTTGCCCTCCACCATATAACAGGCAAGTGTAAAAGGCGCGCCGCCAAAACCGATCAGTGGAACCTTGCCGGACAGCTCCCTACGCAGGATTTTGATCGCCTCAAGAACAAATGGAAGATCAGATTCCGGGTCTGGTATACGGAGTTTATCAACATCTGCCATGCTGCGTACCGGATTTTCAAAGACAGGGCCAGGCACAAAATCAAGCTTAAGCCCCATCGGCTCCACCGGTGTCAGAATATCTGAAAACAGAATTGCTGCATCCACACCAAGAAAATCAACTGGCTGAATGGTGACTTCTGCGGCAAGCTCGGGTGTCTTGCAAAGTTCCAGAAACGTACAGCGTGAACGTACCGCCATATATTGCGGAAGGTAGCGGCCAGCCTGACGCATCAGCCAGACCGGAGTATAATCAACCGGCCTGCCCCAACATGCCTCAAGAAAACAGTTATTCATTGATATCACTCCTAAAAAGTTTGAAAACTGCGACACTATAACATCAGATGTATGTAGCTGCTATAAAAAAGGCGAAAGACGCTCGTTTCTTTGTTCCATGTAGCTTTTCTCCTTTTGTGATGTACCTGATAAATATACTCACACCAAGTCCCTGACGGAAGCAGTTGCTGCAAAAATGAAAAATTTTTGTAACCATTCTGAACAGCATAGAAGATTGTCATTCCGGCAGGCTTTTGGCCGGAATCCATATTTTAAAGTCTGAAAAGCTAGATGCCGGACAGAAGATTTCCGGCATGACAGAATCAACAACTGATTCTAACTACTTACGCTGAATAGTTACAAATTTTTTATCCGCCGTAAGGCTTAAACTATTTTCACAGATTACTGAGGAGCAAGCTGCTTTGCAGATATAGCCAATATCTCCCTGGCCGTATTTTCTCCTATCCCTGATACAGAGGTTAACTCCTCTATTGTTGCCTGACGTAGCCCTTCCAGCGAGCCAAAGCGGGTCAGCAGCAGCCGCTCAAGTTTTGGCCCTATGCCGGGTATCTGCCTTAATGAAGATTCAAGTGCATTTTTATTCCGCAGCTTGCGGTGGTATTCAATTGCAAAACGGTGCGCTTCGTCCCTTATGGCGGCGAGCATTTTAAGTCCTGGAGAATCCTGCCGCATCCTGACCGGATTACGTCGTCCGGGTAAAAATACCCGCTCCTCGGTACGCACGACATCTTTATCTTTACCATTTCCCTTAACCCTGCTCTTGGCCAGTGATATCAGACCAAACCTGCCGTACATGCCGATCTCTTCAAGCGCAGCAACCACACTGTTCAATTGCCCGATTCCGCCGTCAACCACAACCAGATCCGGCACCCCCCACTCTGCAACCCTTTCAGCACTGAAACGCCTGCAAAAAGTCTCCTTCAGCATTGCAAAATCATCCTGACCAGATACGGTTTTAATACGGTAACGACGGTAGAGACCCTTGTCAGGCCTGCCATCTGTAAAAGCCACTCCACTGCCAACGGCATAGCTTCCCTGCAGGTTTGATATGTCATAACACTCCATCTTGCGCGGCAATCTCTCCAACCCGATTTTCTGCCTCAAATCTTCCAGAACTGCCATCTTGTCTTCACTTGTTCTCTGTTCAGCCTGTGCTGCCTGTGCATTTTTTTCAGCCAGCAACACCATCTCCAGCTTTGCTCCCCGCTCCGGTTTAAGCAGGCGTACACGTCGGCCTTTCTGTTCGCCAAGCAGCTCTTCCAGCAGTGGTGCATCCTCCGGCATCAGGGGGAGCAGCAGCTCTTCTGGTATCATACGCCCTTTGGTGTAATAGCTCTGGATAAAGGCTGCCAGGGCGCTAACATCATCAAGCTCGCCAGAACCGTAAAGTGTAGCGCTTCCAGAGATACAGCCAGACCTCACAAAAAGCAGGGCAATTACCAGTTTCTCTCCAGACCTAGAAAGCCCCAGCACATCGGCATCCCCACCTTGACGAACCATCTTCTGAGGCTCAAGTGTCGTCTCCACGGCGCGTATCAGGTCACGCCAGCGGCCAGCCTCTTCGTATTGCATCTGTTCTGCTGCAGACAGCATCTTCTGTTTAAAATCATTCACCAGGTCTTTACTCTTTCCCTCTAAAAAAAGGATTGAGCTGTTAACAAGTTGCTGATAATCGTGCTGACTGATCCTGTTGTTGCATGGGGCGCTGCATTGACCAATCTGATGGTAAAGGCATGGACGCTCCCTTCGCTTGCAGTTCTTCCAGGGATAGTGCCTCAATGGGAATATCCTCTGTATCTGTCGAATCACCTCCCTGGCTGCTGCCGACGAAGAGTACGGGCCAAAATAACGGGCCCTGTCCTTCTGCAGTTTACGCACAATTGTAAAACGGGGAAACGGCTCTTCAATATCTATACGCAACGAAAAATATGTCTTGTCGTCCTTAAGATTAAGGTTGTAACGGGGATGATGTTGCTTGATCAGGATATTTTCCAGTAACAGGGCTTCTTTTTCAGTATCAGTTACTGTAAACTCAATTGCGGAGACCCTTGCCATCAGAAAACGAACCTGAGGGCGGGCATCACTGTTGCCAAAATAACCAGACACCCTTTGCCGAAGGTTGCGGGCCTTGCCGACATACAGGATATCACCGGCGCTATCCCGCATCAGATATACACCAGGGGCCAACGGGAAGCTGCGGATTTTGTCTCTTAATTCCATTTGTTTATTTTATATAATGCAGGGGCAAGGGTCAAGAAACAAGGGGCAAGGTTTTAGTTCCCTACCCCCTGACAGAGGGACTTTAAGGCAACTGAAAAAAACCGGCGGGCAGGATTAACCACCCTGTAATGAATAGCTGTCTTTCGTCAAATATATCGGAGTGTTAAATGAAAAAAGAACTTACCCTGGGATTTTCACCCTGTCCAAATGATACCTTTATGTTCTATCCGCTGGTGCATGGCATGGTTGATACAGGCGGCTACAGCTTTACCGAACGGTTGGAGGATGTTGAAACCCTTAACAGACTTGCGCTTGAGGGGACGCTGGATGTTACCAAGGTTTCCTATTCCGCCCTGGGGCATATCCGGGATCAGTATGCCCTTTTACGGGTTGGCAGCGCCCTGGGACGGGGTTGCGGACCATTGCTGGTATCCAGCAGGGAGCTTGATCCTGCGGAGCTGAACAACATGACCATTGCTGTTCCGGGGCTCTACACCACAGCCTATCTTCTGATGCGGCTATATAATCCGAAACCTTGCAGATTTCTGGAAATGCCGTTCAACGAGGTTATGGAGTCGGTAACTTCCGGCAGGGCCGATGTCGGCCTGATTATCCATGAATCCCGTTTTACATACAGAGACGCGGGTCTCTACAGACTGGCGGATCTGGGGGGATGGTGGGAAGCTGAAACCGGCTTGCCCATACCGCTCGGGGGGATTGCCGCTAGAAGGTCTCTGGGATACAGGACTATTAAAGCCATAGAAAATGCGCTTGCCCGGGCCGTTGATCACGCCTGTAATTATCCTGATTCTGCTTCAGGATATATCCGGAAACATGCCCAGGAGATGCTACCCGATGTCTGTGCAGCACATATAGCACTCTATGTTAATGATTTTTCCAAAAACCTGGGTAATGATGGCGAACAGGCGATTTATGAGCTCTTTCGCAGGGCAGAGGCTGCCGGCCTGCTGCCACATTCGGCAATGCCATTATTTGCAACAGAGGATGATATATCATGAACTCTTTTACAGACCACTTTGCCAGCGTTACAAAAGGCTACGCAGCACATCGGCCCGGATATCCGCCTGGACTTTTCAACTGGCTGGCAAATATTGCACCTGAAAAGAAACTGGCCTGGGACTGTGCAACCGGCACCGGTCAGGCAGCGGTCTCCCTGGCTGGACTCTTTGAACATGTCTGGGCCACTGATGCAAGCCATGCACAGATCAGCGGCGCCACGCCATATCCAAACATCACCTATCAGACGGCACCAGCCCACGCATCAGGGATGCCAGACGCTTCAGCCGACCTTGTAACGGTTGCCCAGGCCCTGCACTGGTTTGATCTGGACAGCTTTTATAATGAGGTGAGGCGGGTTCTGAAGCCGGAAGGCGTTCTGGCTGTCTGGACATATGGGGTGTTCAAAACGGATGGAGATGGTTCAGACCATATCCAGGAACTGCTTGACAGCTTTTATTGTGACACGGTTGGCCCTTTCTGGCCCTCGGAAAGACGTCATGTTGAAGACGGATACACAAACTTGTCATTTCCTTTCAGTCAGTTGTCACCACCTGATCTCTCGATGTCAGTTGACTGGAGCCTGAGTGATCTGTGCGGCTATCTGCGGAGCTGGTCAGCCACTAGCCGCTATTGTGAACATCATTTGACAGATCCGGTAACATTACTTGCAGAAAGACTTCTGCCTCTATGGGGAGAGGTACGACGCAGGGTTGTCTGGCCCTTGTCAATCAAGGCTGGAAAACTTTAGGCTCAAAATGTTGCGAATATTATAACCGGTGGTAAACTAAAGCAGAGACACTTCCAAATGTGTGGGGGCATACATGAAATTCCGTACCCGGCTTACCATATCGTTTCTCACACTGGCCACACTGCTGATTGCGGTTGAGGTACTCTTCACATTTGTCTTTACTGCACAACCAGTTTACAGATTACTGCTTACAGTATTACTCCTGCTGATCGCAATCCTGGCAAACAATTTCCTGGTCTGCCGCCTCAGTAAGCCACTGGAATCACTAACTCTTGCTGTAAAAAAAATCGGGGACAGCTCCTCTGATCCATTAGACCTTTTGCCTGAACGTACAGACGAATTTGCACTGCTCCAAAAAAGTATTCAGGATGTATCTTTCAGACTGCATGAAAGCATGACAAGGCTAACCAATAGCGAGGAACGTTTTCACAGCCTTTTTGATGCCATGATGGAAGGGGCTGCACTGCATACAATTGTATATAACCAGGAAGGAATACCGGTCAACTATCTGATTGATGACGTTAATCAGGAATATCTTCAATTACTGAACATTGACCGTGAGCAGGTGGTCGGGAAATACGCCACCGATATCTATCAGACACACCCCCCTCTGTTTATCAATGAATTTTCATCCGTTGTCGCAACCGGCATACCGTGCCGCTTCGATGCCTATCTTGCCCAAGTTGGAAGACATTTCAATATCTCGGCCTGCCGGGTTGGACCACTACAGTTTGCCACGCTGTTTTTTGATATTACAGAACGCAAGCATCATGATGAAACCCTCAGAACCACGATGGAGCAGCTTAAACATGCCAACGAGGCCAAAAGCCGTTTTCTGGCGGTAATGAGTCACGAGATACGCACCCCCTTAAACGGAATTACCGGCATGATACAGTTGCTGCGTGATATGGACATGCCCCCTGCCCAGAAGGAATATCTTAACTTTATTGACAGCTCTGCGGATAGTCTGCTGAACGTCATCAATGATGTCCTTGACTTTTCCAAGATAGAGGCAGGCAAGCTGGAGCTGGAGCAGATAACTTTCAAGCCACTGGCAATACTAAACGACTCTCTGAGGGTGATGCGGTTACGCGCCAGGGCAAAGGGACTAATGCTAAGCCTCTCTGCTTCCGATCAACTGCCGGAGGTACTGAATGGCGATCCATACAGACTGTCTCAGATACTCAACAATCTGGTAAGTAACGCCATTAAATTCACCTCTGCCGGTGAGATCAATGTCAGGGTCTCATCCAGCATTGCTGCAGAAGGCTCCATTCTCTTGACAGTAGAGGTTCAGGATACCGGAATCGGTATGGATGAGGCCAGACAGAAGGCGATCTTTGAACCTTTTACACAGGCCGAAAGCTACACCTCGCGTAAATTTGGCGGCACCGGTCTTGGGCTTGCCATCTGCAAGCAGATGGTTGAGCTGATGCAGGGAACGATTGATGTTACCAGCAAAACCGGTTTCGGAAGCACCTTCAGATTTACAGTACCACTTAAACCAGGAAGGCTTTCGGAACTGGAACAGGTGCAACAATCTTCGCAACCTGCGGCAGATAGCGGGCTTGAAAACCCATTGAGGGTTATTGTTGCAGAGGATCAGCCTGTCAATCAACGGTTTGTTGCAGAAATCCTTAAAAAACACGGGCACCAGCCGTTACTTGCAAATAACGGTCAGGAGGCATTTGATATCTGGAAGCAGGACAAAGTTGATCTGGTGCTGATGGATATCCAGATGCCGATTATGGACGGACTGAAGGCACTGGCTGCCATACGTGCGGCAGAAGACGGCATCAAGCGCCACACTCCAATCCTTGCACTGACAGCCCACGCCATTGTCGGGGACAGGGAACGTCTGCTTAACGCCGGTTTTGACGGCTATCTTTCCAAACCTCTGCAGGTTGCTTCCCTTTTTGAAGAAATGGCCAATGTACTGGAACAGATCAACAAGGAGCAGACAAAATGAGATCAGAACAGGACACGTCTGAACCAGCCATACCGGACAGGGCAGAACTTTTAGAGGCCATGCTGGAAGGTACAGCGACCAGTATCGGTGACGAATTTCTGTCTGCCCTTATGGTTACGCTGGTCAGTGTGTTCAAGATTCGGTATGCGGCAATTGGCCGCCTGCTGGGCAATCATAACGAAATCCGTACAATCAGGTTCTGTGCTGATGGCAAATTGCTTGACAACCTTAACTACCCTCTTGCGGGAACTCCTTGTGAAAAAACGCCCCGACTGACTACCTGCTGTCTATCGAAAGCCGCTGACTTTTTTCCTGAAGACAGGCTGATACAACATTTCAAGGTTGACAGCTATCTTGGAGTACCGCTCTATTCCTCTTGCCATGAACATCTTGGTCATATCCTGCTGATGGATAACAGGCCGTTAGCGGAAGCTGTTGCAACAGTAGCCTGCAAGGTGCTGGAGCTGTTCGCACAGCGCACAGCCGGCGAGATAGAACGTACAGAACTGGAGCAGACACTGACGACCCGTCAGGCCCACCTTGACATAATCTTGAATCAAAGCAGAGACGGACTGTTCAGCACAGACACTTCAGCATCCATAACCTTCGCAAATCCAGCCTACTGTTCAATGCTGGGGTATGACACGAATGAACTGATTGGAAAGAATATCAGTGAAATAGAGGCCATAGATTCACCTGAAGATGTCGAGAGCAGAACAAAAAAATTGCTTGAACATGGTTATGACCGTTTTGTAAGCCAACATCGCTGCAAAAACGGCAGTACCCGTGATCTGGAGATTTCCATATCCTATTCACCGCAAACCAGCCAGTTTTTCTCCATAGCGCGTGACCTTACAGAAAGATTTCAGCTTGAAAGACAGCTTCAGGAATCAACAGAGCGTTACAAGGCCTTTACCGAACTGACTTCTGACTTCTGTTTTGTCTGCCAGCGTGGAGTTGATTCTCCATTTGAAATACATTGGCTTGGCGGACAGCTTGAAAGGATCACCGGTTATAATGCAGAAGAAATTTATGCAATCGGCTTCTGGGAACCGTTTATACACACTGATGACCGTGAACGTGTTAAACAGAGCATCATGCGGATGCAGCCTGGAGATCAGATTTCATTCGAACTGAGAATATTTCGCAAAGACAATACCATCCGCTGGGTAAAAGTGCACCACCTCTGTGTACAGACCTCAGAAAAACCATTAATATTAAGGCTATACTGCACAGCAAGAGACATAACCCGTGCAAGGGAAAGTGCACTTGCGCTACAGGCTGCGGAAAATGCCTACAGAACCATCTTTAATGTCGGCAATGATGCCCTCTTTATCCTGGATCCTGCAACAGGCATGATAATAGACTGCAACAGGCAGGGGAGCAGGATATTTGACCGCCCCAGAGATGTGCTGATCGGTTCCACTCTATTGGACCTTACGCCGCCAGGCCTGCCGGATTTTGGTACTGAAAAGGTCAAAAAGTTCATGCAATCTGCTGCAGACGGGGTTCCAAAACTTTATGAATGGCCATGTTCCCGTCCGGACAAAAGTACCTTCTGGAGTGAGATAAGCCTTTCCGCAACAGACATCAATGGTCGCAATCGCCTGCTAGCTGTTGTACGGGACATAACAGAAAGCAAACTGGTTGCAGAGCAGCTTGCAGAATCTGAGCACCGCTTCCGGGCACTGGTGGAACAGGTGCCCCACCTCCCGGTGCAGGGGTATGACAGTGACCGTCGTGTCATTTTCTGGAATCAGTCCAGTGTTGAACTTTATGGTTACAGCCGTGAAGAGGCCCTGGGCAGAAGATTTGAGGATCTGATAATTCCACCGGAAATGCGTGAAGGTGTGATAGAGGCAATACATCAGTGGATAGAAAATGGTATACCGATCCAGCCAAGTGAACTCAGGTTACTGACCAAATCCGGTGCAATGGTTGATGTATTCTCCAGTCATGCAATGCTTAGAAACATCCGGGGCGAGTATGAAATGTACTGCATAGATCTGGACATTTCCAGCCAGAAACAGGCTGCTTTTGAGTTGCAGCAGGCCAGAGATACGGCCCAGTCTGCGACAACTGCCAAAAACGAATTTCTTGCCAACATGAGCCATGAGGTACGTACACCGCTTAACGGGATCATGGGACTGAGCCAGTTGTTACGAACCACGGAACTGACATTAGAGCAGATTGAATATCTTGACATGCTGGACAAATCTTCGTTGAATCTTCTCTCTCTGATCAACGACATTCTCGATATCTCCAGGATTGAGGCAGGAAGTCTGAGGCTTGAAAATATCCCCTTTAGCCCGGAATCTCTTTTGCGTGAGGTGATCGGCATCTATGAACAGCCGGCTGCCGAAAAGGGGATAGAACTGAAGCTGGTTATTAATGACAGGCTGCCAACACCACTCTACGGAGATCCACTACGACTTAAACAGATATTGATTAATCTTGTAGGCAATTCTGTAAAATTCACCAGTTCAGGAGGGGTAACACTTACTGTTACAGAACTTGTTTCTAAAAATGAGATCATCTGGCTTGATTTTGAGGTTTCAGACAGCGGCATAGGCATGTCACCAGAAACAGTCCGGAAGGTATTCAATCCATTTACTCAGGCAGACTCATCTACAGCCAGAATACATGGTGGAAGCGGACTGGGGCTGGCCATCTGCAGACGCCTGACTGACCTGATGCAAGGCAGTATTCAACTCGAAAGCACGATTGGAGTTGGCAGTCGTTTTAACGTAAGATTGCCTTTTGAGGCTTACAACCTGCTTGAAGAAGCCGTTGAATTTAAAGACAGCAAAGAGGATACATCCCAGTTCACCAAAAACAGCTCTATTCTGCTTGTAGAGGACCAGGACGTAAACCGCATCTTTGTTCAGAAACTGCTGCAACACCAAGGGTTCATGGTAACCGCTGCCTCCAATGGAGTTGACGCGCTTGAGCTACTTGAAAAATGTGACTTTGACTTGGTACTTCTTGATATCCAGATGCCCGGAATGGGAGGGGATGAGGTGCTTGCCAGACTTCGCTCCAGTGAGCATGGCACTGCAAAGCACCAGCTAGTAATTGCATTGACAGCCCATGCCTTGACTGGCGATCGCGAGCTACTGCTTGAAAGCGGTTTTGACGGTTATGTTGCCAAGCCGGTACAGATGGCTCAATTACTGTCAGAGATGGGTGAGCTTCTTACCAAGAGAGGATTACTGAAAAAATGAGTGCTATTATTCGTCAAGATCCTCAAGAGTTGGCTCTGCATGAGTTAAGTGCTGAGAATGAATGCAATTTAGACTGTCAGCCTGTCACTGATCTACTTAACCAGCGGGTAGGGATAAACTTCGGTTTTTACCGCCCCAACACCGTGGGCAGGCGGATCAGCAGAAGGATGGCTCAATTTCAGATAGATGAACTATCAGACTATCTTACCCTGCTTTCGGCAGATCAGGCTGAAGTTGACGCACTGGTAAAGGAACTGTTGATCGGTGTCACTGAATTTTTCAGGGATCCTGCTGTGTTCAGCGCTCTTGGAGAACTTTTGTTTAAACTGCTTAAGGG
>DYNH01000044.1 GCA_020721175.1 Trichlorobacter lovleyi | reverse complement strand
CCGGAAAAAAATAGCTTCAATGAACTGTTAAATATAAATTGCGTTGTAGGGGTAACAAGGGCGAAACCGTTTTGCAAACAGCCGCAATCAAGGTATACTGTGGTTCATGTTCCTTGACCCTACATACCCCCTTTGATCTTCATGGCAGCAAGGGAGAAGCACGAATGCCTCATATACACGGTGCAACGCGTGGGAACGAGACCAATACGCATTTTACCCCTGTGCAAAGTATACATCAGGGTAAAACAGAACTTTCTAAAATTGCTTGAAATATTAGACATCTTGCAAACCTCTCAAATTCTGTCATTCCCGAAGATGTAATCGGGAATCTGGTTTGTAACCGCCTGAAAAGCCATCTCCCCGATAGAGGCATTCTGGGATGACATTTTTTTTAAAAGAGCATCTTTTGTACCCGATTTTATAGAAAAGGAGCAATTGCAAATGGAAAAACTAGCTGTAATATTTGGCAAATCAAAAACAGGTGAACTTTGGGACAAACATTTTGGCGATTCCGACATCTTTGTAAAATATTACATCTATCCTGACCGCTCACCTGAATACGCAGACGAAGTTGGAAACAAGGCCCGAAATGTAGATGAACACCACAGCAGTAACGTGAAATTATCTGAAGTAATCAAACTACTTGGAAGTTGCGACTGTGTTTCTGCTGTAGCCATGTCCCCTAATTTTAAAAAAATGGCAGCGGAAAAACCTGTTCAACCAGTAGTAGTCAACGCACAGAGTATTGAAGACGTGCTGATTGCTCTAAGCAACAGTTATCACCTGCTTGAATCGTTAGTGTCAAAAAGGCGATCTGCTGTATTTGAAAAAGAGATACCAGTATTATATCCGTAGATACAGACAGTTAAGAGAAAAACAGGTGATGCCATGAAATACATACTTGCACTGGATCAGGGGACTACCATCTCGCGTGCAATCATCTTTGACCACAATGCAACCATCAAATCTTCTGCCCACCTGGAGCTTAACCAGCACTATCCCTGCTCAGGATGGGTTGAACAGGATGGTATGGAAATATTCAGATCGCAGTTACAAGTAGCACAGGAGGCGCTTTTACGTGCCGGCCTGACTGCTGGAGATATAGCCGCTATCGGGGTAACCAACCAGCGTGAGACAACCATGGTATGGGAAAAAAGCAGTGGCCTTCCGGTATATAACGCCATTGTCTGGCAGGATAGAAGAACAGCAGACACCTGTGAAAAGCTAAAAAGCGATGGTTTGGAGCCTTATTTCAGACAAAAAACCGGGCTGCTGCTGGATCCATACTTCTCAGGCACCAAACTGGCCTGGATTCTGGATAATATGCAGATGGCACGCACACGTGCTGAAAAGGGAGAGCTTCTGTTTGGAACAGTGGACTCATGGCTGCTCTGGAACCTGACCGGCGGAAGGCGCCATATTTCAGATGTAAGCAACGCCTCACGAACGCTGCTCTTTAACATACATACCTGTTCATGGGATAGCGACCTTCTGAATCTGTTGAATATTCCTGCAGCAATGCTACCGGCGATTGTCAGCTCCAGCGAAGTTTACGGAGAGACAGCGCCAGGCTTGTTTTCCGGAAAAATTCTGATTTGTGGGATGGCTGGTGATCAGCAGGCAGCATTGTTTGGACAGGGGTGCACCCATCCCGGGCTTGCTAAAAACACATATGGTACTGGCTGCTTCATGCTGAAACATACAGGAGAGACCCCGATACTTTCCAATAACCGACTACTGACTACTGTGGCCTGGAGAATAGGAAACAAGACAGAATATGCGATTGAAGGAAGCGTATTTGTCGCCGGTGCAGCGGTTCAGTGGCTTCGTGACGGACTCGGGATCATTTCGTCAGCCGGAGATGTGGAATCGCTTGCCGCATCGGTTCCTGATAACGGGGGTGTCTTTGTTGTTCCTGCTTTCACTGGACTTGGGGCGCCGCACTGGGATCCGTTTGCACGCGGAACCATAACCGGAATATCCAGAGGCACGACTGCTGCCCATATTGCCCGGGCAACCCTGGAAAGCATTGCATTACAGACTGTAGACCTGGCAAATGCCATGAGAGAGGATACCGGCATAAAACTGCATGAGTTAAGGGTTGATGGCGGTGCAACGGACAATAACCTGCTGATGCAACTGCAGGCTGATCTTTTGAGGGTGCCTGTAGTCCGTTCTCAGATACGTGAAACCACTGCCCTGGGTGCTGCCTTTCTTGCAGGGCTTGCGGTCGGCTATTGGCAGAACAGTGAAGACATCTCCATTACACGGCGAATTGAAAGGACATTTATCCCGAAAATGTCAGATAAAAATGTAGGCTTGATCCGCCAGGGGTGGGAAAGGGCTATAACTTGCGCAAAGGTATAAAAAAATCATAACGAACCCCTTGAAGGCTGATTAGAATACTGATATTCCCTTCCCTGCAAGGATTTCAATGATAAAGGTCACTTTGGGGATGGGGTTTGATGACAATGTGGCAAAGCAAAATGAATTAAATTTGACATACAAACATGAGCAGGTACAATTATCAGCATGCTGCAGTCCGTCATCAGATTCTTACAAAGGAGAAATTCAATGAAAAAGGGATTGATTACAAGTGTTCTTCTGTTAGCTGCCACCGTTGTGTATGCAGGACCTTTTGACAGTCTGCCCCAACTGCCGCAAGTACCTCAAACTCCACAACTACCGCAAGTACCTCAACTACCGCAAGTACCTCAAGTGCCGCAAGTACCTCAAGTGCCGCAAGTACCTCAAGTGCCACAGACTCCACAGCTACCGCAGGTGCCGCAACCACAGCAGGTAAAGTCCCAAAATCCAGATACAAATCAGGCCTCTTCGCCAACTCAAGCTCCTCCGGCCTTTAAAAAAAGCTGCAATGTTACTGCTGCTGATACCGGCCAAAAAATCAAGAAAATCAGATATCAGCCCAATGAATTTGATTCCGCAAAATTTGTTGACAAGGACAAACTTTTAGAATTGCTGAAAAAAGATGGATTTATCTGTGAAAAAAGCAAAATAGGGTTTGACAAAAAAATGTATGATTCAAAAATCTTTTGCAGTAAACCATACAGCGGCACAGAAATTTACAAGTGGATAACAACAACCATACAATGCAAAGGCAATAAATGTGATGACCCGACAGTCCGCTGCAGTGAAAGCAAGCAATAGACACATAACTGTCTAAATACAGAAACTTCTTAAGCCTAATGCAAAAGTCATGATTTGCACACACTGTTCGACTAGCTCTCAGCTCATGGCAAATCTCGAATGACAAATGATTCACATCATACTGATATTCCGTTCATGGTGAGATGCTCGAATCATGAACGGAATTCAGATGGTTTCAAAATTTTGGCTGAGGCCTTAATTTTGTCCTGGAAATTCAAACACCAGCAATAGCTGTCCCCATTCCTCTGGATTAAGAGCAACCGGTCTCATTAGTGTATGTTCTCTGATTGAACGTGGATTTTTAAGCCATCGCCGCAGTCGTTCCCTGTTCCATATCTTGTTGATATCAAAAGTCGCCGGATAGTACACGCCAAGTAATCCTGAAAGATTAGGGCCTGTAATGCCGACTCCAACTCCGCCATCCTTTTTTGAAAGCATCTTGTGACAGCCGCCGCACTGTTTTACGAATATATTCTGTTCTGGTGAGGTGTTGCTGAAATGTACAACCTGGGGCGACTCTTTCTTAAGCTTTCCTGTTCTTAATCCGTTCGAAAGGATTGCAGTTATCAAAGGTTCAATATCCCGATCAGAAAAGTGGAAAACAGGCATGTAAAGAGCCGGTTCAAGTAAGGCAGAACGGATATATTCAGGAGGGGCAGTCCAGAGCAGATTGTCCAGGTTTGTGGCCAGGTTATTGCCTTTCTTGCCAAACAGATGGCAGCGTCGGCAGGCCGAACGCTCCGCGATTTTATTACCGGCGATGACTGCCGGTGACAAGGGATCAGTAAAACTGGCAAATCTGCCTGCAATCAATCCTGTATGAGCCAGCTCCTTTCGGCTTGTACGTTGATCGCCACGATGGCAGTAATCGCAACTGCCGCGTTCCCTGTAGTGCACGGCATGGCATGAAGTACATCGGTTCAGCAATGCTGCTGAGACAGGGAGTGACTGGATTACAAAACATATTGCTATTAAAACGGCACTACAAAATCCCAATTTTTTCCCCTGAAGAAAAACGCAATTACAGTCAACAGAACTATCAATAAAAATAACGCCATAACAGTAGATGCAATCATCCTGTGCCCGGTTCCGAACCATACAGCCCTGTCAATGTCCCTTTTCTGCAACCATGGCAACAGCACAAAAAACAGCACGCCAGCTATCACCAGATATATCAGTCTTACGTCATAACTGACCAACTCCTGAATCCAGAGCAGAAACCATGCAGATTTTGCCGGATTGGGAACAACTGCAAGTTGTGCATGTTCCTGTAGTGGCGCTGGAAAAACCAGGGCCATTAACAACAGGATTAAAGTGCAACTCCAGAATGACCAACGGATCAAACGGAAAAAAAATGGTGAACTTTTAACATATTCTTTCATAAATATGGCAACAGTCCCTTTTGCTTGCGAATCAGGTAAAAGTGCATGAAGCTTAGGGCAAGTATGCTTACAGGTGCTATCAAGATATGCAGCAGATAAAAACGGATTAATGACAAAGGACCACCTGCATTGTCCGGCACCAGTATTTCCTTGAAGTACGATCCTGACGGTACGGTTTCCAATAGCGACATGCCTGTCTGGGTAGCCCAGATGGCAAGCTGATCCATAGGCAACAGATAACCGGTGTAGGACTCAAAGATAACCAGTCCAAGCAAACAGACCCCTATTACCCAGTTGCGCTGCCTGGGTGGTGCGAAGGCGCCGGTCAAAACAACACGCAGACTATGCAACATAACCAGAATCAAAAGAACGTGAGAAGAGTTTCTATGAAGGTTTCTGAGGTACTTTCCGCCATATACCGACTCTTCCATAAAGAGAATCGAGCTGTAGGCTTCATTGACTCCGGGGCGATAATAAAAAGACAGCAACAGGCCTGAAATCACAAGTATAATAAAGGTTGTAAAAGCCAGCCCCCCCAGACAGAAAGTATAACTGAATCGCAGATTGCTCTTCAGCACTACTCTTGGAAAGAGATGTTTTAAAAAATCCTTGAACAAGCTCCAATCCTCCTGTCAACCGC
Source organism: Trichlorobacter lovleyi (assembly GCA_020721175.1). Taxonomy (GTDB): domain Bacteria; phylum Desulfobacterota; class Desulfuromonadia; order Geobacterales; family Pseudopelobacteraceae; genus Trichlorobacter; species Trichlorobacter lovleyi_A. The sequence continues at coordinate 9,905 of DYNH01000044.1, read as the reverse complement.
GTACGACCAGCGTATCTCCGTCTTTTTCAACTGAAAGTCTGGCAAGCTGGCGCTCTGCTGGCCCGGTAAGCACGTTACCGTGACGGTCAAAACTGCTTCCATGGCAAGGGCAGCTCATACCTCCGGGGTTGACAGAAACAGTGCAACCAAGGTGGGTACAGACCAGAGATATCGCTGTACAGACTTCCCCATCACGAATAACTGCAATCCTTTCCTGTTTGTAAACCAGGGCCCCGCCAACAGGTATATCAGCGACAGGAGCATAAAGCAGTGCCGGTTTAGCAGTTTTTTTAGGTGTCAGGAAACGCCATAATGCTGCCATTGCAAACGGCAATGAGATCAGCGTTGCAAAGAAGTTGCGTCGTGATTTAGAAACTGTTTCCATTTCTGAACGTAAGCCCTCTTGTAGGTATCACTTTTAAAAGAAAGTCGGCGATATCTTTCAACCTCCAGAAAACGACCGTTCACTACCCGTTGACCGGCACGACTCCAGAAGGATACAAGACCCATACCGTCTTTCTGGAGATCATATATCCGGTTACCATGCTCTTCCAGCAAAAATCTTCCGGGATTATCATGGCAGCCGTCACAGAGTGCTGTTCCTTTCTGGATTGTATGCGGAGCAAACACCCTCCATTCTGCTGCCAGAAGCTGATTTTCAGCGCCTTTGGAGCGACCTCCGGCGAACCTGCTGTAATAGGCTATATATTGAGGCCGTATTGGCGCCACCTTGCCACGGTTGTTCACTCCAAGCGGTGGCAAATCCTGCCGCTTCAGATAGACACTCTTTACGTAATCCATCGAAATTATAGATAACTGATCGAAGGGGGGGGGATATGCCCATCACTAAAATGCAGATAAAATGTACCGTATTCCTGCGCCCCCCATGCTGCATGACAGGCAACGCACTCCATTTTTTCAAGATGCGCCTCTATACTGTGCTCAAGCACCTTACTGCTGGGCTGGTGACAGTCAGTGCATATCCTGGAAGCGGCCTTGCCTGCAATCATACCCTGCATCGAATGGCATTCTCCGCAAGAGATGCCGCTCAGATGATGAACGTCCGGTAACATCTTGAGAAAGGTCTCTCCCTCTATCAATTTTCCCCGCTGATAGCGATCGTGTTCCTCTCTTGGTGCCCTTCCCAGATAATCCCATCCCACATAATACCCTTTGTGACATTTAGAGCAACTATCTGATCCGGGAAGACTGACTGCATGGCCTTTTCCGTGGCAGTCACCACAGCCCTGAAGGTGGCAGGATGAGCAGTTTTTCTTTTCAAAATTGCGATCCTTGTTGCGATATGTCCTTGCAATAAATGAACGCTCCTTATTTCTGGTGCCCATGGCGCTCTGGTATATCTTACCATAGCCGCGATGACAGTTGACACAGCCGACAGAACCGGTCGAACGACTGCCAGGATCCGTAACAATCTTTGCATCTTGCTGGTGACAGTCCCGACAGGCAAATCCCGAGTGTACTCCGCTGATGCGGACAGAGGAGGAATGGCAGAAGCGACACTGATCGGCAGACTGGGCCGACAGGACACTAACGAGGAGCCAACAAACGGCGATGAAGGGGATCGTCAAGATCACGATACTGAATCCTTTTACGATAGATCGGGTCTTTTGGTGATGGATGACAGATCAGGCACAGATTTACAGCCAGTGTTCTCTGCACCTCCTGCTGATTCAAAGGCCGTGAATCTTTTCTTGTAATAGCTGAATAGGCGCCTACCTTACCATTGTTCATGGCAAGAAAGCCATCCAGTGATCTGTTATTAGAAAGAGAACAAAGCAATGTTCCCTTTACACTCTGCTTTTCTATTACATGCTGTCCAAAACCGAGGAAAGACGGGTTGGCATGGCACTCAGCACAGCCAATGGCCTTCTTGCCTGTGTTATGACCGTAAAAAGGGGCAAAACGCAACTGTCGCTTGCCTTTATATCTTGATATTTCCTCTTTTTTCAGAACACTCCCATCTTCATTAATCACGGTAACAAATGTCTGGCAACCTGGTGTAACCGGAGCAATATTTCCGGCACTGTTCACTGCCAGTGGAAAAGGATACAAGGTTCGGTAATCCTCGGTCTCAGTAAACTGGCCCCTGGTGGGCTGTCCTGTAAAGAAGTCAATATGAGAGTTCTGCCTGTCATAGCTTGTGTGACAACCATAGCACTGTACCACCGTGCGGGAGTGACAGGCAGTACAGGTAAGGCGTTCATGACCTGCAACAGTATGTTCAGGAGTACCGGTAATTACCTTTGAACGCAGCAACTTTCCGGTATTTTTGATCTGAAGCAGGACATTGCCGTCAACATGAAAAACATTCGAAAACGGCCTGCCTTTAGAAGTGAGGATCATCTCCATACCATGACGCATCTGAATCCGATAGCTTCTCGACTCGCGCAGTGGGTCACTATGCTCATCTGTAATCTTTTGATAAACAGGTACTTTTTCCGCAGAACCATGGCAATCCTCGCATGTAACCTCAAGCTGTCCATGCAGTGTTGCAGATGCATAGCCATCCCCCATAATCTCTCTTGAAGTATGGCAGTCTATGCAATCCATACCGGCAATGAAATGAATATCAGGGGCAATGTGGGTAAAATTACGGTCATCACTGCCTTTCACCGGCCCGGGTTGTCCATTGTTTGTGGGAACAAAACCGTTATTTCCGTCCATCAACCCCTGGTAGGACAAGGCTGTGCGGCCACTGCGATGGTGGCATTGGCTGCATGACTGTATTGTCGGAAGGGTATGCATTACATGGCTGTCGCCGAATGGAGTTTTACCCAACATCATCGGATCATTACCTCGGTAGCGTCCCTGCTTGCCATATGGAAAATGGCATGCTGCACAACCGGCTGGATTGCCAGCACCGTAATCCGGACTCTGTTGACGCGACAAATGACAGCCAGCGCAAAATTTTCGATAAAGCTCGCCCGAAAGGTTATCCAACCGGATCACATCTTCCTGCTTTATCTGATTTCCCGCGGGATCATAAAGCGTGGCAGCCTGGCTTCCATAACGAATTCCAGGGCGTTCACCCTCCCAGGTTGCCTGGGTCTGAACGATCATACCGGCAGCAGTAAACATCTGGCTGCTTTGCATTCTTTCCAGTTGGTGCCGGTGACATTTACCGCAACCTATCTCCCATCGTCCAGGGTAAGATCGGTTGGTAAGCCCCAGAATCCCCTGATGTGCTGCGTTCTTTGTTATGGCCCTGGGATTTCCGCCATGACAAGATACACATCCGCTGTGACTTCGCGAGGTATTTTCAATACCATTATGGCAGAGGATGCAGCGTTCTTGACTTGAAGAGGCAACTGAACATCCGGAACATACCAGCGCAACCAAGGTCATCAGCCAACAGGTGTATGTAGAAGAGAAAATATACATAACAGGTAAATCATAGCAGTAGACAGAAACAATTGACAGACTATCTTTGATTCTGATTGATTCTGATCCACCTTGATCCAGGTAAACCATTACAAAAGAGGAACCTCTTGCAAAAGTCCCCAATCCGGTCATTCCCGAGAGTGTAATCGGAAATCTGGTTTTTAACTGACTAAAAAATCAAATCCCCGATAGAGTCATTCGGGGATATCAATTTTTTAAAGGGGACTCAGAGATTTATCGGTTAATTAAAAAAGCCGGCGGAGTTACCCGCCGGCACCAAATGAAGGAGGGATAGTTTGTTTGTATCCCTTTACTGCCTGTTTTACAGCTACTACTTGCCTTCTGTACTGATTTTAACTGTCTTCTTGTACTCTTTCCAAAGAAACGGATCGTCGTCCATAGTACCAAAAGGCAGGTACCAGAGCTTTACATCCAGCTCCATTGTTTCGCTTGTTATTATACTTGTCTTCTTGCCATCCTTTTCCTCTACCTTAACCGGGAAAAAGATATCGTAGTGTGAATGAATTGTTCTTAAAGGCGGGAGACTTGTATCTTCCAGAAGTCCGCTCTTTTCATATGGACCACGACCCATCCGGTCACCCTTGCCCATCTGTTGTGGAATAGGCATGAAAACACGCTCGGTACTAAAAATTTCCTTACCACTTTTATCTTTTGCTTTAACCGACAGAACCAGTCGGTTGGGTGTTGGTCAGCCATCGGGAATGCCATGACCGGCCTTATTGGTCAGCTCAATTCTTACAGCAGCCTTGGGCCTGATGGTAGTATTGTCACGCCAGTAGACAGAGCTGGTTTCCACATGCATGTCAACAGCCTTGTTTGCCATATCTTTTGAACGGTAGCTCTGCATATTGTGCCCAAGCTTGCTCTCGTTCATATGGCACTGCTGGCAACTCTTGTTGCCACCTTCAGGGATATATGCAAACAGATAACTTCCATATGCGGTAGCACATTGAGTCGGGTTTTGCTGATCAAAATTTGGCCCAAGTCCATGGCACTGACCACACTGGATTGATTCGGACATTATCTGGCCTTTGGCCATTTTGGTAAATTTACTGTCCGGATGATCTCCATCTTTGGAGCCATAAACAACATCCTTCTTAGGATAGCCTTCGGACCATTTATGAGTAATTGCATTACGATTATGGCAAATCAGGCAGTTGATGTTTAATGATGAAAGAGTTTTTTCGGCCTTTGCTGCCTTTGCCTCATCTTCATTTATCATCGCCTTCTGCCAGGTCTCAATAGTGGTCATAATCTCCTGGGCAACCTTGTCAGTAGCGTCCGCAAGTTGTGGCAAATGACACTTTGCACAACCCATAAGATGCTCGACCTTTACGTCCTTCATGCTTTTTACACCGGAAGCTGGCCATTCCATCGCTCCATTGATAATGGCAGTCTTGAATGTTGCAGCGGTGCGACCGGTTCCAAAAACTGAACGGGAATGTAGTGATTTTGCCCATTCATCATGGGCCTGCTGGTGGCATTCAATACAAGAGCTGGAATCATAACGGGCAACCAGCTCGGCAATGCTGTTGGCCTTTGGTTGGGCTGACAGGGTTTTATCCCTGCCAACTCCTACCGGAGAGGCGATAGCCGTTACAGCAAAGGTAACCAGTGCCAGACAAGCCAGAAATGTAGTACTTAACAGATTCATAGTATCTACTCCTTTTTAGTCCGGATGCGCTCTGCTAGATCAGGACTAGATGTACAAAAGCCTGATTTGCAACTGCGCAAAGTGTCAGCCTTTTATTGAAACCTTCGTAACTATTCAAGTAACAGGAGGGAGGGACATTTTGCCTGCCTTGCAGGGTTTCAAACTCTCTGAACATAAATCTTGTTAAGGCGCAGGCAGGATACCTGCGCTTTTTAAATTGTGCCGAATGGCTATAAAATTTAAATACTAGCAACCCTGCAGAGCAGCGGAAGCCTTGTCAACCTTGACCGTGTCCCCAGCTTTCAGATCAGAGGCGTTGGGTGCCTTGACTGTAAGTTTTGAGCCATCTACAGCAGTAACCTTACCAGCTTTTCCGTTAAGTTTTACTTTTGCCCCTGACTTGAACTTAGCATCTGCACCCATATCAACTACAGCAGCTCCGTCTGCAACGGAAACTACCTTGCCTTCAGCGGCAAAGGCAGCGGTAGCCGCGAAAATTGAAAGTGCAAGTACAGAAATAATCTTCTTCATAGTCTGAATCTCCTTTTCTGTTTCTGGCTGATTGCCAGTTTAGTATTGAGCTGAATCAACTGGTGTAGCCCATTTTACCTTGATATTTGATTTTGTTGCCGATTTTGCCTCTTCTGCTAACTTTGGCGGAGAATCTGGTGTCTTAACAGCAGACACTGCCCCCGGGGCAGGTGCAGTGCCAGTTGGAGGAGTTACCTGCACTTGGGACTGGGTATCTTTCCCCCTGCGAAAACTTACCTGTTCAATCGGGTCAGATACACCGTCAATCTGGATAGTTTGAATCTTACCGGAACGATGGATGATTATGATGTCATCGGCAATTCCCGGTAAGGCAGTAAACACAAGACCAGTAAGTATCAGTGCTGTCAGCTTCAACTGTTTCATGGTAACTCCTCTGTAAAAGCTGTCAAGCAGAGCGGGATTGGCTTATATCCCGCTCTCATGGCAAGCTAGAAAATAACCTGCAACTGTGTAACAAAGGTATTAAAGTCTTTTGTATTCGTAGGATTGATCCCGTAAAGGTCTGTGTATGTACCCTTTTGATCAAACATGGTCATACCATATTCCATTGTAATCTTCAGGTTCTGATCCCAGATATAGTAGTTTGCACCAACTCCTGCCCAGTCAACTCTCTGATTATAGATATTATTCAGCTCGGCAAATTTCCACTGCTCATAACGCCCGAATATCTGAAGAGGGAACTTTGGTAACATATAAGCTGCCTTGGCATACCAACCGTTCTTCTCCCCGTTCAATCCATATGTCCCGCTGTCCGGATTGGCGCCAAGATAGGCATGATCCATCTTGTAATTAACATATGCACCGGAAACTGTCATCGTACCGATATCCTTGACAGGGTACTCGAAGAATCCATCCACTGTCCAAGCATAGTAATCCTTCTTGCCGGTTCTATTGACTGTGTCACTGTAGGCTATTTCGGGTTCATACTGCATTGCAGCCCCTACTGTAAACACCTTCTTCTTGCCCATGTAGGTGCCTTTGTAGCCGTAATCTTTTTCCGGATCAAGCAGACTTACATGCATCCTGCCTGTATAACGGAAATTTGATGATGGTGATGTGTCTCCTGAAGAGGCCTTGCGTCCTTCCATGATATCCAGACGATATTGGAAGATGTCATTGAATGCGTTACCCCAGACCCCAACTCCGAGGTCACGTGTAGTTACAAAAGGTGCAAGGATAAACAGTGAGCGATCCATAGTAAGAGGCATTTCACAGGCCTCAAGGTTTTCACGGCTGAAGCTGTATCTGAACTTTCCTACGTTTACCTTTAATGAATCAAAGATATCAAAACGAGCTACTGCATCAAGCAGTGTAAATACCGGATCTGCAGGATTGCTGGTCACTCCCAGGGTATTGATACTGCCCTGATTGGCAAACTCAGTCTGTACATAAAGGCTCATCATGTCGCCATATGCACCCATAAGGGCGATACGGTTTCTACGGAAGTTAAAGCTGGTAGTAGCATCATTGTTATTGGGTCCGGAACCAGTGTCACGTACAGACATCTGAAACTGTCCCTTGTAATCAAGTTGCAGTACACCCTGATCTTCAGGGCCAAAGGTCATCTGGGGGCCGGCAAAGGCAGGTGCTGCCAATCCCAACACCAGTGCGGCTGATGCGCTTATTTTGCCGAATTTAGTCATATATTGGTTCTCCTTTTAAATAAATTTAGTAATTAACTCAAGCCGCTACTAGCAACCGCCAACGCCACCTGCTGTAGAACCGCCGCCGCTGGTAGATGTAACAGGACTGCGGTAGGCCTCGTCAGCCTCTTCAAGCTGGTTGCCTAAAGACAATGAAGGTGGAGGATTAACAAGACGGGTTGAATAATTGATAATATCACCTATGGCCAGGGTCTTTGTACCAACTGTTTTGCCGAGGTTGTAGGTCAGACTGTCGGTTAATGCACTTGTATCCCAAACAGAATTGGCAGGAAGCTTACCACCGTTTGCGCTGTTTGATGACAGTAGGCCCCACTGACCGAATGAACCATCATACCAGTAGGCCTTCATTGTGCCTAGTTCGGTCTCGTTATAATAGGCATAACCATCAATAGCAAAGAAAAGAGCAGAGGCAACATTACCTGCACGGCACATTGCATATACTGATTTTGCTGATGCAGGGATATTAAGGCCGGACTTGATGGTAGCTATAGGCTTGAATTTTTTAGTAGTAGCATCAATAAGATTAGCATAACTGTATGCACGGCCACCTTTGATCAGTCCGTCAAAGACAACATATTTAGTACCATCCATCAGGTCAGTTGTTGGACCAGGAACTGTTGGATCGGTAGCACGGCCATCAATTATATCGCCGGTTCCGGTACCAGCTTTGACAGTGCCTGCCTGGGCAGCGGCAATCATCTCGGTCAGTGATGCGCGCAGGTCTGTACGAATACGGCTGACGTTTCCTGCTGTTACACAGTAACTTGATTTGGTTATGACAGGAACTTCATTAGTCATCGGATAACCTGCGGCCTTCCATGACTTGTTTCCGCCATCTAGAACCTTCAGACGATTTTTGGGGAATCCCCAGTAACGGAAAGTCACATAACCGCGAGTCAGGTTCCAAGGGGCGCCTACTTCTGCATCAGAAGAGGTGAATACAATGGTTGTATTGGCATCAATTCCCAGTTTCTGAATCAATGCATCCATCTTGGTACCAGAAGGCACCAGTTCGCCCGTCTGCATAGGCCCCTCATAACGGGCTTCAGTCAGATCAGCGGAAAGACTCACATTCTGTGCGCCTGGAATGTGTTCACCATTGTAGTTAGCCAGAGAGCTTGTTTCTACAATCACCACGCGATCCGTTCCCCCTGCCTGGTTAACCTTTCCCTCGTTAATCCAAGCCAGCAGTTCAGCCGGCTGAATCAAAGCGGTAGCTGTTTTTGTTGTTGTGGCGACTGCCTCTGGTTTCGGGTAACTTCCTGTACTGTTGCTGCTGCTTCCACCGCAACCCCATAGTGTCAGCATGGCGGTCATCATAACGCCAACCAGGCTGTACAGCATGCTCCTTCTTGTCATCAGTAATCGTTGCATCATAGATACCTCCTGGATATTCGGCCATTGGCCTTTGATAAATAGAAATCGGCTGACTAAAAAAAAGGCAGCCCTTAGCCTTTACGTGGTTTTTTTACCATAAAAGAGTTACAGTTCTGTCACGAATGTTTTTCTAAAGGCCATTCCAAACTAGCTTGGGTAATATTCGTATATTGCAATACAATGGAGATTTATATGGATAGTGATGTTATGAAGAGCATTCTGGCAGTAGCCGATACCGGGTCGTTTTCAAAGGCCGGCACACAACTTTGTGTCAGTCAGTCAGCAGTTTCAAAAAGGATCAAACAGCTTGAAGAAGTACTGGATATTTCACTATTGGATCGAACTGGCCCTTTGCTGGCCTTGACCCCGGCAGGCAAACTTGTAGCTAAGAAAGCCAAACTTATACTGTCATTGCAGCAGGAGTTACTTGAAGAAATCAAAATTCTCAAACAAAACGTATTGCTGAGTTTATGTTGCACCCCTTCTTTTGGAATTTCATTTCTTCCCAGGATTACCAGTTGTTTTATGACAAGACATCCTCACATCAATAACATAAATATTTCTTACGAGATGCCAAACAAGATACTTGAAGACATTAACAAGGGCAGCTATCAGGTTGCTGTTATTGAACATTGCTGCGCTCTGGAAGCACCTGAAAAAAACACAATACAACTACAAGACGACAATATGCTTCTGATCGGCTCACCAGGCCTGGGGTTACCTTTGGAAAAGGCTCCGGTTGATGCAATACTTCACCATACAATCTATACAAGCAGTGAGGGCTGCTTTTGCAGAGAGCTTCTTGACAGAGCCCTGGCCTGTAGTGACAAAAAGTTCTCCAGCTTCAACAAGTCACTTATATACAAGGATCTTAATCTGATAATAAAGGCAGTGCTCGATGGTGAAGGGATAGCCTATCTATCGAGAGGCTGTGTTGCCGATTATCTTTATGACGGCAGACTGGTTGCGTCACCTGTAGAAGGTTTGGAATCAACATTCCATCGCTCTATGGTTATTGCCGATATGTACACAACAGTACCTGATGTAGAAAAACTGGTTAAGATCATAATTGAAATTGCAGGTGCCAAAGATGCAGAAACCAATTAGACTTTTGCTATTAAGCAAACGGATTATAGGGAGGTGTTTATGGCGGAAACTCTTGCAAACCTCGAAAGCAAAATTTATGGTGCCTGCCAGATTGTAGATTTGTACCATGCACGTGAACATTATTGGGC
>DYNH01000001.1:8407-50110 GCA_020721175.1 Trichlorobacter lovleyi | reverse complement strand
AGTCCTTTTAATACATCATACCCTTTTTGCCAGAAGCCTGGCGATTCAATATCAATACCGGCAAGTCTGGCGGTATCTGCAGGTGAAAGGGAGCCACCTGATTCAAGCAGTAAGCGGTAACCTGGTTTGAAGGCGTCACCTGTCTCACGGTACTGCTGGTATAGTGAAAGTACCAGCAGCTCTGCAAATGTATATGAATAACAGTAGAATCTGCTATGTATAAAATGACTTATATAGGACCATCCCAACCTGTAGGCAGGGATCATCTCAACAGTCTCACCAAACATCCGGCTGTTTTCTTCAAGCCAGATGCGTGAGATATGATCGTTTGATAGCAGACCATCAAGCCTTTCCATATGTAGTCTCATCTCAAAACGGGTCAAGACTGTCTGGCGAAAGGTTGTGGCGATAATATCCTCAATCTTTGCACATAACAGAGACTTACGAACTTCAGTATCATTTTCTCCATCCAGCAGCATCCTGGTCAGCAACATCTCTCCAAAAACAGAGGCTGTTTCGGCAAGTGGTAATGGGGCATGGTAGTTGATACTGTTCTGTTTCTGTGAGAGTACAAAATGCAGCCCGTGACCGGCCTCATGTGCTATGGTTGCGATGTCGCGAAGATTATTTGTGAAGTTTAGCAGTAGAAACGGAGGATCTGCTGGTGAAATACCCATTGCAAAGGCACCACCGGTCTTGCCTGGTCTGGGCAGGACATCCACCCTGCATTCATCAAAAAAGGCCTTTACTATGGAACCAAACTCAGGATCAAAATTGCTGTAGGCGCTTACAGTCATGTCACGCGCCTCTTCAAAGCTGTATTTTTTGTCGGTACTGGCTACAGGCGCATAGATATCGCAGTTGCGAATTTTATCCATCCCTAGCATCTTTGCCTTGAGACGGAAATATTCCTGTGCCAGCCCATAGTTGGCCTCTGTCGTCTGCATCAGATGCTCAACCGCTTCATCGGCCAATTCATTACCGATATTTGTAGGTTGTATGGCAGAGCTGTACCCACGAAGCTCCATATCCTGGGCGTGATCCAGGGCCATTGTGTTAAATACAGTGCCAAATACCAGGGCATTGCTTTTTTCATCATGCTTTTCCAGAAAACAGGTCTGAGCGCTGTATCTGACCTCTGCTGAAGGGTTATGTAGCAATGAAAGCAACTCTTCGCCTGTGAAATCTTGTATCTTTCCTTCATATTCCATCTGATAGGTAAGGGAAGCGGAAAGTTCATCAAACAGCCTGGTGAATGCACGACTGCCGGTCAGATCCTTGCGGGTCAGCAGACGTTCCTCATTCTCCTTTAGTGTATAAGGCCTGAATTTACGAACACCATGTAAAAAATGGAGATATTCGGCAGCATCCGGCATATTGCATACCTTTTCAAACAGTTCGTCAGGCAGATGTGTCAGTTCCAGGTCAAAAAACAACAGGGTCTGGGCGAGACGGCTACCCAGTTCGGAGCATTTCTGTGAAAGGGTTTTATGAATATCATTTCCTGAATCAGCCGCAAACAACAGGTGGGAGTAACAAATCGGACGTGCCATTCTGGTCTGGATATTCTCGTAATCCCGAAGCGCTTTAATAATCATCTCTGGGGGCAGGTTGGCGATTTTATTAAAATAACACTCCCGAAAGTCATTGGCCTGTTTTTCAATAGAAGTGATATCCGTATCAAGCTCCATGTAATCAGGAGAGGGATAAAGCAGTGTGGTATTCCATGTTAAATCTGGACTGTTCATAAAGTCTTGCTCCGTTCTTGATTAGTACTTAATTGTAAAAAAGACATACATGCTGGTTAAAACAGGGCTGAAACGATAGTTTTTGTTGTTTTATAAGCGTATGTTTGGCTTATTCCTGCCTTAACCGGTTGTACAGTTTGTTTTCGTCTGTTTTTGATTCTTCTTAAGAAGTCCCACATTACAATGTAGCCCATAACGCATCAAGATGTTTTGATAAAATTATCCTGAAAATTATTTGCCGGATCAGCAGATACTACTTGATATTCTGCGAATCATAAATCAGGTGGGCTTGTTTAAAAACAATTCTTTCGTGGTTTTGATATCTCAAAAACATCTTAATATCAAATGTTTATATAATATATATGCAGTTAAACCTGAACTGTTGGCTGTTCGTGCAGTCTAAGATAAAATAAGATTTTTGATAGAGGCTTAGATAATTAAAAGACAATATTTGTGAGTAAATCAAATCGGAAATAATCATTCAAATGGACGCAACTAGGGATATAGTTTACTGTGGGTGTGGTAAATTTCTGTAAAAATCAAGTTGGAGCCGATTCATGAGAGTGTTTTTGAAATGAATGGAATAGCAGGTATGGCAGTGTTACTTGCAGTTGCCTGGCTGATGAGCGAAAAACGTCAGATTATTTCATGGCGTACTGTCTTGGCAGGTATTGCTGTGCAGGTACTGATAGCCCTGCTTATGTTGAAGGTTGCGCCATTCAGGGGCATGTTCATGGGACTTAACAGTTGTGTGGTCGCTATGGAAGATGCAACTAAAGCAGGAACATCCTTTGTGTTCGGATATCTTGGAGGTGGTCCGCTACCGTTTACAGAATTGAAGCCTGGAAGTTCTTTTTCCCTGGCATTTCAATCATTACCCATGATTCTGGTGATTGGAGCCCTCACATCATTGCTATACTACTGGCGCATTTTGCCGAAAATCGTGTTGGGATTTTCATGGATATTACGCAAAAGCATGGGGATTGGTGGCGCACTGGGAGTGGCTGCAGCCGGATGTATTTTTCTGGGAATGGTAGAGTCTCCCATGCTTATAAGGCCGTATCTGAAGCAGATGACCCGTAGCGAGCTATTTGCTGTGATGGCCACTGGACTTTCCTGTATAGCAGGCACTATGCTTGTGTTGTATGCCACGCTGCTTCATCAGGTGATCCCTGATGCACTTGGCCATATCCTTACTGCCTCAATTATTCATGCCCCTGCTGCCCTTGTTATTGCTTCCATCATGATTCCCGAGTCAGAACCGCAAACCATGGGTACTGAAATCTCAGGCTATGAAGCAGGCAGTGCTATGGATGCTATTTCAAAAGGTACCAGTGACGGCCTGAAGCTGTTATTCAACATTGTTGCCATCTTGATAGTATTTGTTGCACTGGTGAAGCTGGTGAATATAGCTCTTTGTGAGCTGCCAGATTTTAAGGGTACTCCGATTACCCTTGAGAGACTTTTAGGGATGTTGATGGCACCGATAGTATGGCTGATTGGTGTTCCATGGAGTGAGGCGGGAACCGCAGGCTCACTGATGGGAGTAAAGGTTGTATTGAATGAATTCCTTGCGTATATGCAGTTTGCAAGCCTGCCAGAGACAGCACTTAGTCCCAGAAGCAAGATTATTATGATATATTCTATGTGTAGTTTTGCCAATTTTGGTAGTCTTGGAATTCTTATTGGCGGTATGGGTACACTCTGTCCTGAACGCAGGGAGGAAATAGCTTCTATGGGAATAAAGGCATTGATTGCAGGTGTGCTTGCCTCTTTGATGACAGGGGCGATTGTGGGATTGATTTGAAAGCAATCTCTTTTTTATGAAACGTCATTTGATTATTCCATTTTTTATTCCACACGCCGGTTGTCCTTACAGATGTCTGTTCTGTAACCAGAAACTTATCTCCGGGGAAAGTCAACCTTTTCCGGATTATGAACAGATACAGCAGCGGATCAGGCAGTGGCTGGAGCGTTCGCCGGGACGTTCTGCTGAAGTAGCCTTTTATGGTGGAAGTTTTACCATGCTGCATAAAAAAATCCAGGAAGAACTGCTGGAAGCAGTGCAACCTTTTTGTCTGCTAAAATCTGTACACGGGATCAGAATTTCCACAAGACCGGACGCCCTTGATGAACATATATTGTCTTTTCTGGCAGTCAAACAGGTCAGGACAATTGAGATTGGAGTTCAATCCCTTGATGAACAAGTACTTGTGGCTAGCGGAAGAGGCCATACAGCAGTCGAAAGTATTGATGCCATCAAAAGGGTAAAGGCTTTGGGTTTTAAGGTAGGTGTCCAGTTATTACCGGGATTGCCCGAAGACTCCTATAAAAAGGCCATAGACAGCATTAGAGGGGTCATTATGGCCGGAGCGCAGTTTGTAAGAATTTACCCGGCGGTTGTTCTGGAGGGAACTGCCCTGGCTGAGAGTTACAGGGCAGGGCAATATCAGCCACCAGATTTGAAGAGTGGAATCAATACTTGCGCCAGGATGTTGAAAATATGCCTTAAAAAAGATATACCGGTAATCAGGATTGGATTACAGGCTGAGGATGGACTGACAAAAGGGGACGCAGTATTTGCTGGTTGCTGGCATCCGGCTCTTGGACAGATGGTTTTTTCCAAGCTGTATCAAGACCTGGTTGTTATGCTGGCTGACAGGTTGAATTCAACAGATGATATTAAACTGTCATGCAATCCGTCAAGATTGTCTGATGTTATCGGAAATGCCGGGAGCAACCTTAAACATTGGCAAAAGATTGGCCTGCCAATTTACAAAGTCCGACCTGACAGTAGCCTGAAAAACGATCAGGTCTGTCTTGAAAATGTTAAGTACAAGATAATAGATTCTATAATAACAGGTTGTATATACGAGGATATTGATGATGCGTAAAGAATCAATCATGTTTTTGGAAAAACTGCTGGCAGCACCAAGTCCATCAGGATATGAGCAACCAGCCCAGCGTTTGTTTCGTGAATATGTCGCCCCCTACTGCCAGGTTTCCACTGATGTAATGGGTAATGTGTTTGGTTTTATTCCCGGACAGGGTAAAGACAGACCAAAGGTAATGCTGGTAGCCCATTCTGATGAGATTGGTCTTCAGGTAAAATATATAAATGATAAGGGGTTTATATATTTTTCTGCTATCGGAGGAGTTGATGCACACCTGACTCCTGGCAAAGTGGTAAACATTCACACTGCTGGCGGTACAATAGCCGGTGTAGTTGGCAAACGCCCTATTCATCTGATGGATGCCAAAGACAGAGACACTGTAGTAAAGATTGATGCCCAGTATATTGATATAGGGGCAAAGGATAAAAAAGAGGCACACAAACTGGTCAGGGTTGGAGACTGCATCACTTTCAGCAGCAGTTTCACCAGATTGCAGGGAGACAGGGTAGCTTCCCGGGGATTTGACGATAAGGCAGGCTGTTTTGTTGTGGCAGAAGTCTTACGTATGCTGGCGGCTGAAAACAAAAGGCTGCCAGTTGACCTTTACGGTGTTTCGTCAGTTCAGGAAGAGATCGGTCTGCGGGGTGGTACAACCAGCAGCTATACGGTTAACCCTGATATAGGCATCTGTGTGGAGGTTGATTTTGCAACTGATCAGCCTGATGTAGAACGAAAGCATAACGGGGATGTGGCTTTGGGAAAAGGTCCGATTCTGACCCGAGGGGCTAATATCAACAATGCCTTGTTTGAACTGCTTTACGATACTGCACTAAAAGAAAAAATTTCTGTACAGCTAACCGCCAATCCACGGGCAACAGGTACTGACGCCAATGTTATGCAGATATCACGGGGAGGCACTGCGACAGCCCTGGTAAAGTTGCCGTTACGCTACATGCATACCCCAGTTGAGGTGGTATCATTGGGAGATTTAGACCATGCTGCCGACTTGATATCGGCAACACTTAAGAGAATCAAAAGCTGTAGCGAGTTTTTGCCGATCTGAAGAAATGGCAGAAATGGCTTATTGCTCTTGACAAACTTTGATTTTTTACTATATTAATCCTCTTTTTGACACTTGCTACAACAAGAGTATTCCTGATGAAGATAAAAATTGACCATATCAGGGAAAAATCCAGGCAATACTCCTTTACAGAGTCAGCGGAATCATTTCCGGTGTTGGCTGATATGTCTTCAGCCGGGGAGTGCAATTTTACCGGACCGGTTAATGTAAATGTAACCGCCGGTCGTGAGTTTGATCACTATCGGGTTGACGGTTTGGTTACTGTTCCGATACAGCAGAATTGCTCGCGTTGTCTGTGTTCCTTTGATAAAAATATTTGTTCCAGCTTTTCCATATTTTTTCGTGAAAATTTTAAAAATCTTGAAGAAGAGGATGAAGTTGAGCTTGAAGAACGTGACTTGATCACTGCCGATTTCAGCGGTGATGAGATTGACCTGTCAATGGAGATTGCCGAGCAGGTTGCCCTTGAGATACCACTTAAACCCCTTTGTTCTGAAACATGTAAAGGGTTATGTCCGGTTTGCGGGGTTGATCTTAATACTGAAACCTGTAGTTGTGTTCTTGATTCAAAACAATCCAGATTTGCCGCTTTAAAGAACTTCAAAATCAGTTCATAACTTTTGGCCTAAAGGTCTCTAAAAAAAGGAGCAACAGACATGGCTGTACCCAAGAAGAAAACATCCAAATCTCGTAAAAACATGCGTAGGGCCCACGATTTTCTTACAGCCCCCAGCCTTTCACTCTGTCCGGATTGCAAGTCACCCAAGATGCCACATCGTGCATGTCCTTCCTGCGGCACCTATAAAGGTAAAAAAGTTGTCGGGGCAGAGAAAAAGGCCTGAACAGGAATTCCACACCTATAACTATGAGAGTTGCGGTTGATGCCATGGGCGGAGATAACGCCCCTGCTGTTGAGGTGGAAGGAGCAGCGGTGGCTGCTAGGGAACACGGAATTTCCGTTGTTCTTGTAGGTGATCAGCTACGCCTTAAGCAAGAGCTTGACCGTATCGGTGCGTCAAATCTAGACATTACCATTCACCATGCCAGTGAGGTGGTGGGAATGCATGATTCCGCATCAGATGCAGTTCGTAAAAAACGTAATTCATCTGTAAGGGTTGCATTTGAACTGGTCAAGAATGGAGATGCCTGCGCCGCTGTAAGTGCCGGCAATTCCGGTGCCACAATGGCAGCCGGAATGTTCGTGTTAAAACGGATTAGCGGTATTGAACGGCCTGCTATAGCCCAGGTCTTTCCAACACTGCAGGGCAAGACCCTGGTTTTGGATGTTGGAGGCAATGTTGATTGTAAAGCTTCACATCTTGTGCAGTTTGCCATTATGGGGCAGGTGTATGCCAAACATGCAATGGGCATATCAAATCCTCGCATTGGGCTTTTATCAAATGGTGAAGAAGAGTCAAAGGGGAACGATCTTACCCGTGAGACCAATTCCATTCTGCGCAAGACATCTCTGAACTATGCGGGTTATGTAGAAGGCAGGGATATATTCAAGGGCACAGTTGAGGTTATAGTCTGTGACGGTTTTGTTGGTAATGTTGTTCTCAAACTTTCCGAAGGGCTCGCTGAGGCAACAGGAACCATGCTTAAACGGGAAATCATGGGCGATACAATAGCCAAAATGGGATATTTATTCATGCGAGGAGCCTTTAACAGATTTAAAAAAACCGTTGACTATGCTGAATATGGGGGAGCTCCATTGATTGGAATCAACGGTGTGGGAATGATTTGCCATGGCGGTTCCAATGCCAAGGCTATCAAAAACGCAATTCGTTTTGCAAATGACTATGCAAACAGCGGTGTTACCCAAAGAATTGCTGAAAAACTCTCTGAAAATTACGGTGCACTGTTTCCCACTAACGGCGGCGTTATTGCAACACTATCTTAGCAGGTGTTTTATCTTCCATTGATTATTTACGCCGGAAGCAGTTAACTGCAATGTTTCGGTAAGGGGGGTTGTATGCTACGTGCCCGTATTACGGGAACAGGTTCTGCTGTTCCAGACAAGATCCTCACTAACTCTGATCTGGAAAAAATGGTAAATACAAATGATGAGTGGATTACCACAAGAACAGGAATAAAAGAACGTCGTATAGCCGCTGATGGCGAATATACCTCCACCTTTGCAGTCAAGGCAGCTCGCCGCGCTCTTGAGATGGCTAATGTCCAGCCTGATGAACTTGACCTGATCCTGCTTGGAACAGTCACTCCGGATTTCCCCTTTCCCGCTACTGCCTGTATTGTCCAGCAGGAACTTGGCGCTGCCAACGCAGCAGCCTTCGACCTTTCAGCCGCTTGCTCCGGATTTATCTATGGCCTCAATATGGCGGAGGCATACATCAAAAGTGGCATGGCAAGAAAGATGCTAGTAATGGGGGCCGAGGTACTGACCCGCATAGTGGACTTTACGGATCGTAATACCTGTATTCTGTTTGGAGATGGTGCCGGAGCAGTTGTGGTTGAGGCTTCAACCGGAGAGCACGGGATACTTTCCAGCCATATTTATACTAACAGCTCTCATTGGGGGTTGCTATACCAACCTGGCGTTGGTGGCAGAAATCCCGGCTCAGCAAAGAGTACATTTGAAGAAAAGCTTTATTATCTCCGCATGGAAGGCAATGATGTGTTCAAACACGCAGTAAGAGCCATGGGTGACGCTGCTGTTGCAGCGCTTGAGTATAACAACGTCTCTGCTGACGATGTAAACTGGTTGATTCCTCACCAGGCCAATCGCCGTATTATAGAGGCAACAGGTAAAAGGGTAGGCATTCCAGAGGAACGGATATTCGTAAATTTGCATAAATATGGCAACACCTCTTCTGCCTCCATACCGATAGCGCTTGATGAAGCTAACCGGGAAGGCAGGCTTAAAGATGGCAACCTTATACTTATGGACGCCTTTGGAGGCGGTTTTACATATGGTTCGGTATTATTAAAGTGGTGATTTTATATAGTATGTTTAAGGTACTGTGATTATGAGTAAAACAGCTTTCTTATTCCCAGGTCAGGGTTCCCAGTACGCAGGTATGGGCAAGAACCTGGCAGATAACTTTTCAGTAGCTAGGCATATCTTTGAAGAGGCTGATGATGCATTGGGGTTCAGATTATCTGACCTTTGCTTTAAAGGCCCGGAAGAAGATTTAAAGCTTACCTCAATTACACAGCCTGCAATTCTTGCTGCAAGTATTGCAGCATTAACTGTTTTACAGAAAGAAACAGGAATTTCAGCCGATTATGTTGCCGGACACTCACTTGGTGAATATTCAGCCCTGGTCTGTAGCGGTGCAATGACTTTTGCTGATGCAGTAAGAACAGTCCGTTCCAGGGGGCTTTTCATGCAGGAGGCAGTGCCTGTTGGAGTTGGTGCTATGGCTGCCATGCTCTCGATTGAAGAAGACGTACTGACGGCTATCTGTGAAGATGTTGCTGAAGGTGAAGTGGTTTCCCCTGCCAATTTCAATTCTCCGGGACAGATCGTAATTGCCGGTCATGCAACAGCAGTAAACAGGGCCATTGTGCTAGCCAAATTAAAGGGATACCGCAAGGCTATGCTGCTTACTGTCTCTGCACCATTCCATTGCGCATTAATGAAACCTGCTGCAGAGCGTCTGATGGATGTACTGGACTGTATACTAATTCAAAAACTTTCCCTGCCGGTGATTACAAATGTAGAGGCAACAGCCAATCAGGACGCCTTCAGAGTGCGTGAACTTCTGGTTACCCAGGTCTGTTCACCGGTAAGATGGGAACAATCTGTAAATGAAATGATTAATCTGGGAGTAACACGTTTTGTTGAGATAGGGCCTGGTAAAGTACTTACCGGGCTGGTTAAGCGAATCAACAAGGATATGGAACTTGTTAATGTTGAAGACAGCACAGGTATAAGGGCTGCAGCCTGATTCAGATGGCTTCAGTAAGGTGAAAGAATGCTTGATATTAATCAGATTATGAAGATACTGCCCCATCGCCATCCGTTTTTGATGGTTGATCGGATTCTGGAGATTGAGATCGGTAAAAAGATAGTAGGTTTGAAAAATGTAACTATTAATGAGCCGTTTTTTACAGGTCATTTTCCAGGTCACCCTGTCATGCCAGGGGTCCTGATTATTGAAGCTATGGCTCAGGTAGCAGGTATCCTGGCTTATCAGTCTGATGATTCTATACGTGAGAAGGTTACTTATTTTACTGGAATAGACAATGCCCGTTTTCGCAAACCTGTCATTCCCGGGGATCAACTACGTTTTGAAGTAGAAGCAACAGCCTGCAAGCGGGGCATCTGGTTCTTTAGTGCCAGGGCGCTTGTTGACGGTAAGGTTGTGACTGAGGCAGACCTTAAGGCAACCTTTGCTGACAGACAATCCTGATTTCTGAAAGGAGAAATGAATATGCCAAAAGGGAAAGTTGCCGTAATTACAGGGGCTTCACGTGGTATTGGTAAAAGTATTGCTTTTGCTCTTGCTGCACAGGGGGCAAAAATTGTCGCAGTTGATTTGGATTCGGAAGCAACAGATGATGTAGTCAAGGAGCTCCTGGCAAAAGGAACCAGTGCAGTGGCAGTTGTCGGAAACGTCACTCTGACTGAAGATGTTGAAAAAATGATTGAAATTGCAACAGGTACTTTTGGCAGGGTTGATATCCTGGTAAATAATGCAGGGATTACCCGTGACGGACTGATAATGAGGATGAAGGATGAAGACTGGGATGCTGTTATGAATGTCAACCTTAAAGGTTCATTTGTTTGTACCCGTGCAGCATTCAAGGTTATGAGCAAACAGCGTTACGGGCGAATTATCAATATAGCTTCAGTGGTTGGCCAGATGGGTAATGCCGGACAGGCCAACTATTGCGCCAGCAAGGCGGGACTGATAGGTCTTACCAAGTCTAATGCCCGTGAGATGGCCAAACGGAATATAACTGTAAATGCTGTTGCCCCCGGCTTTATATCAACTGCCATGACAGACGCTATGCCGGAAAAGGCACGGGAAGAACTTGCTTCCCAGATACCTCTTGGACGTCTGGGTTCTGTGGAAGATATTGCCAACGCTGTAGTCTTTCTGTCATCAGAGTCATCAGGCTACATTACCGGCCATGTTCTGTCAGTAAACGGCGGAATGTATATGTAATTGTGTTGCAATTCTCTGCTGTTACAGGTTCAGTATCTGGTAGAGTAATTTAGAAAATTGTTAATGCTTGATATGCAACTTAACAGGCTGTTCCGTTAATAAAAACTGTATGGCTGCTGTTGTGATACAATCTCTGAAAAATTACTTTGACATTTATCGTTTCTGTTTGCTAAGAAGCAGAAACATTTTAAAAAATAAAACCAGCAACGGTTCATATCACACGGAGGTGAAAGATGTCTGATGTAGTTAAGAGAGTAAAGGAAATAATTGCCGAACAGCTTGGTGTTGACGAGGCTCAGGTTGTATCCGAGGCATCCTTTATGGATGACCTGGGTGCAGATTCCCTTGATACCGTTGAGCTGGTAATGGCTCTGGAAGAAGAGTTTGATATTGAAATACCTGATGAAGATGCCGAGAAAATCCAGACTGTCCAGGATGCAGTTGATTACATCAGCGAGCACACCTAAGTAATCAAGGACGCCGATAAAAAAGAAAAAGGGGGGAAACCATTCCCCTCTTTTCCTTTTTTTAAACAAACCAAGTTCATTTGTGGCGAATTCTATAGAGTAGCTGAGCAAGAACAATGCAAAAAAACCAAAATGTCTTTGCCCTTCGCCACTATTCGTGTATTTTTGACATGTTAAGTTGAAAACACGCAGAAGACCTTCAATAATGGGAGTCAACTACATGAGAAGAGTCGTCATTACCGGTCTGGGGGCTGTTTCACCCCTGGGCACCGGCAATCAGAAAAACTGGAACGCACTGGTTAACGGCTTGTCAGGTATCGGAACAATAACACGCTTCAATGCCAGCAACATGCCGGTCAAAATAGCTGGTGAGGTCAATGATTTTAATGCAGAACAGTTTATTGACAAGAAAGAGATCAAAAAGATGGATCTCTTCATCCAGTACGCTCTGGCAGCATCCCATTTTGCAATGGAGGATTCAGGCCTTGAAATTACAGAGGAAAATGCGGAGAGGGTAGGGGTGCTAGTTGGTGCCGGACTTGGTGGACTGCCGACTATCGAGAAGTATCACTCCGCGCTTCTGGAGGGCGGCTACAAAAAAATTTCCCCATTTTTTATTCCGATGTTAATCATAAATCTGGCACCAGGCCACATTTCCATCAAATACGGTGCCAAGGGCCCTAACGTATCCTCTGTATCGGCCTGCGCTACTGGTACACACTCGATCGGTGACGCATACCATATAGTTGCACGTGGTGATGCCGATGCAATGATTGCCGGAGGCACCGAAGCAACTGTGACTCCTTTGGGAATTGGCGGTTTTTCAGTTATGAGAGCACTGTCTGTTCGCAATAATGATCCTCAGAAAGCCTCACGACCTTTTGAAAAGAATCGCGATGGTTTTATAATGGGTGAAGGGGCAGGAATAGTAATTCTTGAAGAGTATGAAGCAGCCAGGAAACGTGGCGCCAAGATTTACGCAGAGATAGTTGGTTATGGACTTACAGGAGATGCCTACCATATGACCGCACCATCTGAAGGAGGGGAAGGTGCAGCACGCTGTATGAAGATGGCCCTTAAAAATGCGGGGGTAAATCCTGAACAGATCGGTTATATCAACGCCCATGGCACATCTACCCCGTTTAATGACCTGAATGAGACAATGGCTATAAAAACTGTATTCGGTGATCATGCCATGAATAAACTGATGGTGTCATCCACCAAATCCATGACTGGTCATCTGCTCGGCGCTGCTGGTGGCCTTGAAGCGGTAATCAGTTGCATGGCTATGGATACAGGGGTGATACCACCGACCATTAATTACGAGGAACCTGATCCTGAATGTAATCTGGATTATGTTCCGAACACCGCCCGTGAGGTTCGTGTTGATTATGTTATGAGCAATTCTCTGGGGTTTGGTGGCACAAACGCCACTCTTCTGTTTAAAAGGGTTTAAAATGAAGATAGCAATCGGTTCTGACCATGGTGGGTATGAACTTAAACAGGGACTTGTTTCATATCTGCAGGGCAGGGATATTGAAGTGGCAGATGTGGGCACTAACTCTGAAGATTCTGTAGACTACCCAGAGTTTGCTGAGGCTGTAGCGCTTCTGGTTGTTCATAGAGAGGCAGATGCAGGGATTGTGATCTGCGGCACTGGTATCGGCATTTCAATATCTGCAAATAAAATCCCGGGGATCAGGGCTGCCCTGGTAACCAGTCCTGAAATGGCAATCCTGGCAAAGCAGCATAACAACGCCAACATACTTGCAATGGGTGGACGAATACTTCCTCTGGAAATTGCCGTGGCCTGTGCAGGAGCCTGGCTGGAAGCATCATTTGAGGGAGGCCGTCATCTTCGTCGAATTGACAAGATTAGTGAAATTGAAAAAAAGTATCGTGAATAGATACATTTAAAAATACTATCTTCATGCGGGACTTGAAAAAGTCCCGTTTCGTTTTTCCAAGTGATGCACTTTCAAAAGTTCAGTTTTGTCCTTAAGTTTATATTTAAATAAATTACAAATCAAAGGATAAGGAGTTCCTGCAATGTCAATTCTTTCCCAGTTTGATCCTGATGTAGCCAAAGCGATCCGCAATGAAACCGAAAGGCAGGAGTATAATCTTGAGCTGATAGCCTCTGAAAATTTTGTATCTGAAGCAGTTCTGGAGGCCCAGGGCAGTGTCATGACCAACAAGTACGCCGAGGGCTATCCGGGGAAACGTTATTATGGGGGCTGCCAGCATGTTGATACAGTGGAGCAGTTGGCCATAGACCGTGCAAAACAGCTTTTTGGTGCCGATCACGCCAATGTGCAGCCACATTCTGGCTCACAGGCCAATATGGCGGTTTATAACGCCGTCTGTCAACCTGGTGACACAATTCTGGGAATGAATCTCTCCCACGGTGGGCATCTGACACATGGAAGTCCGGTAAACTTCTCAGGTCGTTTTTACAAGGTTGTGCCATATGGTGTCTCTCCTGAAACAGAAACCATTGACTATGAAGAAGTTGAGCGTCTGACTCTTGAACACAGGCCCAAAATTATCGTTGTTGGTGCAAGTGCCTATCCACGTACTATTGATTTCCCTGCCTTTCGTACGATTGCCGATAAGGTAGGAGCAAAAATAATGGTTGATATGGCACATATTGCAGGTTTGATTGCCGCTGGTGTTCATCCGAATCCGATTCCGTTTGCGGAGTTCGTTACCACAACAACCCACAAGACCCTGCGTGGTCCGCGTGGTGGCATGATCCTCTGCCGTGAAGAATTTGCCAAGACTGTCAACTCACAGATATTCCCTGGAATCCAGGGGGGCCCTTTGATGCATGTAATAGCCGCCAAGGCGGTTGCCTTTAAGGAAGCCTTGCAACCGGAATTCAAAACCTACCAGCAACAGGTCATAAAGAACGCCAAATCGCTCTCTCTGGCTCTTATGGCCAAAGGATTCAAGCTAACCTCCGGCGGTACGGATAATCATCTGATGCTGATCAACTTCTCTGGTACTGAAATTACCGGAAAGGCTGCTGAAGAAGCACTGGATAAAGCCGGTATAACTGTTAACAAGAATACTGTACCTTTTGAGACCCGTTCTCCATTTGTGACATCAGGTATCCGGATCGGAACTCCGGCCTGTACCTCCCACGGAATGAAAGATACAGATATGGAACAGGTTGCCGGGTTTATTTCTGATGCTATTGTTGGAATTGGAAACGAGCAGGTACTCGCTGATATTAAAAAACAGGTGAATCAGATGATGAAGAGGTTTCCTCTTTACTCGAACCGCCTGAACTGAGCATAATAAATCCAACGCCCCTGATGTGACAGCAAAAAAAGACAGGTTATTACTCTATTGTTTGATGGAGCGACAAATGAGCAGACGAAGCAGCCTGCAGATTTCACTGGTTTTGATTGGCGGCATTCTGGTACTGGGCGGTTGCAACAAAAAAGATGATCGTCATGTTTACAAGAGCAAACAGGATTGCCTTGACGATTGGGGCAACGATCCAAAGAACTGTGAAGAGGTAAAACAGGGAGATCGTAATTACAGTCATGGATTTTTCTATGGCCCCAGATTTACTGCCGGACGTACCTTTTCGGGTCAGGGAAGTCGCTCAATCAGGACTGTATCTGTTTCAAGGGGGGGCTTCGGCAGCCTGTCATCCTTTCACTCTTCTTTCGGAGGATAAGCCATGCAGCGGATTATCCATCCACCCCGGATGAACTGGCAAAATATTGTTGAGTCACAGGGGATGCTCTATCATACTATTGATGGAGATCCATACTGGGACGAGACAGCCTGTTACTGTTTTGAAAGTTCAGAGATAGACCTTTTTGAAAATGCCACCAATGAGTTGCAGGAATGCTGCATCGAGGCGGCGCAATATGTTATTGACAAAGATTTGTTTGAGAAGCTTCAGATACCTGCCCACGCCATACCCCTGATTGTTGATTCATGGGAAAAGGATGAGCCATCCCTTTATGGCCGCTTTGATCTGGCATTCGATGGAATTAACCCACCTAAATTATTAGAATACAATGCTGATACACCTACTTCACTTTTAGAGGCCTCTGTCATTCAATGGTTTTGGATGAAGGATGTCTATCCAGATGCAGATCAGTTTAACTCTATCCATGAACGGTTGATTGAGGCATGGAAGGGGATGGGGATATCATCTGATCTGCATTTTGCCTGCGTGCCTGAAGCTGCCGAGGATTTGGGTAACCTCGAATATTTAAGGGATACTGCAATTCAGGCAGGCTTAACCACCACCCAACTGTTTATGAACGATATCGGCTTTGAAGAGATTGAAGGAAGATACGTTGATCTGGATGAAAAACCAATAGATACAATGTTCAAGCTTTACCCGTGGGAGTGGCTTGTAAATGAGTATTTTGGACGCAAACTTGCGACAGCCAGGGTTCGTCTGATTGAGCCTGCATGGAAAATGTTGCTTTCCAATAAAGGTTTGCTTGCAGTTCTGTGGAAACTGTTTGAAGGGCATGAAAACCTGTTGCAGGCCGATTTTAATGCTGACACATTTCGTGATAATTATGTTGCCAAGCCTTTGCTGTCACGTGAAGGAGAAAATGTAGCAGTACACCGTAACGGTCAGATTCATGAAACGGCAGGAAGTTATGGGGGCAAGCCTCCTGTTTACCAGAAACTGGCGCCAATACCATGTATTGATGGAAACTATCCAGTCATTGGATCGTGGGTTGTAGCAGGAGAATCTGCAGGTATCGGGATACGAGAGGATCGTCAACTGGTAACAACCAATGCAAGCCGTTTTTTGCCGCATTTTTTCAAGTAGTAATGCAATTTTACTGTCATACCCTAATAAATTCTATCAGGGATATGGCCTCGGGAATGACACTATTTGATAGCATAATGGAATAGTTACAGTTATATTTTGATGATCAAACAGTCTGGAGGTGGGAGATGGACTCACTGCAGTTTGAATACTTTAAGGGTCTGATTGATTTTGGCAGGTATTTTATCGCTGCATTGCTTTATCTGATTGTATTCTGTGCCATATACTGCAAGGTAACGCCATATGATGAGTTAAAGTTGGTGCGTGAAGGTAAAGTAGCTCCTGCAATCAGCTTTGGTGGTGCTTTTATAGGTTTTGTCCTGCCGTTGCACAGTGCCATAACGCATAGTGTTGGTTTTTTTGATATGCTGCTTTGGGCATTAGTTGCAATGCTTGTGCAGATACTGGTCTTTTCTGTAGTAAGGATATTCTTCAGGGATCTGGTAAAACAGATAGAAGAAAACCAGACAGCTGCTGCCACCCTGCTGGCTTTTTTAGCTATTGCGATTGGCCTGTTGAATGCAGCAAGCATGACTTACTAACAGACTTGTAATGCCAGTTTTTAATCATAATGCAATAGAGTTGTATTACGAAATTCATGGTAACGGGCCACCGCTGATTATGCTTGCAGGACTTGCATCAGACTCAGCGAGCTGGCTATCCTTATTGCCAAAGTTGACATCGCACTATACGGTTTTGATTCTGGACAATCGTGGGGTAGGGAGGTCAATCGGAGATTGTGAAATCAGTATAAAGCTGATGGCTGATGATTGTGCTGCGCTTATTTGTCATCTGGGCCTGAAAAAAGTCAGATTGATTGGGCACTCCATGGGTGGAATGACGGCACTTGAACTTTCGTTATGCTATCCAGAACTGATCGAGAGTATAGTTCTGGTCGCTACAGCAGCTCGCAATACGGCTCGCAACAATCTTCTGTTTGCCGACTGGTCTGACTGGTATGAGAGCACTCTTAATCGTAAGGCATGGTACCGATCTGTTTTCACCTGGATATTCACAGAGCGCTTTTTTGAAAATCCGCAGATTGTTGACGATTATGTTGCGTATCAGCTTGATTATCCCTGGCAGCAGTCAGCCAGATCGTTCAAAAATCAGGTAAAGGCCATTAAAGAATATAACAGCGAAAGCAGACTTTTCCAGGTCAGAGTAAACACCTGTGTGATAGCAGGTAGACAGGACATACTTCTACCTGTTCACTGCTCAATAAAACTTGCTGAACAGATACCTGGAGCTATGCTTAAAATTATTGAAGGGGCAGCTCATTCTGTCCATACAGAACAGCCAGATATTTTTTCATTAAACGTTATAGACTTTTTTGAAGAGAGAAGTGAGGTAACAACATGAAACATCTATTTAATCTATTGATTTTAATTTTATTTTCATCTGGTGTGTATGCCGGAGAAATTCCTTGCGGAGCAGTAGGTGCAAATCAGGTTGCTGCCCAATACACTGCTTCGGACGGAAGTCAGCTTGAGGTATGTTTTGATCTTGCAAAAAAGACCGTCTCTGTACATCTGCCAAACATTGCTGTTGTAACATTGCCGTCATCCGTATCCGGCTCAGGCGCCAGATATAGTGATGAAACCCACATCTTTTGGGAACATCAGGGGACTGCACGCTATTATACTGGAGAAAAGCTTCTGTTTGAAGGACAGATCAAACCTCATGCTGCATATAAAAGCGGAGTTACCTCCAAAATCCTGATAAAAACAGATGTCACTGCTGATGGTAAAAAGATCGTATATCCTTTAACAGACAGGCCTGAAGTGACGGCAGCACTGGTTGAAATAGCACCTGGCAAGGAAACAGGCTGGCATAAACATTTGATTCCGGTTTATGCCTATATGCTCGAAGGAGAACTTAAAGTAAAACTTGAAGTTGGCAAAGATTTAACCTACAAAGCCGGGGATGTGATTATAGAGGTGGTTGACTGTTTTCATAATGGCATCAACACCGGCAAGACACCTGTACGTCTGGTGGCGTTTTATATCGGTAATGCCGGGCAACCCAACGTAATAAAAAAATCTGACCCATATTTAACGCCCGCTAAAACAGCAGTTTCCAGATAGTCCACTTTCAAAATATCCTGTTAATGTTCTTAACAGATTTTACCCATGACTTGCCCAAGGGATCACAAAGACTCATCATAAACCGGAAATCATTTGCATATCAGGCTATCCTTGCAATTTTCTCTCTATTCCGTTAATATTTTACACCATGAAATCATTAACCAGACAACTTCATATCGGTAAGGTGGCAGTTGGTGGAGGGGCCCCTTGCTCTGTACAGTCAATGTGTACCACTGACACCCGTGATATTAATGCAACGCTGGATCAGATTTTTTCTCTGGCTGCAGCCGGTTGTGAAATTATACGCTGCGCTGTACCAGATAGCGATGCTGCCGATGCATTGACAGCTATTAAGGCTCAAAGTCCGATACCGGTAATAGCTGATATTCACTTTGACTACAAATTAGCCCTTCGGGTGTTGGAGGGTGGTATTGATGGTCTGCGACTAAACCCTGGCAACATAGGAGAAAAGTGGAAGGTTTCAGAAGTAGTTAAAAGTGCTGCAGGACGAAAGGTACCGATCCGGATCGGGGTAAACGCCGGTTCTCTTGAAAAAACATTACTCGAAAAATATGGGCATCCTACCGCAGAGGCCATGGTTGAATCCGCCTTGAGGCATATCCGCATTCTTGAAGAGCTCAACTATCAGGAAATCAAAATATCATTAAAAGCATCGGACGTTACCAGAACTGTTGAGGCATATCGTCTGTTATCCAGACAGGTATGCTATCCGCTTCATATAGGTATTACAGAAGCAGGCACAACATTTTCTGGAACTATAAAATCATCAGTTGGTTTAGGCATTCTTTTAAATGATGGCATTGGTGATACACTCAGGGTCTCCCTCACAGGAGATCCGGTTGACGAAGTCAGGGTCGGCTTTGAGATACTCAAATCACTTGGTTTGCGGCAACGGGGTATTAATTTTATTTCATGTCCCACCTGTGGACGTTGTCAGATCAACCTGATCAAACTGGCTGAAGAGATTGAAAAACGTTTGCAATCAGTTGACAAGACAATTACCGTTGCAGTGATGGGATGTGTTGTGAATGGCCCGGGAGAGGCCCGCGAAGCTGATGTGGGGGTTGCCGGGGGCAATGGGGAAGGACTGATTTTTCGCAAAGGCCAGGTAGTTCGCAAGGTGAGTGAAAATGAACTGGCCGATGCCTTGATTGAAGAGATCAATAATCTGTAAACAGGATAATATCATGCGAAGTCTAATTGTTGATGATGATGAAATTGGCCGTTTGATGCTGGCAACGTTTATCGAGGCTTTTGGCCCTTGCGATCATGCTGAAAATGGCAATTTGGCCCTTAATCTGATTGACACGGCCATTTCTGAGGGTGATCTGTACGACCTGGTCTGCCTGGATATTGTAATGCCGATTTTAGATGGAACTTTAACCTTAAAGGGAATAAGAGAACGGGATCAAAAACTTGGCAGACGTACAAAGGTGTTTATGATTTCGGCATGTAACTCTCCTCAGGACATTGAGAATGCATTTTTTGAAGGGGATTGTGATGATTACATTGTAAAGCCTTTTCATAGAGAAGCAGTAAACCAGATGCTGGTTCGTCACAAACTGATATAAGGTGGTTTAAATTCAATGCTTTATACACAATTCTTTATTCCAACTCTCAAAGAAACTCCTTCCGATGCAGAGGTTATCTCCCACCAGTTAATGATGAGAGCCGGAATGATTCGTAAAATTGCCGCTGGCATCTACACCTACATGCCTTTGGGGCTGCGTGTGATCCGTAAATTTGAAAAGATTGTTCGGGAAGAGATGAACCTTGCCGGCGCCATAGAACTGTTAATGCCTGCGGTGCAACCTTCTGAGCTGTGGATTGAGTCACGGCGTTGGGCGCAGTATGGCAAAGAACTGCTTCGTTTTAAGGACAGAAAGGATAATGAATTCTGCATGGGGCCGACCCATGAAGAAGTTATAACAGATATTGTCCGGCGTGAAATCAAGAGTTACCGTCAACTTCCGATTAATTTCTATCA
Organism: Trichlorobacter lovleyi; assembly: GCA_020721175.1. Taxonomy (GTDB): domain Bacteria; phylum Desulfobacterota; class Desulfuromonadia; order Geobacterales; family Pseudopelobacteraceae; genus Trichlorobacter; species Trichlorobacter lovleyi_A. The sequence goes on along the minus strand of DYNH01000001.1, from coordinate 29,871 downwards.
GATACAGACCAAGTTTCGTGATGAAATCAGACCTCGTTTCGGGCTTATGCGTGGACGTGAATTTATTATGAAAGATGCCTACTCGTTCGATACAGACTCTGCAGCATCTGATACATCTTACAACAGTATGTATAATGCTTACACCAGGATATTTGAACGATGCGGGCTCGATTTCCGTGCTGTTGAGGCCGATACAGGTTCAATAGGAGGTTCAACCTCCCATGAATTTATGGTTCTTGCATCTTCAGGTGAGGATGCAATAGTTTCATGCAACTCTTGCCGATATGCCGCCAATGTTGAAAAAGCAGAAGGCACCAAGGGACAGCAGGAAAGGGCAGGACATCTTCCGCTTGCCAGAATACACACCCCTAATAAAAAAACTATTGCAGAAGTTGCTGATTTTCTGGGAATTAATCAGTCAGATACAATTAAAACACTGTTGCTCTCTAATGGAGAAGGGCAATATGTAATGGCTCTGGTGCGTGGAGACCATGAGCTTAATGAACTTAAGTTGAAGAACCATCTGGGCTGGGATGATATTCAGATGGCTTCTGATGAAGAAATCTTGCGTTTTACCGGATCACCCCCGGGGTTTCTGGGCCCGATTGGCCTTAAGGAAAACCTCCCGGTGGTAATTGATTACATGGTTGAATCTTGTTCAAACATGGTAACCGGAGCAAATGAGACAGATCAGCACTATACAGGAGTAGATGCCGGTCGTGATTTCCAGGTAAGCATGATAGCAGATATACGAATTGTCGGAGAAGGAGATGCTTGCCCAAGATGCCAAAATGGCAGGCTTGAAATCTGGCGTGGAATAGAGGTAGGGCATGTCTTTAAACTGGGTACAAAATATTCGAATAGCATGAAAGCCACGTATCTTGATAAAGACGGCAATGAACAGATCATCTTTATGGGATGCTATGGAATCGGTATTGGAAGAACAGTGGCAGCCTCAATAGAACAGAACCATGATGAAAACGGTATCATCTGGCCGTTACCCCTTGCGCCTTTCCACTGTTCGGTTGTTGCACTCAACGCACAGAAAGATCAAGCAGTAATGGAAGCAGCAGAGCGGATTCACAATCAGCTTGAGGCAGCAGGGGTTGAGGCTTTGCTTGATGATCGGGATGAGCGTCCTGGAGTCAAGTTCAAGGATCACGACCTGATCGGTATTCCATTAAGAATTGTGGTAGGAAGCAAGAACATTGTTGAAAACAAGGTTGAGTTCAAGCTGCGTTATAACGGTGAAACTCATCTGATTACGCCGCAGCAGGCGATTGAAGAGGTTATTTCAAGGGTAAAGACAGCTAGCGGAGGTACAAGATGAACAATGCTGTATGGGATGCCCAACATGAATGTATGCCCAGGGAAGAGCTTGAACAGCTTCAGTTGGAACGTTTGCAGGCTACACTTAACAGGGTATACAAGAACGTCCGCTGTTATCAGAACAAATTCAATGAACTCGGTATAGTGCCTGAAGATATCACTTCGCTTTCAGATTTGGCCCGATTGCCATTTACCACCAAAGAAGACCTGCGTCTCAATTACCCTTACGGAATGTTTGCTGTACCCTTGAGCGAGGTTGTGAGAATCCACTCTTCATCAGGTACCACAGGTAAACCAACTGTTGTTGGATACACAAAGCATGATCTCAGAAACTGGTCAAATCTGGTGGCCCGTTTTATGACCGCGGCCGGAGTAACATCTGAAGATGTAATACAGATTACTTTTGGTTATGGAATGTTTACCGGAGCTTTTGGGCTGCATTACGGATCCGAGGCTATTGGTGCTGCTGTCATACCGATGGGTGGAGGCAATACAGACAAACAGATAATGATTATGCAGGACTATAAGTCAACGGTTCTGGTTGGCACTCCAAGTTACGCACTGGCACTGGCAGAGAGAATAGAAAAATATAAAATTGATCCTGGTTCTCTCTCGCTTAAGGTTGGACTTTTTGGAGGGGAACCCTGGTCTGAGGCCATGCGTGCAGAAATTGAGCAGAGACTCCAGATCAGTGCCACTGACAATTATGGACTTTCCGAAGTAATTGGCCCCGGTGTTGCCGGTGAGTGCCAATACAAGCATGGGATGCATATTGCAGAAGACGCGTTTATAGCTGAAATTATTGATCCTGAAACAGGAGAGGTTTTACCACAAGGTGCGGTTGGAGAACTGGTACTGACCAGCTTGAATAAAGAGGCCTTTCCGATGATCCGATATCGCACTCGTGATATAACTAGCCTGATCTACGAACCATGCAGTTGCGGAAGAACCCTTGCACGTATGAAGAAAACCATGGGACGTAGTGATGATATGTTGATAATTAAAGGGGTTAATGTATTTCCTTCGCAGATTGAAGAGGTATTGTTTGCCATTGAAGGATGCGAACCGCATTATCAGCTAATCCTGAAGCGTATCGGAACATCAGACACACTGGAAATAGATATCGAAGTAACCGAAAATATATTCTTTGACGAGATGAAAAAACAGAGGGCTTTTCTTGAGTTAGTTGAAAGAAAGATTCATTCAGCCCTGGGGGTAGGTGCAACTGTTAAACTGGTTGAACCTAACAGTATTCCACGCCATGAAGGGAAAGCACAGAGGGTTCTTGATCAACGCGAGCTCTAAATACAGGGTTTTAACTGTGTCGTTTTCCATCCGCCTTATTACGCACCATCTACTTTACATAATATAGCTTATGGGATTTTTGTGTAGGCGCGTTTTAATATAGTGATATTAAACCTTGCAAATCATAACGAATATGGTTAGTGTAGCGCAAAACAGAATTTAAAAATGCAAGCGGATATAAAGGAGCAACAACCTGCATGAGCAAAGAAGAAGCAATTGAAGTAGAAGGTACGGTTATTGAGCCATTACCGAACGCAATGTTCAGGGTCAAGCTAGAAAATGACCATGTAGTGCTGGCGCACATTTCAGGTAAAATGCGTAAATATTTCATAAAGATTTTGCCCGGAGACAAGGTAACAGTTGAACTTTCACCATATGACTTAAGCCGTGGTCGAATAACCTACAGGGCAAAATAGTACCCTTTTTACTATCTTTCCAACAAAACGAAGACAATAAAGAACTCATGTCTACTGGTTAAAGCAGTACATGAGTTTTATGTTGTTATATATCTATTTACGCAAGGAGTTATCATGTTGTCTGTTGCGGATTTAAAAAAAGGAACGAAGCTTATACTTGATGGTGATCCATATATAGTGACATCTTTTGATTTTGTAAAACCTGGTAAAGGTCAGGCTCTTTATAAATGCAAGATGAAAAATATGATAAACGGCTCAACACTAGATCGTACTTATCGTTCAGGTGAAAACTTTGAACCGGCTGGTATGGATGAACGGGATATGGAATTCCTGTATAAAGAAGGTGATCACTACACCTTTATGGATCAGCAGACTTTTGAGCAGGTAGTAATGGAAGAGGATGCCGTTGGTGATGCCAAAAACTTTCTGCTGGAAAATACAAAGGTGGCAGTAATGCTGTTTGGAACAAAACCTATTGGTGTAACGCTTCCAAATTTTATCAACCTGAGGGTGACCCAGACAGACCCCTGGGTTAAAGGCGACACATCAGGAAGTGACTCAAAACCTGCAACTGTAGAAACAGGCTATGTGTTAAGGGTACCTCCATTTATTGAAGAAGGTGAATTAATTGTGATAGATACCCGTAATGGTGAATATTCCACAAGAATCAAGGGATAGTCTAGATTGAACTGTAGCACTCTCCACATAAGGGCGCATGTGCTGCAATCAATACGACGTTTTTTTGGGGAACGGGGGTTTCTTGAAGTGGAAACTCCTGCCAGAATTCCAGCCAACGCACCTGAAGAATATATTGATCCTCTCCCTACCCTGCACTGGCAACTTCAGACATCACCTGAAATATGTATGAAACGTCTGTTGTGTCGTGGTTATGACAAGATTTTTCAGATATGCCGCTGCTGGCGTGCAGATGAGCGTGGTTCAAAGCATCTGATTGAATTTACAATGTTGGAATGGTACAGAAGTAACGCTGATTACAGGCAACTGATAGATGACTGTATCGCTCTGCTACGTCTGGTGTCCGAAGACTGTGCTCAAGCACAACCCTTTGTACGATTTGGAAATAAAATAGACCCTAACGGAATATGGCACATCATAAGCGTCCAGGAAGCATTTTCCAGCCTGGCCCAGGTTGATGTATTCTCTTGCATTAAAAATGGCCTCTTCGATGAGATACTTACGTCGAAAATAGAGCCTGCCCTTGAAAAATTTAAAACTCCGGTAATCTTAAAAGACTATCCATTGCAGTTGGCATCACTGGCCAGAATCAGCCAGGATGACCCTGAATTTGCAGAACGTTTTGAACTTTATGTTGGAGGATTGGAACTAGCCAACGGTTTTAGCGAATTGACAGACCCGCAGGAACAGCGCTTACGCTTTGAAGAAGTCAATCGGAACAGGTTGAAGTTGGGAAAACCCAAACTGTTGCTCCCTGAACCTTTTCTTGGTGAATTATCCGCTATGCCGCCGTCAGCAGGAATTGCCCTGGGGGTTGACCGCCTTGTGATGCTTACAATTGGTGCCGATGATATAGATCAGGTGGTGGCCTTTACGCCGGAATCTTTGTAGGTCTCTTTAACAGTACATATTGCCCCCCCATGATGTAACCTCAAACGCACATCTTCACCAGTATGCAGTTCTTCTGCACTCTTCACAATATGACCATCGGTCTTAAGCTCAACTACAGCAAACCCCCTTGACATAGTACGCAAGGGAGACAAAGTTTCCAGTCGTGCTGTTGCCTCTCCATAAAATCTCAGCATCAATTCAAGCTGTCTTGTAATCATTCTTTCAGCCTTTTCTGACAGAAGCAGAAGATTCTGGCGCTGTCTGCTGATCCTGGCATCAGGATGCAGGCCATACAGTCGCTGTTCAAGGTGTATAACCTGTTCCATGCGTCTTGATAGAAGATTTCGTATTCCAAGTTCAAGATGTACTGAAATATCATCAATCCGTTGGGCCTGGTATTCCAGTAGTCTGGATGGATCGTGTAATGAGCGGGTCAGGCCTTCAAAGCGATGCCTCCATACTGAAATCAATCTGATAACAGACTGTTGCAGAAGATGATAAAGGTTACTAAGCCGCTGGAGCAACTCTACTCTGCCAATACAGACTAATTCTGCTGCCACGGACGGTGTTGCAGCCCGGAGATCAGCCACAAAATCGCAGATAGTCCAATCTGTTTCATGCCCAACTGCAGAAATAACAGGTATTTGTGAACTATAAACAGCCCTTGCAACAAGCTCCTCATTAAATGCCCAAAGGTCTTCCTGCGAACCACCACCACGACCAACAATTAACACATCTGCCGCCTGTAAACGGTTCATGTCATTAATTGCAGAGGATATCTCCTTTGCGGCCCCCTCCCCTTGCACAAGCACCGGACAGATCAAAATCGAAACACCTGCGTGACGTCGTCCAAGTACAGTCAAGATATCATGCAATGCTGCCCCGCTTGCCGATGTAATTACACCCACCCGTTGCGGTAAGGCAGGTAAAGGCTGTTTATGTGCGTTGCTGAATAACCCCTCTCGCTCCATACGCTCTTTCAATTGAATAAAAGCCACCTGCATGGCCCCTGCCCCTTTGGGTTCAGCGTATTCTGTAATCAGTTGATACTCTCCCCGCTGATCATATACAGAAACATGACCACGTATTATCAGTGACATACCTTCTTCTATCCTGAATTTGAGAGATTTGGCACTACTGCGGAACATGACACAGCGCAATATGGCGCCATGATCTTTCAGTGTAAAATAGATATGGCCAGATGCGGGAAAAGACGGATTTGACACATCACCCTCAACCCATACCTGTCCGAAGTTTTCAACCAGCAGGTCTTTCAGGATTGAGGTTAAGCGACTTACCGTGAGTATAATCTTTTCTGTAAACATATTCATATTACCAAAGTTACCATACACTACCCTGCAGGTCAAACCAGGGTTGACCACGGGCTACACTTTCCGTATTATGAGCGCCATGGAAAATTTCCCTTATATACTGACAATCTCATCTGAAAAAGGTGGCGTAGGCAAGACCACGCTGGCTACCAATCTGGCAATCTACTTGAAGGCAATGATGGAAGATCTGCAAGTTACCGTAATGTCTTTTGATAATCACTTTACAGTTGACCGAATGTTTGAATTGAAGGGTCAGCAATCAAATGGGACTGTAGAGGACTTTTTGAAAGGGGTCAGGGGAGTAAATCTGCTGCATCAGGGGCAGTATGGGGTTAATTATATCCCGTCTTCAGATAACCTTACCGAAATGTATCCGGGATTCAAGGGGCCTATGGCACTTTGCCGTATGATGTCGGAGTCAGGAATTTCGGGCATTATTGTTCTTGATACCCGCCCTGATCTGAACATTCTTACACAAAACGCACTTTACGCTGCAGACCGTGTATTAATTCCGGTTAAAGACATGCCCAGCCTTGAAAACTGCAAACATATCTTTGCCCTGTTTGATCAACGCGGAATTGACAAAAAATCACTTTCACTAATCCCTTGCCTGATTGATAACCGTATAAAATACGACGGACTTTTCAGGGATCAACGTACACTGCTGCGTGCCTTTGCCATAAACCGTGGTTACAGATGTACAGATACATATATCTCCAAAAGCCCTAAAGTAGAAAGCCTTAACACCAATCCTGACGGAAAAATATATCCTATTCTAAATTATGCCAGAGAAACTGAAGTACACAGCCAGTTTACTGAATTGGCTCAGGATATTCTTAATGTTTATCTACAGACTCAGGAATCCCGTGCCTTTCTCTATCACCAATGGCAGTCAGAGCAGGAAGATCGTAAAAAAGAGGCTTTTCTAGCACGACTTGAAGGGATACTTCCCCATTGCCTTATATGTGGTGCCAGGCATGAGGCGGGGGGATTAAAAGGTTTCTACTTTGAAACATCAGACATGAACTCTCGTGGTTTTCTGCATACAGAATGTTTTGTGGGAATGCTTTGCTCGCTTTTATATGACCTGAATGCAAAATCTGAACTTTATCAGCTTTCCTTACAGGTAATACGTGAGAGGGCCAGTTCGTCAGTTTCAATTTTTTTTCCGGATTCCACAGGTACCGTACCGCAAAAACTTATCTTTAAACAGTTTGATTATAATGGAACTTTGCTGATTGAACGTCAACTTTCTCTTGAAGGGTTTTATGAAGGGCTTCTTGACGGAGTCAGGGATCATCTTTTTATGCTTTTAAATGAAACAATGACCGGCTATGATGGCAAACTACGCTCAGGTTGGCTGGCAATTCATCCTGTAAATGAAGCCAGACCAGAACAGGTACTGCAAGATGCTTCATATAGAAAACTCAGGGAAATACAAAGGGTTATTTCAGAAACTAAATTAAAATAAAGCGTGTACAGATGACCAATCTAATTACCAAACAAGGCCTGAAAAGGCTCCAGGAAGAATTTGATTATCTTTGGAGAGTTGAACGTCCCAAGGTTGTTCAGGGTGTATCAGATGCTGCTGCCGAGGGTGATCGTTCAGAAAATGCCGAGTACATTTATGGCAAAAAACGCCTCAGAGAGATAGACAAAAAGTTAAAGCAACTGGGAGGACGCCTTAAAGTCCTCAAAATCGCTCCAAATCCTCCGGAAAATCCTAATCATATATGTTTCGGCTGCCGGGTGAGATATGAAGATGAAGACGGAAACCAGTATTGTTATCAATTGGGTGGACCTGATGAATTTGATGTAAAACAGGGTGTAATAAGTATAGATTCTCCAGTCGGCCAGGCCCTGTTACACAGAAAGGTGGATGATGAAGTGACCATCCACCGTCCAGGCGGCGACCTTGTAGTCTACATCACCGAGATCAGTTGCTCTATTCTCCGTTAACTCCCTGTTTTATAATTGCACTAGGCTTGAAAGTAAGGACACGGCGAGGCGCTATCGTAATTGTTTCTCCGGTTTGAGGATTTCTGCCGCGCCTTGCGTTTTTATCTCTGACTTCAAAGACGCCAAAACCGGATATTTTCACATTTTCACCCTTGACCAGATTATCTTTAATCAAATCAAGTAATGTCTCAACATGTTCTGAAGCCTCTTTCAATCTGATTCCCAGTTCCTGATGCAGTTGTTTTGCCAGTTCTATTTTAGTCATAACTCCCCTCCCGATTTATTTGACCTGCAATATAAAAAACTTAATGATTTTAATTTATCAATTCCGTGATACTAACAAGTTCTACTCCTTTTGTCCTTAACCCAGGAAGTGTTGCTGAAAGGGTTTCAATAGTAACCTTATGGGGATGGCAGATTGCTATTGCGTGACCATTTTTAAGTGCATATGCAACTGCCTTTTCTAATTGTCCCCTGATATAGGTATCATTTTGCTCATTATCCAGAAACACATTGCGCCGTGCATAATGCATATTCAGTTCAGACGCCACTCTGATTCCAGATGTATGTGGTGTAGTAATACTGTCCAGGTAAAACAATCCCCGTTTTTTTAGCAGTTCCAGAACAACCCGCATCTTTTCAGAATCTTCTGTAAAACCTGAACCCATATGGTTATTTGCCCCTGCAGCATCTGGAAGCATTTCTAAAAATCCATTCACCCTGCTTCTTAGTTCCTCATCACTATGCTCCAGCAGCAAGCCATTTTTCTCTATGCGTCGCCGGGGATACTCTTTGGGCTGCATTGGTATATGAACCAGTTGAACAATCCCTTTACTTTTAGCGTAATCCGCCACATCGCGATCATGACGAAGGCCTGGAATCACAGCAAAATTAATAGGTACAGATATAGCTGCCAGAGATATTGCTTCCTGCATAGAGCTGCCCATATCATCAACAACAATGGCCAATTTGGCCTTGTCAGTACCCCGTCTTTTCTTTAATTTCAGAGGTGGTTCCAGATTATTGTTTTTTATATCACCTGTGTAATAAGACTCTTGCCTGGCAAGAGGAACAGCCTCAATATACGCAGTAGACATTGAATGTTGAGGAACAGGTTGCAGCGGAGTTGCTGGATTTTTTTTTGTCTTGTCCTCAATCGTTACAGTTCTATTCGCCTTATGATAATGTTCCACAAGATAACCGCCAGCCAGCAGTACACAGATGGCAATTATTAAAGCGGTAAGGACAAAACCTCCCTTACCGCTCTTCTTGTATCTATTGGTACGAGGGGTGCGTTGATTGAATGCCACCTAGGGTCTCTCTACCCCCATTTTTTTCAGGATTTCCCACCCTTTCAGCAGATCAAGGGCGCGTACCAACTGATAATCTACCTTCAACTGATCAACAGGTTTCTTTTCATCTGCCGTCTCTTTGTCCTTATTCTCTGCCGTCTCTTTCTTTTCTGCATCTTTCTTTTCTGTATTTTTCTTTCCACCATCAGAATTTTCAAAATGATTTTCAAGATCTTTCTCTCTGATAAACATTGAATCCTGTCCAGATTTTTGTTTAGGCATCTCAAGCTGTTCAACCACTATATCAGGTGTTATTCCTTTGGCCTGAATAGAACGCCCGCTTGGGGTAAAATAACGTGCAGTGGTAAGACGTAATCCGGATGCATCGGTAAGTGGGATTATTGTCTGAACCGAACCTTTTCCGAAGCTCTGGGTACCCATAAGAATAGCCCGCTTATGATCCTGCATGGCGCCTGCCACAATCTCTGATGCACTGGCGCTTCCTCCGTTAATCAACACCACAATTGGATAACCCGGCTCCTTGTCTCTGGCACTTGCAGTAAACTTCATCTGCGATTCTTTTTCACGACCTTCGGTGTAAACGATCATTTTGCCGTTTTCAATAAAATGATCAGAAACCCTTACAGCCTGATCAAGGAGTCCGCCGGGGTCGTTCCTCAGATCAAGTACAAGACCGGATAGTTGTTTTCCATGGTTCTGTTCAACCAACGTCTTCAGAGCCTTGGACATATCTTCATCAGTGCGCTCCTGAAACTGAGCGATTCTGAGATAGCCATAGCCGTTTTCAAGCATACGAAACTTTACGCTTTTCACCTGTATGATATCACGAACCAGTGTAAATTCCCTGGGACGTTCAAAACCTTCTCTCATTATGGTAAGCACCACCTTTGAACCTTTAACACCCCGCATCCGCTTGACAGCGTCAGTAATGGTTAGGTCTTTAGTGAAGCGCTCATCTATTCTCAGTATCTGATCTCCTGATTTTATGCCAGCCCGTTGGGCAGGTGTATCTTCAATTGGAGAAATAACAGTCAGAATGCCTTCTTTCATGCTTATCTCTATACCAAGTCCGCCAAATGCCCCCTTTGTCTCAACCTTCATTTCCTTGAAGGTCTCTGGAGACATAAATGAACTGTGGGGATCCAGTGCGGACAGCATACCGTTGATTGCACCGTAGATCAGTTTTTGGGAATCCACTTCCTCTACATAACTCTTTTTTACAATAGTCATTACATCAGTAAAAAGACCTATATATTCATATTCCTTACCGCTTTGTGCATCACAATGACGACGTGTACTGATGCCTATAAAGCCAGCAAGCATTACAACAACAATTATAAATCCCAGGGCAATTTTTTTGGTTCTGCCGGACTTCAGCATGGCGATTCATCCTCCAAAGATTATCAGGCTGTTACATATATCTATCTTATACATCTTAGTAGAAAGGAAAACGAGTGTTTTTTAATATCAACGTACCCAGCCTTCAGGATCAATCGGTTTACCCTGTTGGCGGATTTCAAAATATAACGCAGGGCCTTTTGCAGAATCAACATCTCCTACCAGTGCTATTACATCACCTTTTGATACATCGGCCCCCACCTTGGGTTTAATTCTGGAATTATAGGCATAGAGGCTGAAATAACCGCCACCATGATCAATTATTACCATGTTGCCATAACCTTTAAAATAATCAGCAAAAATAACAGTTCCTTCATAAATGCTGCGAACCTCGCTGCCTGCCGATGAAGCGATTACTATTCCTTTGCTGGATGTATATGAATTGAATTCAGGATGTTTATGTTTGCCGAAGGTCTCGATTATATTACCTCTGACCGGCATTTTCATCCTTCCTTTTTGTGAAGCAAAACCACGGTCCGGAACTGGCGGCAACTCTGGCAACGTTTTTTTCTTTGCAGCAGAATCCCGTTTTTCGGCAGCCTTTCTGCGGCTTTGGGCCTCAAGCCTGGTAATCATTTGCTGTAATTGGGTAGCGTTGGCCTTCAACTCCTTCAAAGATTTTTCATGGCTATGTCGATTTTCTCTTACCTTGCCTAAATATTGTGCTTTTTTTTCTTTTTCCTCTTCAATTTCTCTTTTTTTGGATGCTATTGCATTTTTAAGACTCTCTTTACGGTTTGCTTCCTGTTCAAGACGCACCTTTAAGATTTGCAACTCTTCAATTTTTTGTCTGTATTCTGAAAATATCAGTTTATCCTGTTCCAGGACAGATCGCATATATCTTATATTTTCTGCCATTTGTGGAAAACTTTCAGCGGAAAAAAACATTCTGACAGCACCAAGTTCACCGGCCTTATAAAGAGAATTGAGACGTCGCTCAATCTGTATCTGTTTTTTCTTTGCATCATTAGTGATCTGTTCTATTTCAAGACCGATTTTGTTAAGACTCTCTTCAACCGCCACCAGATCCTTGTCAAGTTGTTTGAGTGCAGATTGCTTGCTATTCAAATTTGCCAGAATCTCTTGCAGTTCACTGGAAACAACTTCCTCAACCTTACGGGTTTTGTTGATCAGTTGTTTCTTTTTTGTAATTTCTCTTCTGACACCTTTCAATTCATCATGCGGGCCAGCCTGCACTCTGACGGTTGATATTATCAGACAAAACAAACATATCATCAATGGGCATAACTTCCACTTCATCTTGTTATCCGGTAATTTCATTTATAAAACGTCTTAAAGCAGCAAGACTTCCAAGAAAACCAAGCAATGCCCCAGATGTAATGATACCGGCTATATATTCAGGAGGTAAAAAAGCAAGACCGGATGTTACAGGGTTAAAAGTCAGAAAATTACCGGCATTATGAAGAAATAAAAAGTGGACAGACAACAATAGCAGGATCGCAAGAATACCGCCTGCAATCCCCTGTATCAAACCTTCAAGCAGATACGGCATCTTTATAAACAAACGAGTAGCTCCAACCAGAGACATTATTTCAAGTTCATCACGACGCGCATATACTGTTAACTGAATGGTATTTGAAACAATAAAAACAACTGCCAGCACCAGAAAAACTCCCAGAAGTCCACCCACAATTCTCATAAAAGAGAGAAATGTATTGAAACGTCTGACCCATTCCTCACCATACTGGATTTCACCGATACCTGGAATACCTTTAAGCTTTCCGATATAAGTGTCTACAGCAAGTGTGTTGCGATTATTTTTTTTAAGGGTAATCTCAAAAGATGCTGGCAACACCTCTGCTCTTACACCTTCCAGCAGAGTCTCCTGCCCCTTCAGACGCCCTTTAAAACGTTTTAAGGCATCATCTCGACTTACCCAGTAAACTTTTGCTGTTCCTTGAATGTCCTGAATCCTGTTTTTAAGATCAGTCTGTTCCTGAGGAGCAAGCTCCTTGTCAAAGTAAACCGTTACCTGTACCTTTTCACTCCAGTTTTCAGCAGCATTTTCCAAGTTTACATAAACCAGCAGAAAAAGAGAAACGATTAAAAGCGCCAGGGTTATTGTGCCGATAGTTACAAGATTTACAAAAAAATTCTGACGAATATTTGTAAGTGCAAGTCCCCAAAAATATCTGACACGTCCCTGGGCGCCCGGTGCTGAGATTGTAGCGCGTTTTTTATTGAAAGTCTTCATTACGAGACTCCGCGTTGTCTGCAAGTTGACCGTTTAAAAGCCGTATAATCCGGTAATGTGCATTTTCTATTAGACGACGATCATGGGTTGCAACCACAACAGTTGTACCCTTTACGTTGGCTTCTTTAAATATATTAAGTATCTGCATCTTGTTTGCATCATCAAGGTTGCCCGTAGGTTCATCAGCAAGAAGTATCTTGGGTTCATTAACCAGTGCACGGGCCAGGGAGACTCTCTGCTGCTCTCCACCTGAAAGTCTCTGTGGAGTCAAATGAATTTTATTCTCCATACCCATTTGACGGAGTATATGCATAACCCTTTTGCCGATATCGGCCCTGCTGCCTCCCCCCTGAACCTCAAGTGTTACAGCAACATTTTCAAATACTGTCCTGTTCTGCAAAAGTTTAAAATCCTGAAATACAACTCCTATCGTACGTCTTAGGTAGGGCAGTTGTGATTTGTTCAAACGGCTTACATTTTGACCATCAATCAGCACCTGTCCTTTTGACGGATTTAAAGCGCCGTAAATCAGGCGCAGAAGGGTTGTTTTACCAGCACCTGATGGCCCGGTTAAAAATACAAATTCACCTTTGGCCACACTAAAACTGATATTCTGCAATGCCGTAGCATCTTTCTGGTAGGCAAGAAAAACATTGTGAAACTGAATCATCTGAGTCACCGATTAACCAAAAACTGGTTAAAATTTTAATTGTACGGACGAATGTTGTGAACTGCTGATTAATTCGCAAATAAAACCAATTTAAATCCTGAAAACAGTTTGCTGTAAGCAGACCGGAATGACACAATTCGGGACTTTAAAAAAGGGATCCTTTTGCAAACATTCTGATTTTAGCAGGCAGGTTTTCAGATATTTCTCAATGCAAAAATCCATACAAATGCACAGAAAACAGAGGCCCCTCCCCATATCAGAGCTTGCTTGGCACTAAAGACGCCATAACCTGTAAAACTTCTGAAAATAAACAAAAAAAAACAAGTAACCCAACCCCAGAAAGAGATTATCGCAATAAATGATAAAATATCAGAGGCCACGATTAATCCTCTTACCAAAAAGACTGCCCAGTTTTAGCTTCCAGACCATCAGAACAGCCTCACGTACGATCTTTTTCGACATTTTGGACTGCCCGGAGCGTCGGTCTATGAAAATAATCGGTACTTCACAAATTTTAGCGCCAAGCTCAGCAGCTCTGTAATGCATCTCTATCTGAAAGGAATAACCGTCTGAGCGAATCCGGTCAAGATCAACTTTTTCGATCAGACTGCGCCTGAAGCACTTAAAACCACTTGTGCAGTCCATAATAGTCAGACCGGTAACAAGACGGGTATAACAGTTAGCAAAATAACTTAACATCAATCTGCGTAGTGGCCAGTTTACCACACTTATTCCGTTTATATATCTTGAGCCGATTACCAGGTCATATCTCTGTATCTGTAACAGAAACAACGGCAATATTTCCGGATCGTGAGAAAAATCGGCATCCATCTCAATCAGCAAGTCGGCACCTAGTTCCATTGCCCTTCGAAAGCCATCCCGATAGGCAGAGCCAAGTCCCATTTTAGTTGGACGGTGCAATATATTAATCCTGTCATTCCCAATAGCAAGCTTTTCTGCTAATTCTCCGGTGCCGTCTGGAGAGTTATCATCCACCACAAGCACATTCAATGACGAATCCTGCTTAAGTATCTGTTCAATCAGGTTACATATATTATCATGTTCATTGTAGGTTGGTATAACTACAAATGCCTTTTGCATGTAAACAAACCCGCAGTCCTCTGATTCTCAAAAAGAAAGAGGGTGCCTGTTGAGCACCCTCTTTGTGTAAAATGGCGGGGTTGACGGGGCTCGAACCCGCGACCTCCGGCGTGACAGGCCGGCACTCTAACCAACTGAGCTACAACCCCTGACTGGTAAAAAGCAAAGAAAACTGTTTCAAAAGATTGAGGCTAGTTGTACAACATTTATTCAGTTCACTCAACATTTTTTTACAAAGAGATTCTGGACTTTTTAACATTCAAGCATAAAGCCGCATACCTGATTGGTGGCGAGTTCGATTTTAGTTTCATACTGGCTACCCACTCCAAATAACAAGGAACCAGATATATCATCCAGTGAGACAGAACAACCTTTTATTACAGCAAAATAAAAGGAGCATGATGCTATCCACATCATGCTCCATAACTGCCATTTACTACAGGTTGGTTAGAGAGATAGAGATAGGTTAAAGACAAAAGCTGAAAAAATTTGTTCAGTTTGGCGTTGGCCTTTAATGCCCTGAAACCTTGCCTGATGTTGGCTTTTTATTCGCCGATTGTTTTTCAACCCAGTTTTCCTGTGTAAAATTAAGATCTTCAGATTTAACAGTTTTTGCTATAGTTCCTTTTTTAAACCTGCCCCCGCCCATATGCATAGGATCGCCCTTGTAACCAAGTGCCTTCCAATCCATCCGCTTGCCACCCAAATGACAATCACCGCAGGTCAGGGCATCTTTTTTGGGAGCTACTTCATGTGTTTGCACTATATATGAAACCGTTTTTATAAACTTGTGCTTGCCGCTATAAGGAAGGCCTGATCCCTTTGGCCCATCTGCCAAGGCTCGATTCCAGTCTTTATGCTCCCATAGCCCTTTAAAATTATTGAAAGTAAGCAGATACAAAAATTCTGTATCTACAGGTTGATTTCCAAAATAAACTTTAAAAGGATATATTTTTGCCTCTTTCTGCTTAACGGAACCGAATGGTGATTCCATAACAACCGTTTTGGAAAGATTCTTTACCTTGTCACCTTTCATATACCTGTTTACAGTTCCATCATACCAGCGATAGGCAGGAAGAACATTTTTGGCCCATACATAGCTGCCCCTGCCGTCATCAATAGCTGATTTTCCTTCAGATGGCGGTAATTTCAGATGTTTTCCAACAACAGAATAATCCCAGGACAAAAGAGTTGGTTTACCTTTGCCAAATGCAGGTATGTGACATGTCTGACAAGCAACTGTATTCAGGTGTGCATCAATAATGAGGCCGTTTGGTGATTTTTTATGGAGTTCTTTTGGCTTGTGACAATCTTCACAGTTTACACGACCTTCATAAGTTGCAAGTTGTGTGGAAGCCCCTGAAATTTTGTGCTCTTTGGTAATGTGGCAGGCCTGACAGGTAAATCCAAGCCCGCCTTTTTCGGTGCTGGCCATATGGACATCAAGAGACTTGTCGGCGGTATTCATTGCCCTGTCCAGACTGCCGTGTTTTACACCATCATCACCACCACCGGCAAAGTGACATGAACCGCAGTTTTTTATGGTTGGAAGTGCAACACTTTTAGCAGCAGCGTCAAGATCAGTAAAATCGCTGATTTCATGATCTTCCCTTGCATAATCACCTTTTTGTGCATGACAGATCAGACAGTCAACCTTGGTTTTGTCTGTAAAGTCAAACTTGTCATCCTTCCAGAAATAGCCTGGATGACATTCAGCACAGTGTCCGCGGTTCAACTGGTTAGGTCCACCTTCAACATTAACACAGAAGCCGTTAAACATGTTTGTCTTGCCGTACTCTACCTTTGACTTTTCATAACCACGAACAAACCCCTTTGTAGGCCCTTTCCAGGTCCAGTGAGACGTTTTCATAAAATCAGTTGCCTGCTTTTCATGGCATTCAAGGCAAGTCTTGGTAACTTCTGGGCCTTCCTTGAATGGCCCTTTAATGAACTTTGAATGATCAGTACCAGCAGAGGCGTTAACTGCAAACGACACTGAAACAGCAGACAAGAACAACACAGCACTCTTTACAGACTTCATACTAATTTATCCCCTTTCTTGAAAACTTATCTTGATAAGATTCCGACAACTTCGGTTGTCAGTTAAACAGATAAGCATAAAAATCAACTTGACCAGAGCCCCTTTCAAAAGTATTTCCTTAATGGCCATGTTTGAGCAACTCGACACAGATAAAATATATCAGCTAGTTACATAAAAATAGCCGTTCATGCCAAGCTTTTGGAAGGGTAAAAAAGGACTTTTAAAATAAGTTTGTATGAAAACATAGACAGACTGTACTGTCAAGTTTCTTCATTAAAATTACAATAAAAATCAAAATTATTAATATTTAAAAAACATTCATGGTTTCAAGCTGTTGTCATTCCGGAAGGTTACTTGTCAAACAAACTACTCACGCTTATCTGATTTATCGCGCCCCCTGAACAGCAGTCTGAAAGGAGTTCCTTTAAAACCAAACGCCTCTCTGAACCGGTTACCAAGATAGCGCTGATAAGGGGTCAATACGCCATCAGGCTGGTTGGTAAAAATGGCAAAGGTGGGGGGCTTTACTGCAACCTGGGTGGCAAAATAAAACTTTACCCGTCTGGCATGATGAAGCGGGGCATGATGGGCAGCTACAGCATCTTTAAATACATGGTTTAACTCTGATGTGGTAACCCTTCGGGAATATTGTTCTGCTACCTCGGCAACTTCTTCCATCACCTTGTGAATCCTCTGTCCGGTCACGGCTGATACAAACACTATCGGGGCAAAGGACATAAATTTAAATTCATACATGATCTGCTCTACAAATTTGCCAACTGTCCTGTTGTCTTTCTCAAGCGCATCCCATTTATTAACCACAAAGACGCATGAACGGGTAGCTTCATACACATAACCGGCAATATGCTTGTCCTGCTCGGTAATACCCTCTTCTGCATTCAATACAATCAGCACAACATCAGCCCGCTCTATACTCTTCAATGCATCAACCACACTATATTTTTCAAGCTTCTGACTTGTCTTGCCCTTACGCCTGATACCGGCGGTATCAATCAGGCAGTAACGTTTTTTATTACAGAAAAAGAACGTATCAACTGAATCACGGGTTGTTCCGGGTGTAGGGTTTGCGACCACCCGTTCAAAACCCAGCATACGGTTGACCAGAGATGACTTGCCAACATTGGGGCGCCCCACCACTGCAATTCTGGTCACTTCATCTTCTTCCAGATCAGTATTGTCCGGCAATAACGCCTGTACCTCGTCCAGCAAATCCTTGATACCACGATTATGGGCCGCTGAAATCGTATGAAGATTCTCAATCCCCAAGGCATAAAACTCGGCTGCTTCGTTTTCTATCTTTTCACCATCTACCTTATTAACCACGTAAAATACCGGTTTATCCACCCTGCGCAGCATGGCGGCAACCTCAATATCGGCAGGTGTCACCCCCTGTTTGGCATCCATCAGAAACAGAATCAGATCTGCCTCCTCCATGGCCAGCAATGACTGTTCCCGCATCTGCTGCAGCATCCGGTCTTCAGTTACCGGTTCAAAACCACCAGTGTCCACCAGTACAAATGGCTTTTCATAACGCTCCACCACAGCATAATTGCGATCTCTTGTAACGCCTGGCATATCATCAACAATTGCCCTGCGCTCTCCTGCTATACGGTTAAAAAGAGTTGATTTTCCTACATTCGGACGGCCTACTATAGCAACTATTGATTTCATTCGTATCCCAACTCTCTCAGCATGGCAGTACGTTCGGTCCAGCGCTCCTGCACCTGTACAAAAAGCTCCAGATAAACCCTGGTTCCAAGCAACCTTTCAATATCATGACGGGCCTGTTCACCTATTTTCTTGAGCATGGTTCCTTTTTTTCCAATGATGATCCCCTTGTGTGAATCCCTCTCAACCATTATTATTGCGTTAATTGCTACAAGTCCGTTTTCCCTCTCATTAAAGGCCTCCACCACGACAGCAGCACCATATGGCACTTCGCGGTTGGTCAGACGGAATACCTTTTCCCTGATCAGTTCGGCTACAATGAATTTCTCCGGCAGATCAGTCAGGATATCATCAGGGAAAAGCGGTTCTCCTTCTGGCAGCTTCTCACGCACAAGATCAACCAGTCGCTGAATATTACTGCCTGTTTGGGCAGAAACCGGAATGATTTCGGGAAAATCATATAAACTGGTATAACCTTCAATCAAACTGAACAGCATTTCCCTAGGTGTCACCTGATCAATCTTGTTAAGCACCAGGTAAACTGCAGCGCCGGCCTTTAAACAGATATCCTTTATAAACTTTTCTTCAATCTTTTCAGTAGAATCCACTACCAGCAGCATCAGGTCAATTCCGGTTACTGCGCTCATGGCAGCATCCACCATGGCGCGGTTAATCCGGGTACGGGCAGTATGAATGCCAGGGGTATCCACAAACACTATCTGGCTGGTCTTGTCAGAAAAAATTCCACGGATCACGTTTCGTGTGGTCTGGGGTTTGTCCGAAACAGCCACAATCTTCTCCCCCAGAATCCGATTAAGAAGGGTGGATTTACCAACGTTAGGGCGACCGATGATAGAGACAAAGCCTGCTTTAAACGGTGTATCATTCATGTTTTTATCTTTCATCACAATTAGTTCTTTGCGCCCCAGGTATCCCTGAGGGTCACAACACGGTTAAAGACTGGCTTGCCAGGTTGCGAATCCTTTTCATCTGCACAAAAGTATCCCAACCGCTCAAACTGGAAACTCTGACCCGGAACGGCATCCAGCAGGGCCGGTTCAACCCGGCAGTTTAATAAAGTCTTAAGAGATTCAGGGTTCAGAAACTGCCTGTAATCAGCGCCGCCTCGATCAGGGTTCGGATCGCTGAACAGGCGGTCAAACAGTCTCACTTCAACCGTAGCAGCATCCGAAGCCGATACCCAGTGTATTACCCCCTTGATCTTTCTTCCGTCAGATGTTACCGGCCCATTTGTTGAACCTGGGTCATAGTCGGCATGCAGTTCAATGATTCTGCCATGTTCATCCTTGACCATGCCGGTACATTTGATTACAAATGCATACTTAAGCTTGACTTCCCCACCCACAGTCAGACGGTGGAAACCCTTTGAAGGATGTTCCATAAAATCATCGGCATCAATCATCACTTCACGTGAAAACAATATTTTACGTGTACCAAGTTCATGTTTTACCGGATGATTAGCCACCTCAAAAAATTCTGTTTTGTCTTCTTCATAATTATCAATAACAAGCTTTACAGGATGCAGTACTGCCATGGCCCGGATAGCATTTTCATTAAGATCGTTTCTGACACATTCTTCCAACAGTTCATAACCTATCCAGGCATCGCTCCGCCCTACCCCGATCCGCTCACAAAATGTGCGGATAGCTGCTGAAGTAAATCCCCGACGCTTGAGCCCCATGATGGTAGGCATACGGGGATCATCCCAACCATTGACAAGATCGGTATTAACAAGCTCCTGCAGTTTACGCTTGCTCATCACTGTATAGGACAGGTTCAGGCGGGCAAACTCGTACTGACGGGGCTTGGCAGGTACAGGCAGATTCTCCAGAAACCACTCGTACAATGGGCGGTGAGATTCAAATTCCAAGGTACAGATGGAATGAGTAATCCCCTCTATGGCATCAGACTGTCCGTGCGTAAAATCATACATCGGATATATGCACCAGGTATCACCCACATGGGGATGTACTGCGTGCAGAATCCTGTACATCACAGGATCACGAAGGTTCATGTTAGGGGAAGCCATATCAATTTTGGCCCTTAATACTTTGGCGCCGTCAGGAAATTCACCGGCACGCATCCGTTGGAACTGGTCCAGGTTCTCTTCAAATGAACGGTTACGGAAGGGTGATTCCTTTCCAGGTTCGGTCAGGGTTCCGCGATACTCTTTAATCTGTTCCGGGCTAAGGTCATCTACATATGCCTTGCCCTGGCGGATCAAATGTTCGGCCCACTGATAAAGTTGCTCAAAATACTCTGAAGCATGATAGAGATGTTCTCCCCAGTTAAAACCCAGCCAACGGACACTTTCCTTGATCGACTCGATATATTCGGCCTCTTCCTTGACCGGATTGGTATCGTCAAAGCGAAGGTGACAACGACCGCCAAAATCACGGGCCAGACCAAAGTTAAGAAAGATCGACTTGGCATGACCGATATGCAGATAGCCGTTAGGCTCAGGTGGGAAGCGGGTCACGACAGACTGGTGTTTGCCGCTGGCAAGGTCATCGCTGACAATGGTGCGTAAAAAATTGGTTGTGGTGGTGGTTTGCTCAGTGGACATTATCACCTCATTAATAAATTTGGTTTGGATCTTCTGCTAGATCAATTTTATTCTGTCAAAAATGTAACTAACTTCTCATAGACGGATTATCTTCTGCTCTCCAGCATCAGAGCCAAGAATACGGCAAAATCATACTTTTCTTTGCGAGCATTGACAAGCTTAGTCTTCATCTAACTCACAATCACGTTAAAGTAAGCAGTACCTTGCATACCCTACTCCTTCAGCAATAATCAATTTCTTCATATGGCATATCAACCCTTGACCCTTGACCCTTGACCCTATGTTCACTCTGAATTGACAGTCAAACACTATTAATGATATCCATTTAACCAGATGGTATCTCACACAGAAATCTTGCCTGATGATTTTACAAATTTTTCATTCAGACAGTTTGGGTCTGCCCATTATTACTT
Organism: Trichlorobacter lovleyi; assembly: GCA_020721175.1. Lineage (GTDB taxonomy): Bacteria > Desulfobacterota > Desulfuromonadia > Geobacterales > Pseudopelobacteraceae > Trichlorobacter > Trichlorobacter lovleyi_A. The sequence continues at coordinate 8,517 of DYNH01000001.1, read as the reverse complement.
ATACTAACTGCACAATCAAGGAGTCATCAATGAAAGTAATCGGATTTAACGGTAGCGCTCGTCAGGATGGAAACACTGCAAAATTGATCAACTACACCTTTGAAGAACTT
>DYNH01000001.1:7193-8307 GCA_020721175.1 Trichlorobacter lovleyi | reverse complement strand
ACAGGGTCAAATATTGATATGGAAGAGGTTATCTAATGGGTAGTATTGAGGTGCTTGTCCTGGGGGATTACGGCCCTTTTTCAGAGCAGGGTAAAAGTATTGGCTACCAGGTATTCATTAATGGCGACACATATCTGGTTGACCTCGGAGCTCCTCTGTTCCAGCAGATCGGCGGGGCCGGTATAGGCCGAATCAACGGGGCCTTTATAACACATTGCCATGATGACCATAAACGCTGGTTTACAGATGTTGCCCTTTATTTTATGTATGCGCCCTCCCTGCGTCGCCGGATGAAACTTATTACAACCGAAACTGTTGCAGTGGAGATAAAGCGCAGCGCCGGACCTGCCTTGAACCAGAGCCTTGATTCAGAATCAAGACTGCTGGTTGATATACCTTACGAAGATTATATTGACCATGTACCGATAGGCCCCAGACCCAAATACAGGATTGCCCACCAGGATGACCTGAAATGCGGTTCCTGCTGGTATGTTGTTGACAACCAAGGAAACAGGTTAGAACCGAACCGGGCAAAAATTGTAATTAGCAACAGAACCGGCAAGCCGAGGATGCTGTTCAGGGATACCGATACCAATGAATGGGTGGAACCGGAATCCTTTTACCCCTTCAGTTCTCAGGTATTTTACGAAGCTGACCAGCGCCCCCTGCACGGCCCAGGCTACACAATCAGTATCATCAATGCGCCGGTCTGGCACGGACTACCCAACTTTGGGGTGGTGTTTGAGTCTGATGGAGAGCGCCTGATCTTCAGCTCCGATACCATGCACAACCTGCCACTCTGGCAATCCCTGTATCGGGACAAGCGCACACCTGCCTTTGATCTTGACAGCAACTCCTTCCTTGAGTCCCCGGTCATTTATGGTGATATCAACGACTATATCGAACGTATCTGGAGCCTTCAGAGGTACCAGGATGCTGTAGGCTCCTTTAAAAATTCTGCGGTCATCCATGATGTAACCGGGCGTTACGGAGTTGTACATACCGAATATAACCATCTTTCCGAGACGGTGCTGGACCCTGCCAGAACATTGCTCACCCATTCTCCTGACAAGTTTTGTGTAACCGGATGGAAGCTTATGCGGGCTGGCAAGCG
>DYNH01000001.1:0-7093 GCA_020721175.1 Trichlorobacter lovleyi | reverse complement strand
GAGCTGGTATACAGGGATGCAAACGGTTCCCACGGACTGCTGCTGGATGACCTGCGCAAACTCCGCCATGTAATTTCGCCGGTTGAACTTGACCAACTTGCCCAGCGTCGCGTAGAAGTACCCGAATATGACGAGGTAAAGAGCGAACTGCATGAACTGCAACGCACACTGGTTGCAATGCGCGAAAGGCTGGAGCTTCAGGCTGTTCAACATCAGGAAGATCTGCAATCTTCGCTTGCCGCAACCCAGTCAGAGATACTCCAGTTACGCGAGACTGCTGCTGTACTGCGGGAGGCGCTTGAAAAGGAAACCAACACCCGCAATATGGCAATAAATGAGGCTGTAAAGTCTGCGAACGGCGAGATACTCCAGTTGCGTGAGACAATTGTATCACTGCGTACCGAAATGGAACAACGGGAGATAACCGCAGCGAATCTGAGAACAGAGGCCTTAAGTGATGCCCAGCAGGAAATCAACCAGTTAAGGACAACCGCATCAACCCTAAGGGATCAGTTGGACAGACTCAGGAAAGAGTATGAAGAAAAAAACTGAAACAGCAACCGTTGCACCGGATACAACTGCTTCTTGTGCAAAATCAGGCAGGCAAACCACTGATGAACGACATCTGCGCCAGCGACTTGCAAGGGCAGAGTTTCTGCTGGATGTTACCCGTCAGGTTTCATACATGCAGACACTGGATCAGGTATTCAACAGCATTGTTGATATTGCAGTAAACAAGCTTGGGGTGGAACGGGGCACCATCTTTCTCAACGACCAGACCACCGGCGAACTCTATTCCCGCGTGGCCTTCGGTTCTTTGCAGCGGGAGATACGGCTGCTGAACAACTCCGGCATTGCCGGCCATGTCTTTACCCACAACAAGGCGCTGATTATCCATGATGCCTACAATGATCCCCGTTTTAACAAGAGCATTGACCAGCAGACCGGTTTTGTTACCAAGTCCATTTTATGTGTGCCGATGCTGACGGTTAAGGGGGAGGTGATCGGCGTTGCGCAGATGCTGAACAGAAAAAAGGGTCGTTTTACCCATCTGGACCTGGAGCTGCTGCAAGACCTGACCTCCCAGGCTGCACAGGCGTTGCAGGCCGCCCGCTTTGTTGAAGAGACACAGATCAGAAGACAGCGCGAGATGGCATTTCTTAATGTTGTCACCGAGGTTACCCGCGACATCAAACTGGGATCATTACTGCAGAAGGTTATGCAAGAGGTTACCAGAATGCTGGACGCAGAACGTTCAACCCTTTTTCTTAACGATGAAAAGAGCAATTGTCTCTGGTCAGAGGTGGGCCAGGGGCTTGAGGCAAAACAGATCCGCTTTCCCAACCACCTGGGAATAGCCGGCGCAGTCTTTACCACAGGGCAGACAGTTAATATTCCATATGCCTACGCTGACCTGCGCTTCAATCCATCCTTTGACAAGCAGACCGGCTTTTTTACCCGTTCAATCCTGTGTGTTCCGGTTATTAATCAGACAGGCACCGTAATCGGCGTTACCCAGGCCCTTAACAAGCGCGGTGGAATCTTCAGCGATGAGGATGAATCAAGACTGCGGGCCTTTACAGCCCAGGTATCAATCGCACTGGAAAACGCCAAGCTGTTCGCCAATGTCCAAAACATCAAAAACTATAATGAATCCATCCTAGAAAGCATGTCATCAGGGGTGATCACGCTGGATGAATCAGGCAGAATCGTCACCTGCAACAGGGCCAGCCTGAATATCCTGAAGGTTTGTTCCGAACAGCTTCTACACCGGCTGGCAAGCGATTTCTTTATTAATCGTAACAGTTGGATACTGGACAAACTGAATGAGGCAGCCGAGGTGAATGGCCCGGTCTACCTGCTTGATGGCGCCATGGAGGTGGAAGGAGAGGAACTGTCCGTAAACGTAACAACCTATCCCCTCAACAGCATGGATGGGGCGCATCTTGGCTCCATGATTATGATTGAGGATATCTCAAGCGAGAAGCGGATGAAGTCAACCATGTCACGCTACATGGACCCTAATGTTGCCGACAAGCTGCTGGCAAGGGGGGCTGACCTGCTTGGCGGCCAAAGTGTAAGGGCAACCATTCTGTTTTCTGATATCCGCGGATTTACTACGATTACAGAAAAACTTGGGGCCCAGGGAACGGTCAGTCTGCTTAATGAATATTTTTCACTGATGGTTGACTGTATCCAGCGTGAAGGCGGGATGCTGGACAAATTTATCGGCGATGCCATTATGGCCAGTTTCGGCATGTTTGGAGAAGGTGAAAGTTTTGAAGATCGCGCGGTGCGCTGCGCAATTGATATGATCAAGGCTCTTGAAACCTGGAACCGACAACGGATTAAAGAAAACAGGATACCTGTTAATATAGGCATAGGTATCAACACAGACTACGTTGTATCAGGTAATATCGGCTCGCCAAAACGGATGGATTTTACTGCCATTGGCGATGGCGTAAACCTGGCGGCCCGCCTTGAAAGCGCCTGCAAGGAGTATGGTGCCAGGATACTGGTCTCTGAAACCACTTTTAAAGGATTAAAAGGCACCTATCGTGCACGGGAGATTGATTACGTAATTGTAAAAGGCAAGACAAAGCCGGTCAGTATCTTTGAACTGCTGGACTATCACGATGAGGCCAGCTTCCCCAATATTGCTGAACTGCTGCGCAACTTCCGCGAAGGATTGATCGCCTATCGTCAGGGACAATGGCATGAAGCAGAGACTGCCTTTAAGGAATGCACAGAACTTAACCCTAATGACTACGGTTCAAGACTTTTTCTTGAACGGTGCTGTTATCTGAAGGAGCATCCACCGGAAGAGGAATGGCACGGCATCTGGGTTATGAAGACAAAGTAAAAACACATAACGACAGTGACAGTTGATTATATTCCATCTTCTTCCGGTTTGGTTTTTACAGTTGCCTTGTAAGTCCCCCCACCCCTGGCGGGCGGGGGTTAGGGGGCGGGGGAAGTTGCAACGAAGGTATCAGCTTAGCGCGGCTTCACCCTCCCCTCTATCCCCTCCCGCCAAGGGCGTCAAGGGAGGGGAGGCTAAATACAAAAACAAATTCAAATGGGTCAAAAAGCAGGTTAATGGATGAAAAATGATGATTTTGATCTGATAATCGAACCAGGCAGAGGGATCGGGCATTACTGGCGTGACCTTTGGCAGTACCGGGAACTTTTCTACTTTCTGGCCTGGCGTGATCTACTGGTTAGATACAAACAGACAATCATAGGCATAACATGGTCTGCACTGCGTCCGTTCCTTACAATGGTTGTCTTTACAATTGTATTCAGCAAGCTGGCCAGACTGCCATCCGAGGGGATACCATATCCAGTGCTTGTATATGCTGCCCTTCTTCCCTGGCAGTTTTTTGCCAATACATTTACAGAAAGCTCCAACTCACTTATTGACAATCAGAACCTCTTGACCAAGGTATACTTTCCCAGAATTATAGTGCCTGCAAGCTCGGTTGTTGTTGCCCTGGCAGACTTTGCCATTTCGATTGTAATCATGGCCCTTTTAATGCTCTGGTATGGCTATCTCCCGGACTGGCGCATCATATTTCTTCCGCTCTTTCTTTTGCAGGCATTATTGTTTGCCTTTGGATGCGGCCTCTGGATTTCTGCCTTGAATGTACAATACAGGGATTTCCGTTATGTAGTCCCCTTTATAGTGCAGTTTGGTCTGTATGTATCACCGGTTGGATTCAACAGCAGCATTGTGCCGGAACAGTGGCGTATGTTGTATGCACTTAATCCGATGGTAGGTGTGATAGAAGGTTTCCGTTGGGCACTGACCGGCAAAGCAAACCTGATATACTGGCCTGGTTATCTGCTTTCATTGGGACTGATTGCTGGCATACTTGTTTCCGGCTTCTGGTGGTTCCGCAGGATGGAACGCAGTTTTTCAGATGTGGTTTAATCACACAATTTGCAAGACCTGCAACTTACACCAGCCTGCTTTGCCTGCCTGGTGCTCTGATTTATGAAGAAACCTGCCAGTGTGTCTTTGCGTGTATCTCTTTTACGATTAATCTGGTGTACAGTATTCATCCTGTTTCAAGGACTTTCAACTGCCTCTGCCGGTACACTGGAATTAAGCGACTCTGCCGAAAACTATCCCCTTTATACCAAATCCCTTGAACTGCTTGAAGACAGAACCGGAAAACTGGGCATTGAAGATATCAGCTCTCCCCGCATGTCAGATTCTTTCAAGCCTTCCCCCAGTCCGGTTGCCAACTTTGGCATGTCTTCATCAGCATTCTGGTTTCGTTTTTCATTAAGCAGTCTGACTCGCAGCCATGCAGCATGGCTGCTGCTCCTTGATCAACCGGTCATGGATGAGGTTGAACTCTACACCCCCACTGGTAATGGTTCTTTTGATGTACAAAAATCAGGTGTTGCCCGCCCGATGAGCATCCGGGAGATACAGAGCCGGAGTATCGCACTGCCGCTGGCTGTGGAACAGGGCCCTAAAACCTTTTACTTGAGGGCACGAATTAATGGACGCGCCCAGTTTCCCCTTGCCGTCATGACTTACGAGGAATTCAGGCGACAGGAATCGCTGAGACTTAACAGTCTGGCTGCAATATACGGTTTTCTGGTTGCCATGTCCCTTGTGGGAACTGCGCTACTGGCCTTTACCAGAGAGCGCAGCTATCTCTATTTTGTGCTTTACCTGCTAAGCTACCTGATGACCGGCCTGAGCATTACCGGCTACTATTATGCCTGGTTTTTACCGGAGCATCCGTTGCTCCATCGCGCAACCCTGCTGACCTTTGCGATTCTGATGATCCTGGCCGGACTGTTGTTCACCCGTTCTTTCCTGAAGGTGAGTGATTTTTCTCCCCGGCTTGACCGCCTGTTACACTGGCTAATCCGGCTGAATATGATGATGATTCCCGGCTACCTGCTGATCCCGCCGCTTTACGCAAAGATTGCCGTTAATCTGATGTTCTTGTTTGCCACGGTTGTATCTGGGCTGGCTGCGTTTGTTTGCTATCGCAAGGGATTTGCACCGGCACGTTACTTTCTTTTCTCGCGGGTCATAGTTTATGTAAGTTCACTGGTCTACGCTCTGGTCAATTTCAATATTTTACCCGTAAAGCTACTGCCAAACATTTATATGCAACTGGTACTGGCGCTGGATGCTGCCTTTATTGTTATTGCCCTGGCAGACCGAATCAACACCCAGCGACAGCAGATCAACAGACTGTTGGCTGATTTACGGGAAGAGATGGATGAGCGGACAAAGGCACACCAGATTATTGAGCAAGAGATGGCCGAACGTCTGCGTCTTGAGCAGGAAGTAATCAGCATCAGCGATGATGAGCGATTCAAGATCAGTCGGGCCCTGCATGACGGTCTCTGTCAGCAGTTGACCGGAGCCCGCCTGGTATGCTCATCGCTTGGCAACCGTTTACGCACTCAGCCGGAAACCCTTGATCTGCTGAAGCCGCTGGAACAGTTGCTGGATGAATCTGTAGATCAGGCCTACTCCCTATCGCGGGGCGCATGGCCGATTGAACATGAACCACAGGGGCAGTTCAGATCACTGGATAGATTTATTCAGCGTATCTCGGAAAAAAGCGGCATACTGATTGACTTCCATGACCAGTCTGCCTGCCAGGAATGTAGCAACCCACAAATGACCCAGTTGTACCGAATTGCACAGGAGGCGATTACCAATGCAGTAAAACATGCCCGGGCACAATCCATAACCGTATCCTTTGATTGCAGCCCTGAAAAGGGCATAATGGTTAAAATCCGTGATGATGGTATCGGCCGGTCAGACAATACCGCAAGCTCCACCGGCGGCATGGGAATCAGGATCATGGCCCATCGGGCACGGGCTATAGGTGGAGAGCTTGAGATACAGGATATTCCAGAAGGAGGAACGGCTGTTATCTGCAGGGCGCCCTGCAGTTGTTTTGATGCCCGGCATAATTAACCAGCTTGGCAACAGAGGCTGTTCAGGTAGATCAGATATCACTGCAAAAAGTCTATTGTTCCTGCTGTGCTGTCAGTTCCGCCACTATCTTTACTGTCAGTGCCGCTGCCTCTGAAGGAACAAGCGCATCAGCAGCAATGCCTGAAACAACCCTGGTGATATTGTGGTCAACCAGACCTTTTCTGTTCCAGGTCTTTATCGTCGGCGCAGTGATGTAGGCTGAAAAGGTGTGGTGCATACTGCCAGGTCGTTCGCCGATGATGTGTATCAAGGCCCGATGTGTGTCCCGTTCTGACGATTCACTGAACAGCAGTTCGCCGATCCGGTACCCTACCCTTACCCTGCCGTTCCTGACCACCAGCAGTTCAGGGGCAACAATCAGGCCAGATGATGCAAGCCGGCTGCGCAGGGTTTCCAGATAGGGTAACAGGTTGCCTTTATCGGTGAGTGAATAAACATTCAGCCCGTCTGAGACGATCAGTTGCACCCGGGCCGGTGATTGTGCCTGCTTTTTCCGCAAGTTCCGCAACAGGCGCAGTGACGCATCATCTAAATGCTCTCCTGACTGGGGGTGCAGGATATAATCTTCACGATTTACTGATTTTGTTGCCAGCAGGATTGCACCGGGAAGACGGGCGGTAAAATCATCCGGAAGCTCTTTCTTGATACATTTCTTTGCATCAACATAGACCGCGCGAATTTCCTGATCCAGAGCATCCGGCAGATCCCAGGGGTGCCGGCCATACCCCTCGGCCAGAGGCACTCCCCGTTTTCTGACCTGTTCCATCTTCAGACGACCTTCATCAAGAATGACCATGTCTGGCCTGGTATCACCCTTTGCCCTGCAATACTTCAGCCAGACCTGAAGCGGCTGTCCGAAACTGGCAGTGGGCTTGCCCTGTTCGTTGATCACCCCCAGGCGCTGAAAAAACCACCACATTGCATCATTTACCTTGTAACCGAAACGCTCACGCAGGCGGACATGGTCCTGGAACGCAGTGGTCATATAACCCAGCATCGGGTCCATCTTGGTGGGCAGGGCCATCAGATACCCCGGATTGCAGGGCATGATCCGGTCCAGACACCAGTCCAGGTCATCCAGCGAAATATCCATATGGAGGGTGGTGCAGA
>DYNH01000043.1 GCA_020721175.1 Trichlorobacter lovleyi | reverse complement strand
TTCAAACCAAGTCCAACTTTATGGCAGGTCAGGTTTACAAATCTGACAATGGCCAGCATCTTGTTGACCGGATCCCACTCTTCCAAATGGTGGTCCCTGATCACATCGCAATACATGGAGGGGAAGTTCCAGTGCTGCATCAGGCGATACCCCTGCTCAACATGCATGGCATCAAAAATTTCCATAATCAGATCATCATCAAACATGGAGCTGATCACACCAGCCTTGACCAAACGCTCAATAGACTTGATCAGATACAACTTGCCCACATCATGCAGCAGGGCAGCCAGGTAGATTTCATCAGCTATGCCACGCATGCCGCAGTTGTGAGCCAACCAGCGGGCACCCAAGGCAGAACCATGACTATGCAGCCAGAGTTCCTTCATGTAGGAATTGAGCGCCGGATTGTCAGAGGCATGGGATGAAGCCTGTGATGCAGCTATGGCAATATTAATAACCTGTTGAGCGCCCAGGCGAATCACCGCTTCCTTGATGGTGGCCACCTTGGTACGCCCCATGTACATGGGCGAGTTAGCCATCTTCAACATCTGGCTGGCCAGGGACTGATCCTCATTGGCGATCTGTGACACTTCATCAACAGTAAAGTCGTAGTCAGACAGCATACGCTGCAGCTTCAACGCTACCGGATGAAATATGGGCAGCTCAATGGGTTGTGAGGCCAGCAGTTTCCTGACCGTTTCAGGCAGCACCACTTGGGACATACATCCCTCCTGAAGGAAATATCTGTCAAATGTTATTTAGCTATCTTTCTATGTTATATTCCCTGAATTGTCAATCAATCCCAAAGAAACAACAACACTGTTTGAAACTGCTCAGACTGAACCAACCGTCAGGTTAACCGGATACTCATGAAGCTTACCGTCTCGCTCTTTTTGCACTGACATGACCCGAACCGTTCTCACATTCTTGAAACCTGCCACCCTGAAGAATTGTTCCATTTCAGTAACGGCAAATCCCCTGTGGGGGATACAAGCCGCTGCATCATCATGAAAGCTGCCGTCTTCAGTCTCAAGATCAGCAATGCAGAGCAATCCCCCTGTATTCATACACTCCCGAAAATGGGCAAGAAGTGGCGCTACTTCAGGCACATGATGCATGGTCATGCTACTGACCAGCAGGTCAATGCCATCCGGCAGATGCCATTCATTGTCCAGATCAATAAATACGGTCGCAAGGTTGGTAATGCCGGCTTCACGCGCCTTGAGCTCCAGCTGGTCCAGCATCCCTCGTGAACTGTCTACCGCAATAACTTCCTTCACCAGCGGTTGAAGACCAAAGGTGACCAGGCCGGTACCACATCCGTAGTCCAGCATCTTCATCCATACCTGCGGATCTGTTTCCTGTTTGATCGCCTCTACAATGGCATTACCCAGCGCAACCCGGCGAGGCAGATTGTCCCACTGGGCTGCACGGCTATCAAAATCAGGACGTTCATGTTCTTTCATTACAGCAACTCCTGTGTTCAGTTTCAAGCGGACAGTCCCGCTCCCATGACTCGTATCCTTCACCTGCCAGTGAAAGGAAGGCAGCAATCCGCTGTTGATAAAACTCCCATTCTGATGACTCTCGCTCAATCTGGGCAAAATCATCAGCACTGATCAGCTTAAGCTCATGCATAAAACGGTATAATTCAGTGATTGCCTGAAGATGGCGATTCAACACTGCAGCCTCTGGCTCAAGCGTGCGGGTAATGTACCAGTTTCCTGCAAAATAGCGTACCTGTCCCGACTGGGGACGCAAGGCATTACGCTGCAGAAAGTCAAGGACGTAGTCCCGCAGGTAATAATCGGCACTATAGGCCAGATCAGAAGCCTGCTCCTGCGCCAGGTGACGTTGTTGCAGCCAGAAGTAAAATTGCTGGAGCAACCGTTGACACTGTTCATCTACCTTAAGTTCTTCTTCCAGGGTCTCAAAATCAAAATCCTCATGATCAAAGATAATCTCAGTCATATAACTCCCGGATTAACGAGTGGTTCGGGGATCAAGGGCATCGCGAATACCCTCGCCGAGCAGGTTATAAGCCAGCACGGTTATCAGTATGGCCAGGCCTGGAAAGAGCGACAGCCACCAGGCAAATTCGATATAATCCTTGCCTGACGTCAGAATATTACCCCAGCTCGGGGTGGGAGGCTGCACGCCAATTCCCAGAAACGACAGGGCCGATTCGGTCAAAATGGCGCCGGCGACTCCCAGGGTAGCTGCCACCAGCACCGGCGACAGTGCATTGGGCAAGATGTGGCGTAGAATGATGCGCAGATCAGAGCAGCCAATACAACGGGCTGCCAGAATGTAGTCCATCTCACGGATGGCCAGCACCTCGGCACGCACCAGACGGGCAACTCCCATCCAGCCGGTCAGACCAATCACCGCCATAATATACCAGATGGATGGTTCCAGAAAGGTGATGATCGCCAGAATCAGGAAAAAGGCAGGAAAACAGAGCATGATATCCACACTGCGCATCAACAGGGTATCCAGCCAGCCGCCATAATAGCCTGCAGCAAGTCCTACAGCAGAACCAAGCACAACGGCAATACCAATGGCAACAAGCCCGACCTTGAGAGATATGCGGGCGCCAAACAGTACCCGGCTGAAGACATCACGTCCCAGCTCATCAGTACCAAACCAGTGAGACCAGGATGGAGGCGAAAGTACCTGCCAGGCATTGATATCAGTGGGATTGTAGGGTGCTATCAGCGGCGCGGCCAAAGAGATTACAAAAAGCACCAGCACAACCCAGGCGCCGGCCATGGCAAGCCGGTTGCGACGCAGACGAGGCCAGAATACTGTGGCCAGGTATGAGGTGCGTAACGACATCACTGGTGCCTGATCCTTGGATCTGCCAAGGCATAGCCAAGGTCGGCAATCAGATTGCCGATCAGGGTCAGGCCGGCACCAATCACCAGAATCCCCATGACAACCGGATAATCACGGGACATGACCCCCTGATAAAAGAGCTGACCCATGCCGGGAATGGCAAAAATAGTCTCAAAAATCACACTGCCACCAATCAGACCGGGCAGAGAAAAGCCAACCAGGGTAATCAGAGGCAAAAGGGCATTACGCAGGGCATGCTTCCAGATTACGACCCGTTCTGACAATCCTTTAGCCCTGGCTGTGGTAATATAGTCCTGTTCAATCACCCCCAGCATGGCAGAACGCATGTAACGGGAAACCCCGGCCAGAGAGCCAAAGGAGGCCACAGCAACCGGTAGCAGCAGGTGTTTTGCCAGATCCCAGAAGCGCCCCGGCCAACTGTACGCCTCATATCCCAGAGTGTGCAGCCCGGATATCGGCAACCAGTTCAGGGTAACCCCGAAAAAATACATCAGAAGCAGGGCCAGCCAAAAAGTAGGTACGGCAAATCCCAAAAAGACAAAGACTGTGATTCCCTTGTCAAGCCAGCTGTTACGATAGACTGCAGCCATAATCCCGATCGGGATGGCCAGACCGAATTCAAGTACCAGGGCAATAATGTTCAGGGAAAGGGTAACCGGCAGACGCTCCTTGATCTTATCCAGCACCGGTCGGTTGTCACTGGAGAAAGAACGGCCAAGATCAAGTCGGGAAAGTTTTTTAAGCCAGGTCACGTACTGTACATGCAGCGGTTGATCCAGACCGTAAAATTTGGTCAAACGTTCGCGGGCCTCTTTACCAACCTTCGGGTTCATGGCCATCTGCATATCAACCGGCTCACCCGGCGCCAGATGGATGACCGTAAAGGTGATCAGGGTAATCCCCAGCATCAGAGGCAGCAGCATGGCTATGCGTTTCAGGAGCCAGACCGTCATCTAGTTGCCTGCAAGAAAATTGCGGAAGGCACGCAATGCCAAGCCTCGATGACTGATCCGGTTTTTTTCGGCAAGGGGTAGCTCAGCCATGGTCTGCTGGTATCCATCCACCAGAAAGAGAGGATCATAGCCAAAACCATGTTCTCCGCGTGGTTGTCTGATAATTGTTCCAGCGACCCTGCCTTCAAACAGTTGTTCCGTACCATCGGAGGTAACAAAAGCCAGACAGCAGACAAAAGCAGCCTCACTATCGGCATCAGGCACGAGCGCAAGCTCATCAAGCAACCTGCGGTTGTTGGTTGCATCATCGGCATCCGGACCGGAAAAGCGGGCTGAAAAAACACCCGGCCTGCCATTCAGGGCGTCTACCACCAGACCGGAGTCATCGGCCAACACCGGTAATCCAGTAATGTAACAGGCTTCACGGGCTTTTTTCAGGGCATTCTCAGCAAAGGTGACACCATCTTCAACCGTCTCGGGCAGATCAGGCAGATCAGCAGCGCAGAGCACCTCTTCCACCAGCCCACTCAAGAGTGCCTTGATCTCCTTGATCTTGCCCCGGTTCCGGGTGGCTACCAGCAACTGCCTCATCTGGCCAGAGCCTCCTGCTGATGGGCAAACAACTGGTTGATGCCTGCCATAGCCAGATTACGCATGGCATCCATCTGTTCCAGGGTGAACGGTTCAGCCTCGGCAGTGCCCTGCACCTCTACGAAGCGACCGGATGAGGTCATGACAAAATTCATGTCCACCTCGGCGCTGGAATCTTCCTGATAATCAAGATCAAGGGTTGCCTCACCGTCAATAATGCCCACGCTGACTGCTGCAACGGCCTCTTTCAGAGGATTTTCCGCGACTTTGCCTTGCTCCAGCAGGAAAGAAATTGCGTCAACCAAAGCAACATACGCGCCGGTAATGGAGGCGGTACGGGTACCGCCATCCGCCTGGATCACATCACAATCCAGGTAGATCGTACGCTCGCCCAGTTTGTTCATGTCGGTTATGGCCCGCAGGGAACGACCAATCAGGCGCTGGATCTCAAGGGTACGTCCGCTCTGCTTGCCTTTGGCGGCCTCACGGGAAGAACGGGTATGGGTTGCCCGTGGCAGCATGGAATATTCAGCCGTGACCCAACCGGTACCCTTACCCCTCAGAAACGGCGGTACTGATTCCTCAACAGAGGCGGTGCAGATCACGCGGGTATCCCCAAACTCAACCAGAACAGCACCTTCAGGGTGTTTGATAAAATGCCGCGTTATCTGAATCGGGCGTAACTCCTGTAAACGACGTCCTGTTCGTACCATTCACACATCTCCTCTTATTTTGAATGCTGGAAATGTACGGTCAGGAAGGTGCCATGTCAAACAAAAAGGGGATCCGCTAAACGGATCCCCCTGAAACCACCAATCTTTTACTACATATAAGCGCCTAGCCAAGAAAGGTACTACTGCTCCGGGCCCGGTTCTGCAAAATGGTTGAATCCACCAGATCCCCGCAGCAACTGCACTTCCACGCATCAAAGGAACGAACAAAATCATAATATTTTTCAGCAAACATACGACCTTGACAACGCGGACATTTCATAGCAGACCCTCCTTCAGATAGATAGGCAATAGAACATGTGCTGTAGCACAGACTCTATACAGCATATGTGCCAATCTCGATCCTCTCGTCTCTCCCCTGTGCCAGTACCTTAATTTAGTCCTTTAATATCTGATGGTTAAATAATGTGACAACTGTTGAAACTTTTTTTCACCTATTCCGTCAACCTGCAACAGCTCTTCAAGAGAGCTGTATCCGCCATTTTTATGACGATATTCTATAATTCGACGAGCCATGGCCGGACCAATGCCTGGCAACAAGACAAGGTCAGCTTCAGATATTTTATTCAAATCAAGTGGAATGCCGAGTGTCAGACTCTGACTGGATTGTATGCGGCTATGCGTGACTAAAGCCTTGTCGTTCTTAGCTTTACACGTTATTTGAAGCGCATCTCCAGCGTGCAGGCGGGCTGAAAGCAGCGAGTCGTCAGTAATGGCCGGTTCAACGCAGCGAGGAATAGCCATTTTAATGACGTCTATCGTCATTTTTTTGTCGATTACCTCGTATATACCGGGATGTACAACATCACCAGAAACCTGGACTGTTACACCTGTGTGTAGTGGCGCAGAAAGGGCCGTCAGGCCGGATTGTTTTCCGGCCAGACGGCCCCTGGTAAAGAAGAGTACAAGCATCATTGCCACTGCACCTGCAACCATGACAATCCGCTGATAGTGCAAGAGCCTATACCGGATCCTCGTGGTGCAGCTTGTAGTCAATACCGTCAATCAGCGCCTGATACGAGGCATCAATAATATTGTCGGAAACACCAACGGTTCCCCATCGGCTGGTTTTGTCACCCAGCTCAATCAGCACCCTGATGGAAGAGGCTGTCCCCTGGCCGGCAGGCAGCACACGCACTTTGTAATCATGCAGCTTAACTTCTTTAAGCTTGGGATAAAACTTTTCCAGAGCCTTGCGCAGGGCATTATCAAGGGCATTCACCGGACCGTGCCCTTCAGCGGCAGTATGCTCAATTTTGCCACCCACCTTGATCATAACGGTAGCTTCCGAGGTCGGCTTCTGATCATCGGTTCTCTTCTCATCAATCACCCTGAATCCCATAACCTGGAAGAACTTCTTATGGGTGCCCAACGCTTTTTTCATCATCAGTTCAAAGGATGCCTCTGCTCCCTCAAACTGGAAGCCACGGTTCTCCATTTCCTTGATTTCTTCAAGAATTTCCTGGGTAACCGGATCTTTACTATCCAGATTGATGTGAAACTCTTCAGCCTTGGCAAGGATATTTGACTTGCCGGAAAGGTCAGATACCAGCACCCGGGTACTGTTTCCCACCAATTCAGGGCGGATATGCTCATAGGTCTCGGGATGACGCTGAATGGCACTGACATGCACACCACCTTTATGGGCAAAGGCTGATTTGCCAACATAGGCCTGGTGCTTGTGGGGCGAGAGATTGGCCAGTTCATAGACAAAATTGGCAGCCTCGCGCAAATGCCGCAACTGTTCGTCAGTGATGCAGTCCTTCTTCATCTTCAACTTAATGGCCGGGATAATCGAACAGAGGTTGGCATTGCCGCAACGTTCGCCAAAACCGTTAATGGTTCCCTGTACCTGCACAATGCCCTGTTCAACCGCCACAATCGAGTTGGCCACAGCGCACTCACCATCATTATGAGTATGAATCCCCAGCGGCACAGTAATCTGCTTTTTAAGCTTGCCGATGATCTCAGCCACCTCATACGGCATGGTGCCACCATTGGTATCGCAGAGGATGATGCAGTCGACCCTGGCATCTTGGGCTGCCAGCAGGGTCTTGATGGCATACTCCGGATTAGCCTTGTAACCATCAAAGAAATGCTCGGCATCGTAGAATACTTCGCCCACATTCTGTTTCAGAAACACCAGCGAGTCATTGATCAGCTCAAGGTTTTCCTCCAGCGAGATCCGCAATGCTTCACGAACATGAAAATCCCAGGTTTTACCAAAAATGGTGATTACATCCGGCTCAGCAGCAATCAGGGTCTTGATATTGTGGTCCTTGTCCGGCGTTGTCTTGGCACGCCGGGTTGAACCAAAGGCTGAAATTTTAGCCTGACGCAATTTTTCTTTCTTGATATCCTTAAAAAAAGCAACGTCCTTGGGATTACTGCCCGGCCAGCCGCCCTCAATATACTGAATCCCCAGATCATCCAGCTTGTGGGCAATCCTGATCTTATCCTCAACCAGAAACGAAATATCCTCAGCCTGCGTACCATCACGCAGTGTTGTATCATACAGTTTTATCAGGCTCATCAGTCTGCCTCCCTTTTCGTGAAATCCTGCTTCTGTAACAACGTTAATTTAGAGTGAGTACTCTATAGCCTGCACCAGTGTCAAGTCCCTAAATCCGGTTCATGCGTGACAAAAGTTGTAGCATGTTTTTAACCAGCAACGGATTGAATTCCGTGCCGGAGCCCTGTAGCAAGGCAGTGGCAATCACCTTGGGCTGACGCGGTTCCTGATACGGTCGACGGGTGCGCATGGCATCAAAACAATCAGCAATGGCAGTCATCTGACTGGCCAGGGTCTGTTGCCAGCCTGTTGAAACCGCCGGATAGCCTGACTGGTCATAGCGCATATGGTGCTCAAATGCAGCAATCGCTGCCAGACGGGGCATACCGGAGCTCTCCATCAAATAGCGTCCACCCAGCACCGGATGCCGCTTCATCTGTTCAAATTCTTCATCGGTCAACCGCTCGGTTTTTAGCAGAATCTCATCAGGAATAAACATCTTTCCCACATCATGCAGCAAGGCAGCAACGCCGATATCATTCAACAATTGTCCCTGTATGCCTAGCGCCATTGCCTGTGCCAGGGTCAGGATACAGACATTGGCAGCGTGGGTAAAGGTGTACTCATCCTTTTCACGCAAGGCAGCCAGTACCAGCAGTGACTCCCCTTCACGGTGAAATGCCTCTACCAGCTCGGCAACGGTTGTGGCAATGCCGCTGGGCTTTAAACGCTCTTTACGCTTGATCGACTCATAGACTTCAGCAAGTCTCGTCAACTCCAGGGCAGGAATATCTTTAAGGCTGACCGTTGCGGTACCGCTGCCTGATCCAGAGACAGCACCGCCGGTCCCGGGATTACTGACCTCTTCCCCCTGCTCCGGCATTGCAACCCTGCCCAGGCGTATGTACTCCGTTGAACAGGTTTCTGATGCCTCTGGCTGCCGGGCAAGCAACGCAATCAGCTGGTCAACCTCACTTCTTGGAACACCTGCAAGAAACCGCAGATGGCCGATACCATGGTCGTGAAGCAGCAGAACAAAACGGTCAAAAACCAGTGAAAACGGTTGCGGTTCGCCATCAAGGACCAATTCGCCATCAACCTCAAGCAGTGCAATATCAGATCGTTCAGACAGCGCACGGGTAAGGCTTGTGTGGGCAGCATCAGCAAGACGCTCTACCTGCGGATGGTTAACCGTATAGAGTGCTGCCCCGGCAATTGCTGAAAGCAGATGCCGGATACATTCATGGATTTCATGCTGTGCAACACCCCTGCTCATGGTGTCGTGCTCCTCAGATTTTTCAACGACTCCGCTGCCTGACGCGCCACCTCGTCACTGCCCTCGGCAAGCCTCGCCAATAGCGGTACAGCCGCAGCAACCGGATACTGTTCAAAGGACCGGACAACATCAATTTTCAGCCGGTTGAGCGCCTTAAAAGCCAACAGGCTACGGGCTGCCAGCACCTTGGCCAGTTCCGGCAGCGCCTCTGGCCTGCCGATTTCTCCCAGAGCGTGTACTGCTGCTGCCTTCAGTTCACACTCAACAGCAGTATAGCCCCCACCTTTTACCAGACTCAGCAGCTTACGGACCATTTCCGGCGGGCTGTTACGATCTACCATGGCTAGTGCGGTCAGCTGGGTTTCCCGATCAAAGGAATCAAGGTCATGCAGCACCTGACGCTGGGCCACCGGATCACCAACCTGCATCAGCGATTTTAATGCCTCAAGCCGAACCTTTTGATTGGCATGCCTGAGAAGCGGCCGAAATTGTTCTACCTCCTGTATCGGTCCGAGGGCACGCAGCATGACAATAATATTACGCAGGACATACCAGCGGTTATCGTCAAGTCTGGCCAACAGAAAGGGTCTGGCTGTACTGCCAAAAGACTGTACACGATCCATCATGAACCGGCGCAACGACATGTTTTCTTCTTCTGCCATCCGATCCAGCATCGGCTCAATAAAGGCTCTCCCCAAAACCTGAATCAGCAGGGTCACCTGATCATATTTCGGCTTGCCCCAAATGGTAAGACCACTCAGGATTTCATCCAGAAACTCTCGACGGCAGAAGGCATCACGCATGGCACTACGTAACGGCTGCGGCAAACGGGGATCTGCAGCCTGACTCAAAACCTTCAAAACCTGCCCATAGTCCCCCATCTCAAGAAAATGACCACACAGATCAGCCAGGTTCCGGATCAGCTCCTGGGCATGTTCACCGCCAGGATCAGCAATCACTAACTGAAGGATGATTTCACTACCCCGGTTGTTAATAAATTGGGGCGTCAGCGTACTTAACAATGCTGCCAGTTCTGTGGTATCTGGCTGGCTTAACGTTTCTGAATTGAGTGTTTCAAGCAATCCCTGTATGTAATCATCCGGCATGTACGCTTCACGCAGGTTTTCTTGCAGCAAAACATGCATTTTGTCCCGGATATCACCATCATCACTACTGGTTACATAGGTATCAGCCAGCTGCGGCAACAACTTCCGGAGAATTTTCTGTAAGAGCTCAGGCGCTGCAGCATATTCTTCAGCGTCGGCATAGGTTTGCTGCACTACAAACGAATCCAGAAAACCAAAAAAATCAGCTGCAGCCGTTTCATCAGCAGCACCTGTTTCACAAAAACCATTCAGGATCTGACGCCGCAAACCCGGATCAAGGGCAGCAATAAAGGTTGCCAGATCCGCTTTGATTTCCGGAATTTCTTCCGCAAGCCCAGACCAGCCAGATTCCGCTTCAGACAGCTCTGTACCACTACTGCCACTACTGTTTGCCTCTTGGTCGGAAAAAGCAAAAACCTGCTGTATAAGTGCTGTTGTACTACGCACGGTGTTGGTTGAAAGCCCTCTACCGCTTCCGGTACGCCGTACAAAATGTGCATTCAGGGCAGCAGCAAGTAGCTCAGGCCGGACACCACCCTGCGTATCGGCAACGGAAAACCCGACCTCTCCCTTTGTCAAAAGCAGGACAAACTGCTCCCAGAGTGAGCCTGTCATTTCATCAGCATCAGGTTGATGCTGCAGCCGTTCTTCTTCAGTGCCGCTGAAACGGTCATACTGGATGGCGCGCACTTCAAGTGCCGTAATAGCGGCCTCTTGCCAAAGCTTTTCTATGCCACCCTGGGCAAAGACCTCTTCCCGCTTCAATGCCAGCAGCCCAAGCAGAGCTGACAACTCTTCCCGATCAGGAGGATGAACCACCATCAGCGCCCCGATACCACGTTCAAAGAAAACAGCAGCAACACTTCTGCAGATCTGGTTGTTCTTTTCAACAAATTCCTCTCCCAGCAGCAGGCCATCACGAGTGATGCCAATTTGAATCCCGCCATCGATCCGGCACAGGGCGGTGAAGGAGTCAAGCAGCTTTTGAAGGGACGTCTCTATCAGGGGATGGCCGGACGGATAAGCGTTCCAGTTGCGCCGGGCAATATTCAGATCGCCGGCAACCGCAACGAGAGCCTTTATCCGGAGGAGAGGGGCGGTAAGATCATTAACAGCAGATGCGGACACAAAACTCCCTGCAGGTGGAATGGTTTGACTATAGCGTACAAATTAGGTAATTCAAGTAGAAACTATGTTTTATGAGGTGAATTCATGCATACAAGAAGATCTGCAGGTGTATTGCTGCATCCCACATCACTACCGGGGAAGGAGGGAATCGGAACGTTAGGGAAAGAGCTGCATGATTTTCTGGATTTTCTTGCCAGGGCAAAATTTTCATTGTGGCAGGTACTGCCCCTGACGCCACCGGCAGCAGGAAACTCCCCCTATTCAGCCTATTCAGCCTTTGCCGGCAATCATCTGCTGATTGACCTGCAACTACTGGTGGATGAAGGGGATCTGACCCAGCAGAACATCATGAGAGATTTTTCTCAAGACACGGTTGATTATGAGTCCGTCACTCCCTGGAAGGAGGCACTGCTCCAGGAAGCAGCCAGAAACTTCTTCAGTCAGGGACACACCTCACGCATGGAAGAATTCTGGCAGTTTTGTGACAACACCGGCTGGCTGCACGACTACGCCCTGTTCCGTACGCTTAAACTGCAGCACCGCAACAAGCCATGGCACCACTGGCCCCGCGAGATCGCTCTGCGCACCCCCTCAGCCCTTCAGCAGGCCTCTGTACAGCTGGGACCGGAGATTGGCGCACAAAAATATCAGCAATGGCAATTTTTCCGGCAGTGGCAGAAAATCAGAAACGCTGCAAAAGAACGCGGCATAGCTATCATCGGAGATCTGCCGATCTTTGTGGCTCACGATTCCAGCGATGTCTGGTGCAACCGTGAACTGTTTCTGCTGGATGCCGCCGGCAAGCCAACTGTAGTGGCTGGTGTACCACCCGACTATTTTAGTGCCACCGGCCAGTTGTGGGGCAATCCGCTCTATAACTGGAATGCCATGGCCAAGCAGGATTACAGCTGGTGGATAGCCCGTTTCCGTCAGATGTTCACCCAGTTTGACCAGGTCAGGATTGATCACTTCCGGGGCTTTGAGGCAGCCTGGCATGTTCCGGGCGCAGCACGGACTGCAGTCCACGGAGCCTGGGTTCCGGGACCGGGAGCTACGTTCTTTGCAGCGATCAAAAACAGCCTTGGTGAGCTTCCATTCATTGCCGAAGATCTGGGCGTTATCACACCGGAGGTGGAAACACTGCGGGACCACTTTCACCTGCCCGGTATGAAGATCCTGCAGTTTGCCTTTGACTCTGATGCTGCCAATCCGTACCTGCCCCATAATCATGTTCCCAACAGCATCATCTATACCGGCACCCATGACAATGACACCACCAGAGGCTGGCTGGAAACCCTTCCACCCAAGGTTCTTCAGCGGATGTACGACTATCTTGGTCTGCCCGGTATAGATCCTGTTCAGGATCTGATCAGGACGGCTCTGATGTCAGTGGCCAGATCCGCCATAATACCGCTGCAGGATCTGCTGGAACTGCCAACAGAAGCACGGATGAACAAGCCGGGAGTTGCCCTTGGTAACTGGAGTTGGCGTTACCAGGCTCACCAGTTGGAGCCAGGACTGGCTGACCATTATGCTGATCTGCTGAAACGCTATGGCCGCTGCTGACACAGTTCATCAAGCAGCGTATGCAACTGTCTGAGCGTAGCTTTATCAATTTTTTTATCCTGATAGATAACAGCCGCATAGCGTGACACAAACTGCAGCACCTGTTTGTCTCCGCTTGCGGCCGCTATCTCAAACAGACCTTTGTTTTCTATCTCCAGCCCTGTGCCAAACCTTTTTTTCATCACCTTTTTGAAACGTCTGAGCAGCTGTTCTTCCCGGCTGAGCCAGACCCGGAACACACGGGTTTTTATGATGACAATCAGTACCATTATGGCAGACAGGAACAGCAGCGGCATGTTCCATCCTGATGCGATCAGGCGCTCCAGCTCCTGCAATTTTGCACCGGCCAGCCGCAATTGCCCGGTCTGGCGTTCAAAATCATAGCTGACAACCGTGCGGGTCCAGCGGTAATCAAAGGCATCAATCAAAAGCCTGATCCGGGCCACCAGATCCAGCTGTGTGTGCTCGTTCCAGAGTACCCCGGCATTTGTAGCAAAACGGCTCGGGTCTGTCCGCACCCAGCCTGTACCCTCAATATATGCCTCAACCCAGACATGGGCCATATCTTCGCTTACCAGATAGTAACCACCGATCCTGTTATATTCCCCTCCCAGATAACCGCCCACCAGCCGGGCAGGAACCCCTGCTGCTCGAAGCAGCAGAGCCAGCGAAGAGGCAAAAAATTCACAATGCCCTTTTCTGCTTCCAAACAGAAACTGATGAATCGCATCCTTTCCGGTAGGCACCCCTTCCCTGCTGTAACGGTATCCCCCGTTCAAAAAGTGTTGTTCTGCACGTTCAAGCCGCTCTGCATCAGAACGCCCCCCCTGTCTGATCCGTTCTGCCAGTTGCCGTGTCTGCACAGAAAGTCCGTCAGGAAGAGTCAGATAAAACGCACGGTTGATACCTGTCTTTGAGTGAAGCAACCCGCCGGTTTTTGAGCTGACCGTATACCCTGTCCGTTTCGAAAGGGATCGCGGGTATTCATAGGCCGCATCCGGCGACATCCTGATTCTGGGTAAAGAGATCTCAAAGGCAGTATCAAGACCAATCAGAAAGCGGGAGGAAGACGGTTCGGGATAGATCGTCTGGGTAACAAGCGGCCCTGTGCAGACCACCGTTTCAGATGGCACTGACGGATTCCGGCTCCAGCTGTTACCGGTTATCCGGTTAAAGACCGTAGCCCGCCAATAGGGAGGAGGTTGTTGCTGCGGCATTTCAGCCCTGAAAGCCAGGGCACGTACCACTGCCGCGTTTGCTGTTCTGCCGGGCTCAACCTGATCGGCAATGCCGGTTAAACCGGCTTGCGGTGACAAGAGAACATGCCAGAGAGGAAACGGAGTTCGCGGCAGGATCGGAAACAGAAGAGCCATGGCAGGCACCGTTGCAAGCGTGATCAGCAGTGCAGCCATGACAACCCTGTTCAGTTCCCTGCGCACAAAAACCATAGTACTGTCCTGGGCATAAAAGGTCAGCATGATCAACGAAGCCGGTACCAGCACCAGCAACAGAGCCAGCCAGAACAGAAACGATGGGCTCAGGTCAAACAGTGATCGGGAGGCAAGACAGAAGAGAGCCAGCAGATTGATCTGCAGCAGATTGCGGATACTCTTTTCACCGCACAGCCGCACTGCAAGCATAATGACAAGGACACTGACCACCGGCTGAACAGGATTACTGCGGCTGTACTGGAGGGCATACCAGATGAAAACCGGCGCCAGGGCCAGGTTAAACTGCCAGTTTTTCAGATACCATCTGCCGCGCAGTTCCTGCAGAATACCGATCAGCAGTCCTGAGGCAACAACCAGACGGGGGAAGGTCTCAATCCAGGGGAATAGCGGAATGATCCCGGCCAGGGCAATACCATACGAGAGAAGGAGGCTAAGTCTGCTCGCTGTAACCATACAGTGCCAGTTCTGTCAGTAGCTTTGCGCCATGACGACGTCCACGAGCGGGCAGGATATTCCGCTCGTTCAGTACAAGCCCCACCGGTTGGACCATGACCTGCTGCCGCACAAGCCAGGCGGCACAGGACAGTTTTTCTTCAATACCTGCGCCGGGCAGCGCCTCAGGCCTGATAACAAGTGGCGGTGCGGACTGACTGCCAAACTCCTTGACCAGCAGGTCATCGCCACGGGCTGAAAGCTTCCAGTGGATAGCACGCAACGGTTCACCTCCCGAGTACTCCCGAATACCTTCCAGCTCACCATCCTGCCCCCGGCTGGTAGTGTTGCTTGTGCCGAAGCGATGGTTGCCGTCACCGGCAAACCTGCCTGCCAAGGGAATAAGCTGCGGAAAAACAAGACAAACCGTATCAAGCTGAAAGTTCCAGTAGCGGGTAAAAAAATTGACGGGAAACGGTGAACTGACCCTGACCTGTCCGATCCGATGCCTGCCACGCATCGGAAAGACCAGCTCAAGCGTTGTTTCCCTGTCTTCCCCTGCTGCAAGAAACGGAATCAGGGTCTCAGCCTTGCCAGATGATCCGATACGAATCAGAAACGACGGAATGTACTTTTTTTCATTGCGCAGCACCACCCTGAAACGACCGGGACTTCCGGCAAACAGCTCATCAGGAGGTAACAGTTCCGGGATAATCCCCTTGATATTGAGCATCCCGGCATAACCGGTGGCAGCCATAAAAGCCAGCAAACCTCCCACCACCAGAAAAAGCAGGTTATTACCGGTATTAACCGCAGCAAACCCAAGCAAAATGGTGATTAGAATGTACAGGCCGCCAGCCTTGCTGATCTTCAGACCAAAGGAAGTGGTATGCCGGTGATGATTTCC
>DYNH01000042.1 GCA_020721175.1 Trichlorobacter lovleyi | reverse complement strand
TTTCAGGCGGTTACAAACCAGATTCCCGATTACCCCCTCGGGAATGACAGGATTTTGGACTTTTGAAAGAGGCTCATCAGACAGATACATTGCTGAGTCTCTGGCAAGTTTCAGGCACCTTAACTATAAAATTGACAGCATACAGGTCTGCCGAGTATATTTACCGCCAATTATGCCTATCAACCATTTCCCATATTCCTCTTCTGAACCACCTGATGGTAACCATGCCTGAAAATCCAGGTAATATATCGGAACAATCAACTCTTACCTACCTTTACAAGCTAGGCAGCAACCTGCTTGATTCAATTGTAAAACGTTTTTCAAACCCTGAAAAAGCCCGCAGAAACCGCACTCTGCTGATGCTGATAACAACCGGTCTTTTAACAATGCTGCTGCTTCCCAGCCAGCACCTGGTAACTGCACGCTACAAGGCTGGCGAGATAGCCTCTTCAGACATCAGGGCCAGTCAGGATTATCTGCTTGAAGATCATGTATTAACTGAACAGCTCCGCAAAAAGGCAGAGGCCAATGCCCCGATTGTTTATACATTTAATGAAACAATTCCCGAGAGACTACTTGGCAATACAAAACAGGCCTTTGCTATTATTCAACAGATACGAGAAACAAAATCCAGACAGCCAACAGATGAGATAAAACAACAACTTGAATCTGTCTTTGCTACCCAGCTTACATCTGAAGATATTAATACCTTACTTAAGGTCAACAACGAAACGGCACTGTTTTACAGTTTGAAACAGATTCTGGATGAGCTTTACAGCAAGAAGATTATCCTGGATGACAAGGTTGTTACATCAGACAGTAAAAGAGGTATAGAAATCAAAAATACCTCAGGTGTAACAGTAGGTGAGGTATCATCCAGCACTACCTTTATTGATATTGAACAGGCTAGAGTTATCCTGCAATCCAGGAGACTTGACGGTGTAAACGCTACTGGCTCACGCAATATCCTGTCTCTGATATCAAGAGGCCTTAAGCCTAATCTGTTTTTTGATCCCGAGGCCACGGAAGTCCGTAAAAAAACAGCTATCAATGATATTAAACCGGTGCTGTACCGTGTCAAAAAGGGAGAGATGATTGTCAGGGTAGGAGAACTGGTAACCGCTGAACAATCCAACAAGCTGGAGATGATCTACGAGGCCAGCCGGGGCGAGGGAACCT
This sequence comes from Trichlorobacter lovleyi, assembly GCA_020721175.1. Lineage (GTDB taxonomy): Bacteria > Desulfobacterota > Desulfuromonadia > Geobacterales > Pseudopelobacteraceae > Trichlorobacter > Trichlorobacter lovleyi_A. The sequence continues at coordinate 14,438 of DYNH01000042.1, read as the reverse complement.
TTTATACTGTCTTTGGTATATTTGGCCTGGTTCTCTTGCTATTCTACTTCCCTTACCGTTTTGCCTGCAGGAATATCCGCAAATTCAACCCCTCAAACCGAGATCTGCTGGCCATAGCCATACTGATTGTTGGCAGTTTTTTCACATTCAAGCTTGCCATGCTGGTATCTGCCAATATCGGCGCAGCCTTTCCATCAGTATCACCTTCCTTGTATGCATTTCTGTTTCCGTTTGCCGCAGGAGCAATGATTGTAAGGATTCTGATTAACTCTGAGGTGTCCCTGATCTATTGTGTGATGCTGGCCCCACTACTTGGCATCCTCTTTAACAGCAATATGTTCGTTGTAATTTATGCATTGCTTGGCAGTGTGGTTGGCGCCCATGGGGTCAGGCAATGCCAGAATCGCGGTGTGATATATATAGCAGGGTTGAAGCTTGCGGTGGTCAATCTGGCAATGGGATTCTGTTTTCAGCTCATCAACAGTTCACTTTTTACAATCCAGACCATTTATCTGATCGCCTTTACCGTAACCAGCGCACTGTTTTCGGCAATGCTGGCCTCTGCATTTACGCCACTTTTTGAATCGCTCTTTCATTACACCACAAATATCAAACTGCTGGAGTTGGCCAACCTGAACTCCCCGCTTTTGCGTGATCTTATGGTCAAGGCACCCGGCACCTATCACCACAGCGTAGTTGTAGGTAATCTTGCGGAGGCCGCAGCCGAGGCTATTAACGCAAATCCGCTACTGGCAAGGGTTGCCGCCTATTATCATGATATAGGAAAGACATCCAAACCGCTCTACTTTATAGAAAACATGCATGGCGGCGAGAATCGCCACGACAAACTTTCCCCCCATATGTCAGCCCTGATCCTGATATCTCACATCAAGGACGGGGAGGCCATGGCCCGGGAAAAACATCTGGGACAACCGATTATTGATATAATCAGACAACACCACGGGACTTCCCTGATCAAGTTTTTCTATGAAAAGGCAAAGAATCAGGCCGAACTGACCGGACAGAATGTTGATCCCCAGGAATTCAGGTATCCAGGCCCCAAACCACAGACACGCGAAGCCGGTCTGGTGATGCTTGCCGATGTGGTTGAGGCTGCCTCACGCACCCTGGTAAATCCCACACCAGACAGGATCCAGGGGATGGTTCAAAAGCTTATCAACCGGATATTTTCTGACGGACAACTGGATGAATGCGAGTTAACCCTTAAAAACCTGCATGAGATAGCCAAGAGCTTCAACCGTATACTGGGGGCCATTTTCCACCATCGAATAGACTATCCCGAAGCTGTACACAAGGCGAATAACAGTGGCAGAAAAAGTAATGCACATCATGGTACTGAACAGTCAGCGAAGGCATCAGGTTCCAACACGACTCATCAAGGCAGCAGCGGTGATGATCTTAAACGCCTTGGGATGTCCTGAAGGGACTGAGCTGTCTGTCAATATTATCGGAGATCGAAAAATCAGAATACTTAACCGTGAGTATCTTGGCAAGGATCGCCCCACCAACGTAATCTCCTTTTCACTTCAGGAAGGGGAATGCGGCCTGATTAACACAACTGCCCTGGGTGATATTGTCATATCGGCTGACACCTCTGCCAGAGAGGCTGAAGAGGCCGGACTTACCAGTTCTGAACGATTGATTTTTCTTCTGCTGCACGGCATATTGCACCTGACCGGCCATGACCATGAACGGAGCGGTGAGGCAGAGGCCCACAGGATGGAGCTTAAAGAAAAGGAAATATGGAAGCTGCTGCAGGATGCTGGATTGACCAAATTGACGTAATTTCTGTTACAATCACCTAAATTTCAATTGAATTCAGGTTTATTACAATGGAGTAAGGCAACTTGTTTGTGTTCTGCACTGAAATACATCTCTCCCTGCCATCTTTATCCCTTAAAGAAAAGCGGGGTATTGTCAAGAGTATCCTGGGGCGTGCCAGAAACCGCTTTAATGTATCCTGCGCCGAGGTTGATCGGCAAGACAACTGCCGGGTTGCCATGCTTGCCTTTGTTACAGTAAGCCCGGACAAGGTAATTGCACGCAACACCCTTGATCGCCTTGAGGACTGGATTTACGAGGGATGGCCAGATGTTGAGATCACTGCCAGCCAGATCACCGAACTATGATAATCCCGGTTAACCACCGGAAACTATAATTTTCATCTGAAGTACTGAATAGTCACAATATCGAAAGGACCGAAAACAGTGGACGAAGGAAGCAGTCGCAGGCCGGAAGGTCTGTTTAATCGAGTCACCAGACTGGTAACCGGAAGAAAAAAGGTTACTACAGAGGAGATTCACGAACTGATTGAAGCCGGCGAAGAGGAAGGCGTTGTAAACGAGGGGGAGCGCGAGATGATCAGCGCCATCCTTGAACTTGATTCAACTGTAGTGCGCGAAATTATGGTTCCCCGCACAGATATGGCTGCTATTAACGCAGAAGCCTCGGTAAGGGAGGCCATTGATGCAATCATCTCCTGCGGTCATTCTCGAATACCTGTCTACCAGGGAACCCTTGACAACATTGTCGGGCTTCTCTATGCCAAAGACTTGCTGAAACTCTGGGGTGTGGCAGATGGACAGATTCACCTGACGAAACTGGTGCGCCAGCCATTTTTTACACCGGAAACACAAACGCTTGAACTGCTTCTGCAGGAATTTAAAAAGAAGAAAGTTCACCTTGCGATTGTCGTTGATGAATACGGCGGAACATCCGGACTGGTAACCATTGAGGACCTGCTGGAACAGATTGTTGGCGATATTCAGGATGAATACGACATGGAAGAAGACCTGTACATCCGCAATCAGGATGGTTCACTGACAACGGATGCACGCCTGCCGATTGAAGACCTTGAAGAGCAATTTGAAATCGAGATTGAACGGGATAAATTTGACACAGTAGGCGGTCTGGTGGTTCATCTGGCCGGTGGTATCCCCACTGCCGGAGAAATTATTACATCGGAACAGCTAAAGATTGAAATCCTGGAAGCAGACCCACGCAAGGTTAAAAAGGTAAGGATATCCCGTATCAATGGACAGATTGAGGCAGCTTTAACGTGAGTTTTTATGATTTACGCCTTCCAATAGTTGCAGGCTCCATCCGTCCGGTGCTTTTGGCAGTCTTTTCCGGACTTTTGATAGTGCTGTCTTTCCCCAGGCCTGATTTTTCATTTATTATATGGATAGCTCTTATCCCCCTTCTGACTGCACTGGAGGGGCAAACCTCCCGTACAGCATTCAAACTTGGCTTTATCTGCGGATTTACAACTTACTCCGGACTGCTTTACTGGCTTGTAATTGTAATGGGAGATTACGGCCATCTGCCGATTTTTGCGAGCGTGCCGCTCTGGCTGCTGCTTTCAGCATGGCTTGCCCTGTTTTATGGAGCAACTGCATGGGCAACTACCTTTGGGGAACAGCTTTCAATAAAATCCGCCCTGATGATGCCGCTGGTCTGGGTCAGCGGCGATTATCTGCGTAATTTTCTTCTTGGGGGATTTCCATGGACCATGCTTGGGCATTCCCAGTACAGGCTGTTGCCACTGATTCAGATTGCTGATATTACGGGTGTGTTCGGGATTACCGCCCTGATTGTACTGGCCAATGTGGTGTTTTACCGTATGCTGCGTGCGCTCTCTGGCGCAGACATCCCCTACCCTGCAAAAAGCGCTGTGGTTCTGGTGCTGGCACTTGCCACCACCCTGGGCTATGGCTTTATCAAACTTAACAGCCCTGAGCCAGAGACAGTTCCATTTAAGGTTGCGCTGATTCAGGGCAATATAGATCAAGCGGTCAAATGGTCTCCGGCTTTCAGGGAAAAAACCCTTGATATCTATAGCAATCTTTCTCGCCAGGCCGTTGCCGGGCAACCTGCAAATCTGATTGTCTGGCCGGAGAGCGCTGCCCCGTTTTTTTTCCAGGAAAACAGCCCTGCTTCTGACCGTATCCGTAACCTTGCACGCGAGTTAAGTGCCTACCTGTTATTTGGAAGCCCTGCTGCCGAGCTTCGCAACGGACGTTATACAAATCTTAACAGCGCATTTTTGCTGGCGCCGGACGGTAGTGAAATTGGTCGTAGCGACAAGATACATCTGGTTCCGTTTGGCGAATATGTCCCTCTTGGACGCTTTATGCCGTTTGTTAACAAACTTGTTCATGGTATTGGCGACTTTTCACCTGGTCTGGATGCAAAGCCGCTGAGGGCAGGTAATGTCAGTACAGGGATACTGGTATGCTATGAGGTGATCTTTTCTGAAATTGCCAGGGAATATGTCAACAATGGCAGCCGGGTACTGGTAAACATAACCAATGATGCCTGGTTCGGCAGGTCTTCTGCTCCGTATCAGCACCTTGCCATGGCGATCTTTCGCTCTGTTGAGACAAGGACCCCGCTTATTCGGGCTGCAAATACAGGCATAACCTCGATTGTAGACCAGAACGGCCATATTATGGGAATGACCTCCCTTTTCAAGGAAGCTGTCATGGTTGGCGAGGTACATCCAGGCAGTGCCGACTCTTTATATCTAAAAATTGGCGATCTTTTTGTGCAATGCTGTATCGGGCTGGTTGTGCTGATTACAGTGGTACAATGGAAGAAGAATACAAAGTAACCCTGCTATCCTACCCCTGATCAGCAGCTATCCAACCTCTGAATATTCCCGCACACGAAAATTCACACCCAACCCTTCAGCTACCTTGCTGCAGGCTTCAATATCAACACCGGGAACTGTGACCGCTGTTGCAATAACATCCGGTATATGGTTGGTCGCCTCCTTGAGAAAATCGCAGACCCCCTGGTAACCTGACATGCCAAAAGGTGTATTACAGAGTTTTACGTATAACTCTGCATCCGGCGCATTCAAACTTACTGAAATACTGTCAACCAGTCCCCGCAACTCCGGCAGTATGTTGCGTCCGTGGGCCAGATTGGCCTGGCCGTCACTGTTAATCCGAATCCTGAATCCGCGTTGTTTCAATGCCGCTGCCAATTCCTTAACCAGTTCAAGCCTCAAAAGAGATTCACCAAAACCGCAGAACACAATCTCGTCAATCTCGTGAGGCTGGTCAATTGCCACCATCACCTCTTCAAAAACAGGTTCATGATCAAGCAGCAGATTATGTCCTTTTACTGTAAAATCATTGTACTTTGCACAAAAGATACAACTGTTTGAGCAGCGGTTGGTAATGTTCAGGTAAAGCGAATTTCTGATCCGGTAGGCTATTCTTGAGGAAGAATCCCAGAGCGGGATACCAAAAAGACGTCCGGCGTTCATGGTGGTTATACGACCTATATCCTCAACGGCCAGTCCCCTCAGTTCGGCTACCTTTTCAGCCGTAAGCCTTGTATAGGCCGGTTCGTTCCGCCTGCCACGATGGGGAACCGGAGCAAGATAGGGACAATCGGTCTCAAGCAGCAGCCTTTCAAGCGGTACATTTCTGACAACATCACGCAACTGCTGATTAGATGGATAGGTAACAGTGCCTGGAACAGAGAGATACAGCCCCTGTTCAAGACATTGTGCTGCAAAGGCAAGATCGCCGGAAAAACAGTGCATCACACCGCTGGTAACGCCAGCTTCCCTGATCATGGCTAGGGTCTCGGAATGGGCGTCCCTGTCATGGATCACAACCGGCTTTCCAATATCACGGGCTATCTGCAGAAAACGTCTGAATACACGCTCCTGCTCTTGCCTGGGGGATCGGTTACGATAAAAATCAAGCCCAATCTCACCGATAGCCACACATTTTTCTGTATTCTCAGCCAGTTCACGCAGCAGGTTAATGGCGGACTCCTCCACCCCCTCTGCATCATGCGGATGAATCCCTACAGCACAGTAGACATTCTGCTGTTGCCCTGCTATCGCAACTGCCTTATGGCTTGAATCAAGATCAGCGCCAATCACGATCATCCCCTTGACACCGGCAGCCTCAGCCCGTTCAAGCATCTGCTCCCAGTCAGGTTTAAAATCATCGTAATAGATATGGCAGTGAGTATCAATAATAGTCGGCATTGTTTAAGACCTTTTTATTTTTATAAATGAAGTTCTTTCAAAAAGATTGTCAACCCCGAATGCCTCTATCGGGGTTCCAGTCTTTTCAGTCAGTTAAAATCTGGATTCCGGCTTAAAGCCTGCCGGAATGACACAATTAGGGACTTTTGAAAGAAGCTCAATGGTAACCATTCAGCACGCTATCAAATAGTGTCATTCCAATGACTTCTGCACAGCAAGCGCAGCGCCAATTATACCTGCCTGGTTCTGGAAACGGGCAGGGACGATCTTCGCATTTGCCTGCAACAGGTGCAGAAACTTGTCAGCCTTGCTGATTACCCCGCCTCCAATGATAAAGAGATCAGGCGTAAACAGAAGTTCCATCCGGGCAAGAAATTCATTCAGCCGCAGACTCCACTCCTGCCAGGACAGCCCCCTTTCTTTCCTTACCTTTGCAGAGGCCCGATGTTCGGCCTCCTTACCCCTTATTTCCATATGTCCAAACTCGGTATTGGGCAATAATCTGCCCTGATAAAATACTGCGCTGCCGATGCCGGTACCCAGGGTAAGCATAATCACCGTACCTTCAACCCCCTTGCCGGCTCCAAGTTCCATCTCTGCCATCCCTGCCGCATCTCCGTCATTCAGCAGTGCTACAGTTGATTTTGTACGCTCTGAAAGCAGCTTTGCAGCATCAAGCCCAATCCAGTCTCCATGCATGTTTGCTGCCGTCAGCGTTACCCCCTGCCTAACTACTCCAGGAAAGGTGCAGCCCAGAGGACGCCCTGTCCAGTTAAAATGACTGACAATTTCTGCCAGTGCATCTACAACCGCCGAAGGGTCCGCCGGTTGCGGAGTATCAATTCTGAAACGTTCAGCAGTAAGTTCACCGGTTTCAGTCTCTACAGTTGCCCCTTTAATGCCAGAGCCGCCAATGTCCAATCCCAGAAGTTCCATGGTGTACCTCGCTTTTGTTTATACCGTTAACCTTTGTCTTTCCTGACCCTGGACCCTGTCTTTACAGACCCTTGCCCATGATTGGGGCTTCCCCCCCCCCACCCTGACCCTCCCCCGCCAGGGGGGAGGGAATTTTTTAACTCCCCCTCCCGGGTTGGGGGGAGGGGGAAATCCAAGAGGCAAGAAGCAAGTGGCAGGAGAAGAAGGTGCTAAAATCTTTTGACTTTTCTTGTCCCTTGCCCCTTGACCCTTCACGGCGCTGTATCCTTTGTAACTACAATATCAGTCCCCCCCTTGCCGTTTGGACGCAGCATAACCACAACCTTGTGGGGTGGCACCAGGTAATTGGTGGTTAACTCCCTGCCTGCCTTTGAAAACGCCTGGTTCAGCTCCTCCAGTAGATCAGGGTCTGAAAGCACTGTTTCACTTTTGCCGTTTGCAATAAACCAGTCACCATTGTTTTGACGGTACAATGGCTGCTCGGCAAGACCGTTGCGCAGCCGGTTGATCTTGTCCTGCACCAGCGCCTTGCTGCTGGCTTCGCGTTCCAGCTTGATCTCAACACCTATCAGTTCAGCAAAATGCTTGTCATACTCCGCAATCTGCTTCTTCTGGGTATCAATTGCCGCTGTCATGGCAATTTCGGCCTGATGCAGATTATGTCCTGCCTGATGCTGCCTTACTGCCAGATAAGACATACCGCCAGCCAGTAGCACCAGCACTATTATAGCCGCAACCTGAAACAGCTTTGACAGTGTACCGACCCCTTTGACTGTTCCGGACCAGCTTGTCATCTGTGCAGACTCTTCTGATATCTTCTGGATTTTATTACCCATGGCATTCATTGTTGTTGAAAAAAGCTCAATACTGACGGAAAGCTCAGCCAGTTTCTGAAGCGTCTGTTCAAGCTTTTCACTTATAACCGCCTGCTCGTTTCCATGCCGTTCCAGTGTATCAAGAACCTCTCCGTGCCGGTAAACTGCCAGGGCATCAGCAGACGAGGCACCATCAACCGTACCAGGCATTTCAGGCTCAACCTCATCAAGCTGTTCCTCAGCATCCCCGTAGACAGCAGCCGGCTGGTCATCAGGCAGGTCAGACTGCAACAAGGAATCGGGCGCAGATTCATCAACGTCGATTTTTTCCTGTTCAGAGATCACTCCTTCCTTATTGATATCAACATCCCCGACTGGCATCGGTTCATCAACAACCGGCATGGAATCTGCTGCCACTGTCTTATCATTTACAATCTCCGTTTCCGTACTCATCGCTCCCCCATATTCAGATCATCAGACACAGCAACGGGCTATGGCTGCCTCAAGCTCATCCTTTTTAAGTGGCTTGGCAAGAAAACCATCAAATTGTCTTTCAGGAGAACTTTCCATCAGTTCCCAACGTATATATGCTGTCTGCGCCACAATCGGAGTCCGTGGCCTGCCCTGTTCCTCTTCAATGGCACGAATCTGTTGCAGTGCCTCAAATCCGGTCATAACCGGCATCTGGATATCCATCAAAATCAGGTCTGGCTGAAATAGCTTCCATTTTTCAACTGCCTCTCGTCCATTTACAGCGGTTATAACCTGGTGCCCCAATTTGCCGAGCAGTATTTCGGCAGTTTTTGAGGAGATCAGATCATCTTCCGCCAGCAATACAAGTAACGGACGTTGCAGCTCAGACTGGGTAACAGAATGGGACAGGGTTACAAGCGGAATCTCAAGATGGAAGCTGCTACCACTGCCAGACACGCTTTCAACCCATATTTTCCCTTGCAGGGCCGCTGCCAGACGGCTACAGATGGCTAGTCCCAATCCAAGTCCGCCAAATCTGCGGGTGTTAGACATATCAGACTGGATAAACAGTTCAAATATCTTGTCCAGATTTTCAGGCTCAATCCCTACGCCGGTATCAATCACGCTAAAGCGGATTTTCAGGGTACTGTCCTGTTCAGATTGACAGGATAACTTGATGGTTACACTACCCTGCTCTGTAAATTTAACGGCATTGCCAAGCAGACAGTGCAGGATCTGCTGTATCCGCACCCTGTCACCAACCACATCTGTCGGCAGATCACTGGGCAGATCCTGATAGATCACAAGCCCTTTTGAACGGGCAGACGCCTCATATACCTGCACAACATCATCCACACATCTCCGCAGGGAAAACATGGCCTTTTCTACCTGAATCCCTACAGTCTCCATCCGGACCAGTTCCAGCAGGTTAGTAACCAGGTTCAATTCATTGGCAGCAGATTCATTAATCATCTGCAGATAGCCCTGCTGCTCCGTGGACATTTCAGTAAAGTCCAGCAACTGGGCGCCACCGATAATCCCGTTCAAAGGAGTACGCAGCTCGTGGCTCAGGTTTGCCAACAGTTGGGATTTAACCTTGCTGGACTCTTCAGCAAACTTGTGGGCTACCTGCAGTTCATCCTGTGACTTTCGCCTTTCCACCATGTTCCAGGTGGCATTCAGAAACAGCTCCAACTGGCGCACATCATCATCGGTGTAATCTGTAGCCTTGTTGCCAACTCCCACCACTGCCACAATCTTGTTCAGCCGGAATATAGGCAGATTCATATGGCGGACAAGCGGTACATGCCCTTTGGGATACCCTTTTTTGAATGGATTGGGTGCATTGTAGTCATTGGTTACAATTGCCTTACGCTGCCTGACCACCTCACCCCACAGGCCGGTGCTGTCCAGGTCATAAATGGTCTGTTTGTGCATGATCGTACATTCCGGAAGGGCCGAATCTGACCATGAATACAGGGTGAACAGCCGTGAATCCTCATCATACTGGTAGATATATCCGATTTGGCTTTCGGTCAGATTCAGTGACTCTTCAAGGGCAGCATCAAGCAGGTCATTGCAGGATGCCTGATCCATCTCGTACAGCTTCAGTTGCGCCTTCTGGCGTTTGTAATCCTGCATAACCCTGGCCTGCAGACTGTTGTTCCATTTTTCCAGATCCAGGTAGGCCTGACGTAATGCAAGATGGGTCTTTACCCTGGCCAGAGTAACAGGCGGATTAATCGGCTTGGTAAGAAAATCTACCGCACCAACAGCAAAACCCCTTTCCTGATCAGCGTTGTCACTCAGGGCAGTAACAAATATTACCGGAATGGCGGCGGTGGTCGGATTCTGTTTAAGGGAAGTACAGACCTGGTAACCGTCCATATCCGGCATCATAATATCCAGCAGGATCAGATCCGGTTGTACAGTTTCTGCAAGTTGTAATGCCTTTCGACCGTTGGTGGCAACCTTGACATTATAGAAATCAGAAAGTATCCCCCCCAGGATATCTATGTTTTCAGGCACATCATCAACTATCAGGATGGTTGCGACCTTTTGGGATGGCTGTTCCATATCTGCTCCTTGTAACAATTCTGCTTCGTCATTTGTCAAGATCAGGGTCTTCCCCCCCCACCCTAGCCCTCCCCCGCCAGGGGGGAGGGGATTTTTAACTCCCCCTCCCCTGGCGGGGGTTAAGGGTGAATTTATTCTTTAACAGGGATCTGCTGCAGTAACTTTTTTAACATGCAGGCAGCATCTTCATATAAAAAGGAATCAATCATTCTGGCCAATCGCACCGTATCTGCATCCCATACCGCAGCTAACTGGTCACGCAGTTCTCCAAAGAGCCGACTGGCTTCCAGATCATCGGATTCCAGCAGTTGCAGCAATTTTTCAAGACCTGGCTTCAAGTCAACAAGCTCCACTGTTACCGAGGTCTTTGACACACCTTCAATGGAACTTAAAGCAGGTAACAGCTCTTTCATCAGATTCTTCAGTTGCGCAACATGCTGCTGCAAATCTGTTGTCAGGCATTGTCTTATGGCAGATTCAAGCAGATTGGCAGTAGCCTGAATCTTCACCAGACCAAGCGTGGCAGAGACCCCTTTAAGCGAGTGTGCCAGGCGCTGTGCCTGTTGATTAGTCCCTGCGGCAAGCAGCAGCTCTATCTGTTCAGGATAATCGGAATACTCTCTGCCAAACCTTGCCAGCATAGAGACCAGCCGATCTGCCTTGCCCCTAACACTACGCAGGCCTGCAGAATAATTAAACCACGGTATTAATGATGGATCAAATGCAGCGTCAGTTGAAGTCTGTCTTTCCGGTACAGGCATGGCAGGCTTTGCAACTGCCTGATCCGGCTGGGGAAGCCAGCGGATCAGGGTCCTGTACAGCAGAAGAGGATCCACCGGTTTGCCCACATGGTCATTCATCCCTGCCTCAAGGCATATCTTTTTGTCCTCATCAAAGGCATTGGCAGTCATGGCAATAATCGGAACATGACTGTAGCCATCCAGCATCCGTATCCTGCGGGTTGCCTCTATGCCATCCATCAGTGGCATCTGGACATCCATCAGGATCAGATCGTATTTTTTACGGCTGGCCATTGCCACCGCTGCCTGGCCATCTTCAGCAAGATCAATCACAAACCCCAAGGTTCCCAACAGTTCAAGGGCCACCTCCTGGTTTAAAAGGTTGTCCTCAGCCAGTAACAACTGCTGGCCGGAATGACGGCTAAGGGTCTGTTCAAGATCAGCAAGACCGATATTCCGGAATCCCCCCTTACCCAGCATTTCAGCCAGTGCTGTATTAAGGGTGCCTGGTGTAACCGGTTTGGCTATAAAGCCGATAAACCCGTACTGCTCCAACAGCTCAGATGTATGGACATGACATCCGCTGACCAGCACCAACTTGGGCAAGTTCCGCAACTCAAGTTCACGCAGCCTTTCAGCCACCTCAAGGCCGGTCATACCGGGCATTTCCCAGTCCAGAAGTGCCAAATCAAAAGGCTGGCCAGACTGATCCGCCTGTACAAGCACAGATATTGCCTCTGCGCCACTCTCAACAGCAGAGACCAGACACCCCATTGCTATCAGCAGTTGCGACATCACCTCCAGCGCCTCGGGATGATCATCTGCCAGCAAAATCCTGGTTCCCGGTTGTACAGCCTGTGCAGAAACAGGCATATAATTCTGTTCAACAATCCCTAACGGAAGTTCTATCCAAAAGGTACTACCTTTGCCAGGGCTGCTTTCAAAGCCCACCTTGCCACCCATCAGATCAGAAAGCCGCTTGGAGATCGCCAGCCCCAGACCGGTGCCGCCATACTGGCGGGTGGTGGAACGGTCGCCCTGTTCAAAGGCAGAGAACAGATGCCTTTGCTGCTCCTCTGTCATACCGATGCCAGTGTCACTGACAGAGAAACGGAGCCAGAGCTTGTCCCCATCAACACCTGTCTTACGGGCACGCAGCGAGACACTGCCCTTTTCAGTAAACTTGACTGCGTTGGCTGCAAAGTTCAGCAGTATCTGGCCCAGCCGCAGGCCATCGCCATACAGACAGGCAGGCAGTTCACCAAAGTCGGTAATCAGCTCCAGCCCCTTTTCGCTTGCCTTTTCTATCAACAACATACGAACCGTGTCAATCACCCGTTCCAGCTCAAATATGGTCGGTTCCAGGGTCATCTTACCGGCTTCTATCTTGGAGAAGTCAAGAACATCATTGATAATTCCAAGCAGATGATGGGCAGCATGGGAAATCTTTTCCATCTGCAGATACTGTTGTGGCAGGGCATCACGCTTAAGCAGATGGGTCAGGCCGATAATCGCATTCATCGGGGTGCGGATCTCATGGCTCATGTTTGCCAGAAAGGTACTCTTGGCACGGCTGGCCTCCTCTGCTGCATCCCTTGCCACTTCAAGTTCAACAGTTCGGGCAGCTACCAGCACCTCAAGATTTTCAAGCAACTCGGTCTTGGCTTTTTCACTAATCTCCAAATCATGTTTAGCCTTCAGCCGCTCTTTGGTCAGCAGCACCATACCCAGTTGATCTGCAATCTGACAGCCAAAAGATGTCTCGTCCACCTCCCAATGGTGGGGCCGGTTGACAACCTCAAGACAGATCACACCACGGTGGCAACCTTCAGAAATAATACTGCAATCCAGCATTGCGGTAATCCCCAGCGGTTCCAGATAACCTTCCCGATACCCACTGGTACGTGGATCATTGCAGGCATCAGATGCATCCACATATCTTGAATCCTTCAGTGCCTTTAACTCATTATAAAACATCTCCTCTGTCAGCAGTTGCCCGCTGCTATGCTGATGCGTGGCAAGCTCAAACAGGTCCTGACAGTGTAACTCTGACTGCTCTTCATTAAAAAGCCAGACAGATACCCTCTCCATCTGCAGCACCAAAGCCAGAAGCTCTGTAATCTCATGAACAAAAAGATCAAAATTGATGCCCTCGCAAAAAGTCAAAAATGGGCTGTTTTTAGCCTTGTAACATATTGATATTATTGAAGCAGAAAAACTGAAAATAGAGAATTTGCGAGTGCATCAAAATTGCCATTAAGCGCAGCCGGTGAAATGTTAAGACCTGCCAGCAGGTTGTTATGAAGCCGCAGACGCCCGACAGCAGCAGCTTGCGCAAGCAAAGAACTTTTATGGTCAGTAATGTCACGCCATACCGCAGACAGCAATGTCCTGCCACCCAGAACAACCGGTCGCAAGGTAAGTATGACATCCCTAAACGTCCCGTCCTTGCAGCGGTGTCTTGTCTCAATATCTATCATCTCGCCGATGGCAGCGTTAAGAGTGTTTTCTTCTATTTGCTCCCATGAATGTTCTGCCTGGATATCCGTTACCTTCAGACAGACAAACTCCTCACGGGAATAGCCCAGATTAATATGTGCAGCAGTGTTAAAATCAACAAAATCACCGGTATGAATATCTACAAGAAGAATGGAATCGGTTGTCTGGCTGAACATTGTGGCAATCAGTTGATTATGCTCTTCCAGTGCTACAGATGCTGCGCGGCGGTTAAGCATATCAGTAATACGCCGTACAACATTTTCAAGCAGTTCCTGTTCTTCCTGTAAAAACAGTTCACCAGCACCTGTTGACGGCTCCTGCATGTAGGCAACATCAATCCTTAGCAACCGTTTGTCCCTGGTTTGTCCCGTGTTAGTCAGCAGCCATCTGGTATCCACAAAGCCCTTTGTGCTGTATGTCTGGTCATTAAGGAGAAGCCGTGCTTCGCAGATATCAGGAAACTGCCAGGCAGCAGGCAGCCTTTCCGCAACCTCCTGCAGCAGATCATCCTGCGGTCTGTTCTCATCCTCGGTCATGGCAAAGATATCGTAGAGACAGCTCTGCTCCTTAACCCGCTCGGCCAGGCGCCGTCTGTCATCCATTAAATCCAGCTTGGCCAGTTTCAGATCAGTTATGTTGTTCCAGACACCACCGATGCATGTTCTTCCCTCAAACTTCTGTACCCTTGAAGATACCCAGATGTAACAGATTGAGCCGTCTTTACGAAGATGCTCGGTCTCAAAATCACCACCACCGGCTGCGATCAGTTCAACAAAGTGGGTATCCAGTTCTGCATGGGTTCTGTTGAACATCAGATCATACAGGGTCATGCCGCTGAACTCTTCACGGCTGTAACCCAGCATC
>DYNH01000041.1:8445-15908 GCA_020721175.1 Trichlorobacter lovleyi | reverse complement strand
CCGTTCAGTTCAAAACTAATGGTTATGGAAGGTGTAAATCCTGCTGGTTGATCGAGGGATATCTCTTTAATCCTGAGAGGGTGTACGTCAATATCAAAACTGGTGCGGAAAATACAGGATGTTCCATCCAGCGGAGTTGATGCCACCTCAGTGCCTGCAGGAACATTTACTGATTCACGTACTGAAGGCCGTGGTGTAAAGGCCAGTATTGAGGCTGACGGGATTGGTCTCAGGTAATGGGGAAAAAAATGGTTCATCAGACCGTGCAGAAGTTCCGGAAATTCATCATCCAGCTTGTGCCGGATCAGACCGGTAAGAAATGCGGTTCCTTCCAGCAACCTTTCAACGTCGGGGTCGGATGTCTGCCCGCTAAGCATCGGGGCCAGTGCAGGATGGGTCTTTGCAAACTCTGCCCCCAACTGCTTCAGGGTATCAAGCTGTTCCTGGAAATAACGATTGTACATGAAATACCGACCTGATATTTTTGGGGAAAAGCCATCAGGATCAGCCTGATGACATGACCTGAACCTGTCCGTCAGAGTCAACAATGGTCTCAAATACTATTGAACCGCCCTTGCCGTCTGTAGCAACCTTGGCGGCAATCGTAAACCTGAGTTGCATCAGATCGTTTTGGGCCTCTGCAAAATGAACTGTAACCCCGGCAAGCCTGGGCTCATACTCCTCAATCACCTTTTTAATTGAACTTTCCAGTTGCGGGATAGCCTCTGTTGTAAAGGAACTGGAGATGTTGGTAAGATCAGGTATGCCAAAATCTGGCGCAATATCAACGGAACCCTTTTTGGTGTTCAATATCTTCTGAAGATAACGCAAAACAGATTCTACAACTGAAAACGAACTTTCATTGAGCCGCTTGTCAGGTGATTCCTCCATCATGCGCACCCTTTCAAGCAACCGCTCACGAACCATTCCGTTTATTCTCCGTACCTTCATGGATATTCCGCAGAATCATATATGCCTCTTGCAGAACGATCTGTTCATGGTTATTCAAGTCTGTCCTGTTCCCAGGCAGACAACTTAAAAACATCTGAACATGCCCAATTCAACCGTAAAGTGCCGTGCGCAACAGAAATTCATTCGCCTGTACGCACGGCACCCATTGCTAACAGCCTGATAATTCCGATTTAAAATTATGATTTCGGATTTTTCCAGTCGTCATCTGTCTGTGCCAGAGTAGAACCCTTCTCATCCATGCATACCCAGGTAATCTTGCCGTAGGTAAACATTACTTCTTCCATATCATGGTAAGGCTCATTTTCCTTGAGGAAGGTCAGCGGCTTGTAGGCGTTGATGGATACGATAATGGCATCCTCAAGCTGAACCTTGAAATATACATACTCATTACCGCTTGATCCGATGGCAGTAAACTTAAGTTCCCACTTGGTGATTTTTTCACCTGAAGCCAGCGCCTGATACAGTTTGGGTGTTGCAAGATCCTTGTGCTTTGTAATTGAAAAAGGATCATGAACACGCTGTCCGGTTGCCAGGCCGGTATGTGTATCGCGCGGGATATGTACCTGATGTTGCATTGCATAGACAAGGATTGAATCCTTGTAGGCCTGCTGGGTGCAATCACCCTTGATGTCCCCCTGTTTTGCTGCGGTCAGCGTCAAGTAACTTGTGTTGGCCATGGTAACTTCTCCTTTCAGTTTTTATAGGGCATAAAGCCCATCAGGCAATCATGCTTGATTGCAATCTACTTATCCAGTTTACCGACCAGTGAAAGCGTAAAAGATGATCCCATATACTTGAAGTGAGGTTTAATCTTCATTGAAACACGGTACCAACCAGGTTCACCCTCTACATCCTCAACGTCAATCTGGGCAGCCTTGAGTGGTTTCATAGCCCTGGTGGTAGCGGTGGGATTGTCCATCTCAACCACATATTGTCCAATCCATTTATTCAGTTCATCCTGCAGCTCACCACGATCCTTGAAAGAACCGATATTTTCGCGCTGGATAACCTTGATATAGTGTGCCAGACGATTAACCACAAACATGTATGGCAGTTGCGTACCCAGCTTGTAGTTAAGCTCTGCCTCTTTTCCTTCTTTGCTTATACCGAAATTCTTAGGTTTCTGGCATGACTGGGCAGAGAAAAAGGCAGCGTTATCACTCCCTTTTCGCATGGTAAGCGGTATAAATCCCTCTTCTGCAAGTTCAAATTCTTTCCGGTCGGTAATTACTATTTCAGTAGGTATCTTTGTCTGGATAGCTCCCATTGATTCATACTGATACAGCTCAAGATTTTCAACAGTTCCGCCCCCCTGTGGGCCGATGATGTTTGCGCACCAGCGATAATTGGCAAAGCTTTCCGTAAGTCTGGTTGCAAAGGCAAAGGCAGAATTTCCCCACAGAAAACGTTGATTTCCATCTGAAACAGACTCTTCGTAATTAAAACCTTTGGTAGGGTTAGAGGATGCGCCGTAAGGCAGACGGAGTAAAAAATGCGGCACGGTCAGACCAACATAACGGGAATCAGCCGATTCACGGAAAGACTGCCACTTGGTGTACTGCGGTCCTTCAAAAATCGCCTTCAAATCCTTCAAGTCCGGCAGCTTGCTGAAGTCATCAATGCCAAACATCTGTGAGCCTGCTGAGGAGATGAATGGAGCATGGGACATGGCGGCTACTGCAGCCGTATCCTGCAACAGTTTGATATCCTGGTTGCCGGGGCCAAATTCATAATTTCCAATGATTGCTGCATATGGCTGGCCACCAAACTGGCCGTACTCGCGGGAGTAAGCAACCTTGTAAAGGCCGGACTGCACCACTTCAGGGGCATCACTAAAATCATCCATCAGGTCCTGCTTGCTCAGGTTCATAATTTCCAGACGAACATTTTCTCGGAAATTGGTACGATCCACCAGAAACTTCAGGGATCTCCAAGCTGCTTCCAGCTTCTGAAAATCTTTATTGTGTACAATTTCATCCACCTGACGGCTAAGCTTTTTGTCCAGCTCTGCTATCATGTCGTCACAGATCAGGGCGTTTACCTTTTCAACAGATTTGCCAGGCTGAAACAGCTCTTCCAACAGTGCTTCAACACCTTTTTTGGCAATTCCATATGCCTCATCACCGGGAGCAAGTTTGGTAGTGGCCAAAATATCATCAATCAGAGACACACTTTCGGTGATATCTGTGGCTGTTTGTTCCAGTTTCTGTTCGTCAGCCATCGTTATTCACCCTCCTTTTTATCTGCAATTCCCATTTCCTTGAATATCTTATCCCTAAGCGAGGGATCATCAATAATTGCCTGGATCCTCTTCCTGAACTCAGGAACATTCCCCAAAGGACCTTTCATCGCCTTGATGGCATCCCTCAGTTCCATCATTTTTTTAAGCTCTGGGACATGCTGAACAATTGAATCAGGGTCGAAATCCTTCAAAGAACTGAACTTTAGTCCTAGAGCCAGTTCATCATCCTCTTTACCGGTTATGGTGTTGGGGACTTTGATATCAAGTGACAGGTTCTGGGCCTTCAGCACATCATTAAAATTGTCCTTGTCAATGTTAATAGGATCTCGTTCCTCAACGCTACGCTCATCCTTGGCCAGGGTAAAATCACCAATGACCAGAAGCTTAAGCGGTAGCTCAACCTCCTCTTTTGCATCACCGGTTGCGGGACGATAGGTTATGTTTACCCGTTCCTTCGGCGCTACGGATTCTTCCTGCATATCAAGATACCCCCTTTTATATGTTTTTCAACATCGCCTGTTTGTATTAAAAGATAGCCTTTTATGGAGTATACCCCGTTTTTTTTAAAATACAAATTATCTGCACAAAAAAATATTTTCAGTTGAGGTTCTTTCAAAAAGATTGTCATCCCCGAATGCTTTTATCGGGGATCCGGTCTTTTCAGTTAGTTAAAATCTGGATTCCGGCTTAAAGCCTGCCGGAATGACACAATTCGGGACTTTTGAAAGAGGCACAGTTAATAACGTTGTTCCAGCTTGGGCACATACCATTTTATCAGGTTGTGCCCTATACCGGCAGGTGCGGGTTCTATCGCCTTGATACGAGATGAAACTACAGGCAGGGCATCTGGCACATAAAGGAATGTGTAGGGCTGTTCGTCCGCCAGAATATCCTGGATGCGAAAGTAGGCCTTTTTTCGCCTTTCCAGATCAAATGTACTGCGTCCTTCTTCAAGTAGCCGATCTACCTCCGGATTATTATAACCGATAAAATTCAGTTCTCCTGGTTTAGTCTTGCTTGAGTGCCAGATGTCATACATATCAGGATCTTGTGATGTAAGCCAGGCCAGCAGAACTGTCTCAAAATTACCCTTGTCAATAAACTCTTTCAAAAAAGCCGCCCATTCAACAATCCTGATCTTAACATCAATTCCTACCTGTTTAAGCCGCTGCTGTATAATCTGAGCCGTCATCAGCCGCTGCTGGTTGCCCTGGTTTGTAAGTATTGTAAAACGCAAAGGATTACCATCCTTTTGCAACATTCCATCCGGTCCATACTGCCAGCCTGCTTCCGCCAGTAATCTTCGGGCAAGCGCAGGATCAAAAGGAATCTCCCTGATGTCTGGATTGTGCGCCCAACGTCCGGGAATAATCGGGCCATCTGCCTTAAGTCCCATGCCAAACAGCACACCCTGGATCAGCTCATCCTTATTGATTGCAGCGGTGATAGCCTGGCGCACCCGCTTGTCTTTAAATGTGGGGTGGCGCAGATTATATCCCAGGTAAAGATATCCGTTGGAAGGGTAACGGTACTTGTTAAAAGCGGCCTTGAAACGGTTTGTATTGGTCTGGCGGGCATACTGCACCGGGGTGAGGGCCATTTCGTCAATACCGCCAGCCTTAAGCTCCATATACATTGTTGATGTGTCAGGGATTAAACGAAACATATAACGATCAAGAAAAGGGCGTCCTTCAAAATACTGCTGATTGGCCACAAGCTCAATCTTCTGGCCGGATATCCATTCCTTGAAGCGGAAAGGGCCTGTGCCAACCGGCTTGCGAGCCAGAGGGCTTTTGGTTATGTCATATCCATCAAGCAGATGTGAGGGCAGAATAGACACGCCCCAGGAGGCAAGGGCCGGTGCAAAGGGTCTGGCATACCTTACGATTACGGTATGACTATCAGTCGCTGTTACCGATGCAACCTGTCTGAAGTCTTCGGAATAGGCAGTCGGGGTCTTGGGATCAATAATAACATGGTACGTGTAGAGAACGTCTTTTGATGTAAACGGTTTGCCATCATGCCAGGTAACATTGCGGCGCAGTTTAAATTTAATGATGAGACCGTCAGGTGAAATATCGTAAGATTCGGCCAAATCTCCTACTATTTTCAAATCCTTGTCATACTTGATCAGACCATTGTAAATAAGCCCGGCTACACTGTGTGATGCGCTGTCAGAAGCCAGAATCGGTATCAGGGTTGATGCCTCACCAATGGTTCCTTCAACCAGGGTATCACCGTATGCCGGGACTGAAGCAGATTCAGAGGCGAAATTTTGTGGATGTTGATTGGATGTGCAGGAAACAGAAAACAGACCAAGCAAAAATGCAAACAGGTAAGCGGACAACCTGTAGAGAAAATAACATTTGCTCATTTTTCTTCCAGCTCTCCCCTTATAAGCCGCCTGATTTTTTCATCCAGTCCCTTTTTACCCGGGGCAAGTTCCCTTGCCTTTCTGTAATATTTAAGGGCTTTTTTAGGTGATTTCCGGGCCAGGTAGGCATCTCCTAAATGCTCCATTATGGTGGGGTCATCAGATACCAGCTCTACAGCCTTTTCAAGATAACGCACAGCATCTTCATATCTTCTCATCTGGTAGTAAACCCAGCCCAGACTATCTATAAAAAAGCCGTCGTCAGGTCTCAGCTCAAGAGCACGTTTTATGTGAATCAGGGCATCATCAAGATTAATACCCATTTCAGCATATGTGTAACCCAGATAATTGTGTGCCTGGGCATCCTTTGGATTAAGCTCAACCACTTTTTTCATACGTTCGATAGATTGGGATCGTTTACCAAGTTTGTCGTAAATTATTCCAATTCTGAATTGGAATCTGGCCTCATTGTAAAAAAGCGATTCCACCTCCAGTAAAAGGTTCAGCCCCTTTTCTGCCTCTCCAAGCGATTCATAAAGCGATGCCAGAGAAAGGTATATCTCCAGCTTGTCTTTGTGTAACTCAATAGCCTCTTCAAGCAGTTTAACTGCCTCAGTCCCTTTACCCTGTTCTTTCAGTATAAAGGCAAGATGGCCAACAGCTTCCGGATAAACATCAGAATCCTTAGGAATTTTTATAAATTCGGATGCAGCAGTGACTAGATCGCCTTTTTCTTCAAACGAACTCCCAAGATACAGCCGGATATGATCAGATTCCGGTTCCTCCTCAAGCAGATATGAAAAGATTTTAATCGCATCATCATAACGCTCAAGTTCAAGGTAGATGAGACCTGTTTTTCGTCTGGTTTCTGTTGTTTCCAATCCCATATCCCGTAGTTTGTCGAGATAAGTCAGGGCCTCTTCATAGCGACGGTTCTGGATAAAAAGCTGTATAAGATGCTGAATCAGCGGGGCACGGTTTTCGGCGTCATCAAGGGCATCCTTGTATGCAGAAATTGCCTTTTCATATTCACCAACCGCTTCAAAAGAAATGGCCATATCAATATAAGCCTGTACAAAATCTGGCTTCAGTTCAAGTGTCCGCTGATAATAGCTTATGGCATCATTGTAAAGTCGCATCTGGCTGTAGACCTTGCCAAGGTAGTAATTGCCGATAATCGAATCTGACTTTAACCTTACTAATTCTTTCAGCACCGTCACTGACTCTTCATATTCAAATATCTGGATCAGCACCGTTATCAAATGCAGTACGGCATCTTCTTTATCAGGGGAAAGCCTTACAGCATGACGCAGATAGGATGCTGCCTCTTTGGGTTTGCCCAGGGAAGACATGATGTTTCCGCCAAGCAGGTAGGCTTTACGATAATCCGGTGCCTTTTTTATAGCCTGATCTATTGCTGTCAGGGCTTCCTGAACACGACCTAATTTCAACATTATCTCAGCTTCAAGAACAAGTGGATAAGGTGAGTCCGGATCAGAATGCTGGGCCTGACGAGAAAGCATCAGGGCACGCTCGGCATTGCCATCATCCCAGGCAAAACGGGCCTGGGCATAAAAACCAATGCCTGAGTGGGGCTGATAATTGGCAAAATCACCGTCAGGGAACTCTGTTGATTTTACAGCGCTACAGGCTGTCAGCAAGCAGATGCCGAAACAACAGAACATATAACGTAACATGGGGCACCATCCGAAATAAAACAGGTATGCTTTTTATTTAATATAGCTTCGCTAATTCCTTGAATATCATGCCGAAAGGCAGACGCTATCACACAACTGAAAAAGCGTCAAACGATTCCGCCAGCACAATTATTTCAGCAGGCAGTTGCGCGGGTTATGGTTAGATGCTAATATTTAA
>DYNH01000041.1:7038-8345 GCA_020721175.1 Trichlorobacter lovleyi | reverse complement strand
ATTTATATGTGGCGTTCAATTGGACAAAAGATATTAAGTCAACTGCATCTGCGGGAGTCTTGGGTAATATTCTTTGTCCTGGGAAATGTCATGCTTAACTTTCCATTTCTTAAAATTTTCAACCAGAATATCCATATAGCAGGGTTCCCTCTTCTGTACCTGTATTTTACCGTGGGGTGGGCAATATCAATAGGGGTTATTTACCTTTTTGCATCTTCGGTTGAACACCAGCCACCGGATGTTCAAAACCATGATCAGCAGGAACAACCGTGAAGCTTGATATTCTACATGTAACGGCAGTTATGGTGGCCTATACAGTAATTCTGTTTCTGGTTGCCTGGTATGCCAGACGTCGCTTTGAACAAGGACGAAGTCTGGTTAACAATCCGATTGTCTACAGCCTGTCAATTGCCGTTTACTGCACATCCTGGACGTTCTACGGCAGTGTTGGCAAGGCAGCTACCAGTGGTATTGATTTTCTGATGATCTACCTGGGACCTTCTCTGGTCGCCTTTTCCTGGTTTTATATACTTCGTCGCATTATCAGAATAAGCAAGGAAAACAACATATCCTCGATTGCAGATTTCATCAGCCTGCGTTATGGCAGCTCCCAACTGCTCGGTTCGCTGATTACGCTGATTGTCGTATTGGGTATCATGCCTTATATAGCACTGCAGATCAAGGCTGTGGTAACATCATTTTCACTGGTTAGCGGTATGAATGAACGGGTGTTTGTATTCCCCTGGTCAGATATTCCGGTAGCTTTTCCTGTAGGTTTAATCCTCACCCTGATTCTGTCAGTATTTTCAGTAATCTTTGGAGCTCGCCGACTAACATCATCAGAACGGCACGAAGGGCTAATTGCGGCCGTTGCTCTTGAATCAGTGGTAAAACTTGTCAGTCTGCTTGGCGTAGGAATCTTTGTCACCTGGTTTCAGTTTGACGGTTTCAGTGACATTCTCCACCGTTTCAACTCAGGTTTTCCAGAATTATCGGAACGGCTCTTCACACTGCATACTGATGAAGACAAAGGGTTCATCTCTTCATCTACCATGCTGCTGCTTTCAATGGGGGCCATCATGCTGCTCCCGCGTCAGTTCCATGTAATGGTTGTTGAAAATGCAAATATCAGTCATATCAGCAAGGCGATGTGGATATTCCCTACCTACCTGTTTCTGATCAACCTCTTTATCATGCCGATTGCACTGGGGGGCATACTTCAGAATGGAGGTAATGCCGGTGCAGACTACTTTGTAATCAGCATCCCTTTGAAGGCCGGCAATGAGGCAATGGCGCTTCTGGCCTTT
>DYNH01000041.1:0-6938 GCA_020721175.1 Trichlorobacter lovleyi | reverse complement strand
ATTCTTCTGCCATCGTTCTGCGCTGCTGTACCAGACTGCACAATTATGCACCAGGGACTTTTAGGGTATTCGCTGTTGAAGCCGACTGCTTTGTTTGGTCTTAAGGGCATGGATATGTGGAGCCATTCACTATTCTGGAGCATGCTTTTTAATATAGGCGCATATCTTGCCTGTTCTCTGCTTATCAATCAGAGCGACCGGGAAAAAGAGCAGGTAAGGCGCTTTATTGGCAAATATGAAATAGAAATGAAACAGGTTATCAGCGAGTCAAAGCGCCTCTCAAAACCTGTTACTATTCAGCAGTTTATCGGATTAATGGGTAAATTTATCGGTCTTGAAGAGGCCCAGAAGGCAATGTCTGAATACCTGAAAGGGAAGACTAACAGTGATGATGTCACCCTTCCGGAGTTTGAACTGCCTGCAATGAAGCGGTTTGTTGAAAGGACTATGGCTGGTTCTGTAGGGGCTGCGGCAGCAGGGGCTATTATGGACAGCTACCTTTCGGACATGGGGAGTCGGCTGGAACCGGTCTATAACATCTTCAGTACAGTCAGGGCATCCCTGGATCAAAGCAGGGAGGCTCTATACGTCCGCCTTAAGGCCTCAGAGATCATAAACCGCACCCTTGATCTGCGAATTATCATGGATGAACTGTTACAACTGCTGCTTAAGGAATTCAGGCTAGATGCTGCCCTGATCCAGATACGCACTGCAAAAAATGCCCCGCTCTCACTACAGAGTTACCAGGGAAATGATCGCCGTCCCGTCAATCCGGAACATTGGTATCTGGAAAGTGACCCATACATAAAAATGGCAATGATTGATCAAAATGCACATTTTGTTAATGATATAGAAAATTTACAAGGCATCGTAAATCTTTCCAAAACCATGAATGAAGGCTTTGTATCTTTTGCCCATATCCCGATTTACCGTGAGGGAGAAGAGAGTCTGGGTGTACTTTCGGTCTACTCCAAAACAATAGTTGGCCTTTTTACAGAAGAGTTTGTAAACCTGTTGGCCAGTCTTGCCGGACAACTGGCCCAGGCTGCCCGTCTGGCAGGAGAGATGCAGGAAAAAGAGCAGGAACGCCGGGAAAAGGAACTTGCTCAACTGGCCAATGCACGTGTCAAACGCGATATGGAAATAGCAGAACAGATTCAGCTTTCACTTTTGCCAGCCGCCCCACCTGAGATGTTTGGGATTGAACTTGCCGGTCGCTGTTACCCTGCTGCGCATGTAGGGGGTGATTATTATGATTTTTTTAAAAGGGATGACCACACACTTGATCTTTTGATTGCCGATGTATCCGGCCATAGTGTTGGAGCTGCCTTGATAATGGCAGAAGTAAGAACCCTGTTAAAGGGACATTCCAGCCGGGCAGCAGGTCCAAGCAATATACTTGGGGTGCTTAACACCCAGCTATATGAAGACCTTACCCGTGCAGAACTTTTTATCACAATGTTCTATGCCCGCTATAGTGCCGCCACAGGACGTTTGTCCTACGCTAACGCCGGTCATAACAAGCCATTGATTCACAGGCCCGGTCAACAGGGTTGCATTGAGCTGGATGCAGACGGGCTGATTCTGGGGATCAAGCCATCAATGATTTTCGAAGAACGCTCCATAAATCTGCAGGCCGGAGATACCCTGCTTTTGTATACCGATGGCATTCCTGAGGCAACGGACCGTGAAGGGAACCTGCTGGGAACCGAACAGGTTTGCCGTCACCTTTTTATGCACAGTACTCTGAATGCTAACCAGATAGCAGATTCGTTTTTTGATC
Organism: Trichlorobacter lovleyi; assembly: GCA_020721175.1. Taxonomy (GTDB): domain Bacteria; phylum Desulfobacterota; class Desulfuromonadia; order Geobacterales; family Pseudopelobacteraceae; genus Trichlorobacter; species Trichlorobacter lovleyi_A. Next base: position 5,155 of record DYNH01000041.1, on the reverse strand, counting down.
TTGTAAGGGAATACAGCCAGAGCATGACCCTGCAGGATGATGTATCAATGGTGGTGATGAAGTTTGTTTCTTAACTGAAAGGAGTAACAAAGATGAACCTCAAGATTGAAGAAAGTAACCAGGCGGTGATTGTTGTAGTAAAAGAAGAGCGGCTTGATGCTCATAATTCAGAAACCCTTAAACAGGAGTTGAGCAGACTCTTTGCTGAAGGCAAAACAAAGGTGGTTGTTGATCTGAAGGATGTTCGTTTTATTGACAGTTCCGGTCTGGGTGCACTGGTATCCGGCTTTAAAAACGCCTCAGCCCGACAGTCAAGTCTTAAGATATCAAGTCTGCAGAGCCAGGTGAAGTCAATGTTTGAACTTACCAGGCTGCATCGTGTCTTTGATATTTACACTACAATTGATGAGGCATTGGAAACTTTCTGATCAGGATAGTGGAGATCAGCAATGAAACAGGACAAGATTGAGCTACACATAAAAATACCCAATCAGACCAAATATTTAAGTTTGATTGGCAAAATAAGTGAAGAGCTTGCTGTGCAGTTGCAGAACTATTCCGGCGATCGGGAGTCCCTGGCAAACCATGTCAATGTGGTGCTTACCGAGGCACTTGTAAATGCTATCAGACATGCTAATGCCGATAACCCTGAAGAGGTGGTGGAAGTAAGGATTATTGTGACTGAAGATGAGCTGGTTATGCAGGTATTTGACCATGGCAAAGGCTTTGATATGAATGGTGTGTCTCAAAGCTTGCCAAATAACCGTGAACAACTCGAAGATCACGGCAGAGGGCTTTTTATCATGCGGTCTCTGATGGATTCAGTAGACTATTACCCGGTTGAAGGGGGTAATGTACTTGAGATGCGCAAAAGTTTCAACTAAGCCTGGCCTGTTATGGATCCGCATAACTTATCAATTCGCCGCTAAAGTTCTTTAATAACCAGTTGCTGCCATTTTTGTGCAGATTTTCGGGTAACACCGCTACTTTACCTTTCCCACCTGGCAAATCTATTACAAAGTGGGGTATGGCCATACCGGAAATCCTGCCACGAAGTGAGTCTATCAACTGGCTGCCGCACACTAGCGGTGTACGAAAATGTGCAGTGCCCTGCACCAGATCCATCTGGTGCAGGTAGTACGGTCGTACCCTTAACCGTAAAAGACCACTAAACAGCTTCATCAACACCATGCTACTGTCATTTACATCTTTTAACAGAACTGTCTGATTACCAAGGCTAACTCCCGAATCGGCCAGCATTTTACATGCATCAGCAGATTCATCTGTCAATTCCAGCGGATGGTTGAAGTGTGTATTAAGGAACAATGGATGATACCTAGCCAGCATTCTGCACAGTTCAGGAGTAATTCTGGAAGGCTCGGTAACCGGCATCCGAGTGCCGATACGGATAATTTCTACATGAGGAATCATTCGCAGACGTTGAAGTATATCTTCCAGCTCTTCATCAGACAGCATCAGCGGATCTCCTCCGGACAAAATTATATCCCGTATCCGGGGAGAATCAGATATGTAGTCTACAGCCGCATTCAGATCAAAACAGTCTGTTCCTGAGTGCCCTATCCGCCGCTTTCTCATACAAAAACGGCAATAGGTTGCACAGTGGTTTGATACGAGCAGCACAACCCGGTCAGCATAACGGTGTATCAGGCATGGAATCGGGCTTAACCGCTCTTCATCCAGAGGATCAGGATGTTGCAGGGTATCATTCAGTTCCTCTGCGGAAGGCACACACTGTTTCCAGATCGGATCACCAGGGGCTGTAATCAGTCCGGCATAGTATCTGCTGATACGGCATGGATAGATATTTGCAACATCTGTTAGCGAGGCAGGATCAAGTTTAAAGCGGTGGGCAAGCTCTTTGATGGAAACCGTATTGAACTGTTTCATGCTTACCGTGCAATCACCTTGATGAATTTGGCGAGGTAATCTATCCCTGACCAGACTGTCAGCGCAAAGGCAATCCAGTAAAAAAACATGCCTGCATTATGCATGTTGACAATCAAAAGCGGATGATCAACACCAAAGAACCAGTGATAATCATAATGCAACATCAGACCTATGATAGCGGTAACCTGAAAGATAGTCTTGTATTTACCCAGATCTGATGCCTGGATTACTATCCCTTCGCTAGACGCAATACTGCGCAGACCAGTGATTACTATCTCACGCGCCAGAATCACAAATACCGTCCAGGCCGGTATCCAGTTAAACGGCAACATCATTATCAGCGCTGCGGTTACAATCAGCTTGTCTGCTATCGGATCAAGAAATTTGCCAAATACAGTCTCAATACCCATCCTGCGTGCAAGATGTCCGTCAACCCAATCTGTAGTCGTGGCGATTGCAAAGACGGAGGTAGCCCAGAAACAGGACTCTCTGGAAGAGGAAAACAGAAGCACAATCATTAACGGTATACATGCTATTCTAAACAAGGTCAGTATGTTGGGTGGATTTAAAATCGGATGATGCTTTGAAATCATGGTTATCTCATATAAGAAAGAACCCTGCTTACATATGTACGGGTCTCTTCGTAAGGCGGAATTCCGCCGTATTTGGCTACTTTTGAAAGGCCGGCATTGTATGCTGCCAATGCCAGCGACACATCACCCCTGAAAGTGTCCAACAGAAATTTGAGATATCGCACACCTCCATCAACATTCTGCCCGGGATCAAACCGGTCTGTGACTTTCAGATGCTTTGCTGTGCCTGGCATCAGTTGCATAAGCCCGCCAGCACCAGCATGGGAAACAGCTTGAGGGTTGTATCCTGACTCTGCCTTTATTACTGCACGTATCAATGAAGCGCTTACGCCGTATTTTTCTGATGCCTTGGTTATAAGATGTTCAAACTGTTGAGGATTGGCGGATGCTATCCTGAAGTGAGTACGCAATTTACGGTCTTTACGCAGATCACGTAAAAATATCTTGAATTTTTTGTGTGTCGGCGCATCTGTAAAATGAATAACACCTTCGCTATCCTCATAGCGATAGATATCTGCAAATGAGGTCGTCTGAAGTATGCAGGCAGATATAAACAGCACACCAGTCAGAGTCAGGCACAAAAAACGGATATATTGCAAGCTAGAAAAAGGTTTCATAATATTTAAACATAACGGCAAAAGTCCCCGAATTGTCAAGAAAAAAGTAACTTAATCCGTTTATCGCCAATACAGCTTTATTGACTTTTTATTCTTGATTCGATAGAAGGAATAGCCTCTTAGTCCTGAAAGGGCCTAAAGCCGTTTATGCAAGTCAAGGAGTTGCTCCAGTGACCAAACCCTGCGAAACCTACAAAGATGCCGGTGTTGATATTGATGCAGGCAACACCTTTGTCCAGAAGATCAAGCCGCTGGTTAAATCCACCTTTCGCCCCGAAGTAATGACCGAGATAGGTGGTTTTGGTGGGCTTTTTTCCCTCAATGCCTCAAAGTACAAAAATCCGGTACTAGTTTCAGGCACAGACGGTGTGGGTACCAAGCTGAAACTTGCCTTTCTTGCTGATCACCACGAAACTGTCGGAATTGACCTGGTGGCCATGTGCGTAAACGATATAATAGTACAGGGTGCAGAACCGCTGTTTTTTCTGGATTATCTGGCGACCGGAAGACTTGATCCGGACAAGGCTGCATTGGTTGTAGCAGGAATTGCAGAAGGTTGCAGAATGGCCGGCTGCGCCCTGATTGGCGGAGAAACTGCCGAAATGCCAGGGTTCTATGCTGACGGTGAATACGATATCGCCGGTTTTACAGTAGGCGTAGTTGAAAAAGAACAGATTATTGACGGTTCATCCATTACAAATGGCAATATACTGATCGGTATTGGTTCAAGCGGGCTGCACAGTAACGGATATTCACTGGCAAGAAGGATAATATTTGAACGAATGGGTCTAACAATCAACAGCAAGTTACCAGACACAGACAGAACTGTTGCAGAAGAGTTACTGACCCCTACACGCATATATGTCCGTTCGATTCTGAATCTTTTAAAGGATTTCAGGATCAACGGAATAGCTCATATCACCGGAGGAGGTATACTGGAAAACGTCCCACGTATATTACCCAGAGGGTGCTCGGCGCACATCAGAAAAGACTCCTGGGAAATACCAGCTATTTTTAGAATATTGCAAGAGGCTGGCAATGTAGAGACAAATGAAATGTACCGAACCTTCAACATGGGGATCGGAATGGTTCTGGCTGTTTCAAAAAATGATTTGGAAGATATTCTTTGCCGCCTGAGTGGCTTGGGAGAAAAGGCATGGATGATTGGTGACGTTATATCCATTACTGAAAGTCAGACCGAAAAGGTGGTGTTATCCTGATGTCCACTAAACCGGTATCCATAGCAGTACTTGTCTCCGGCAACGGCACCAACTTTCAGGCTATTGTTGATGCCATAGAATCAGGCAGAATCAGAAATGCACATATAACCTGTCTGGTCAGTAACAGGGCTGATGCCTTTGCCATTGAAAGAGCTAAAAAACATAATATTAAAAGTTTTGTGCTGGATCACAAAAATTATAAAAACCGTATGGAATATGATACGGCCATGGTGGAAATTCTTCAAAGGCATAATGTGCAGCTTGTGGTTCTGGCTGGATTCATGCGAATTCTTTCTTCAACCATGATTGATGCATTTCCCAATTCCATTATGAACATACACCCTGCCCTGCTTCCGTCCTTCCCGGGACTTGATGCCCAGCAGCAGGCATTTGACTACGGTGTCCGTTACACAGGATGCACTGTCCATTTTGTTGACAGCGGGACAGATACAGGACCTATTATTCTGCAAGCGGTTGTACCTGCGCTTGAAAGCGACACAGTGAACACACTGACTAAAAGGATACACGGGGAAGAACATCGTATTTACGTTGAAGCAATAGGCCTTTTCTGTGATGGACGGTTGCGGGTTGAGGGACGAAAAGTGACTATAGCCCAACAGACAGGGTGTGCGACAAATTTATTGTAGGCATTATCAAGCCGCCGCTCGATACTCCCAGAAGTCTTCCCGTTGAAGGCCAGTACGACTATTCCATCGTATGCTCTATGGCACCTCAAAACTGATAACCGACAACATGGATAGCGGATTCAACTATGACAAGGTTCGCAAGGTTATATCCATAAACATAGTCTATTTTG
>DYNH01000040.1:7102-16020 GCA_020721175.1 Trichlorobacter lovleyi | reverse complement strand
GGGGGCAAAATGCGTATCCCATGCCCTCGTTCCCACGCGCTGCGTGGGAATGCAGCTACGGCGCGCTGCGCCGTGTATATAATGACGCTGGATTATTGTTCTTGCTACTGAGCCTCTTGCAAAAGTCTGAAAACTTGTCATTACGGCGGAGTTCAGGCCGGAATCCAGGTTCTAACTGCTTGAAATGCATGGATGCCGGATAAAACATTTCCGGCATGACAATCTTTTTGAAACAGGTTCTACTGATATGGAGGATACTTCTATGCATGCAGCTCCGTAAACTCTCCTTAGACTACGAAAGTGCTGTCAGACTGGCAGTATCCCTGGTTGGTGATAGTAACACCCAGGCATGTATTACCGGAGGGATCGCAGAGGCATTTTACGGAGTACCGAACTGGATTGATGAATAAGCTCCGACTTAAATCTGAACGTAAAACCTGGTACATCAGCAAATTCCAAGTCCCTTAGGTTGTCTCCTGCAACTGTAAAAAGGATACGAGATATGTCCCTGAAAATATATACAAGCAACAGGATAGAGAGACTTGTTGACGCATTAGCCATAACGGTTTCAACTCCTCTGTCCAAAACATTTGCAGCGGAAGTCATTGTGATGCAGAGCAAAGGAATGCAACGCTGGCTTGCAATGGAGCTTGCAAAAAGGTTCGGAGTCTGGGCCAACTGCGAATATCCGTTTCCCAATGCCCTGGTAAATGAGCTTTTCAGCAGGGTTATGACTGTCTCATCATCTCCATCAATATTTTCAAAGGAGGTTATGACCTGGAGGATCTTCGAGATGCTGCCGGAGATAATTACTTCAGAACCGTTTTCGCTTTTAAAGAGCTATCTGTCTGTTGATGATAGCGATCTGAAACGGTTTCAACTTGCAGGAAAAATTGCTGATACATTTGAGCAGTACACCATTTACCGACCTGATATGCTTCATGCCTGGCAGGAAGGAAATATCTCCAAACCGGAAGAGCTATGGCAATCGCTACTCTGGAAAAAGCTGACTGAAACAGAGACAGGATTGCACCGTGGTCAGATGAAGGAGGCATTCTGCAGTCTGATCAGAAATTCACCGCCGGACAAGGAAAACCTGCCTGAAAGAATCACAGTGTTCGGTGTATCCTATCTACCTGCCTATCATCTCGAAATCATAGCTGCCATCTCAGAGATTACAGAAGTAAACATTTTTCTATTAAGCCCTACACGGGAATATTGGGCCGATATTACAAGCAGCAGGGCCATTTCACGTCTGTCACCCGAGCAACAGTCAAGCCGTTTTGAGGGAAATCCTCTGCTGGCTTCACTGGGTTGGCTTGGCAGAGAGTTTTCCCATAGCGTTATTGAACTTGGCAGCCTGGCTGAAATGGAATTTGATCTTTATGAAGAGCCGGCTGGCAATAGCCTGCTGGCAATCATGCAATCGGATATCCTCAACCTTACCGGGGCTGAAGAAGGCATTGTACGTCGTCCCGTCTCTGATGATGATCGCTCCATCCAGATACATTCATGCCACAGCCAGATGCGTGAAATAGAAGTTCTGCACGATAATCTGCTTTATATCCTTGAACAACAACCGGATATTGAGCCAAGAGACATCCTTGTAATGACTCCTGATATAGAAGTGTATGCACCGTACATCAGTGCTGTATTTGATACCCGTCAGGATCAGTCAATCAGGGTTCCATATTCGATTGCTGACCGCCGTCTGGCCAGCGAGGGAGATGTGGCCACTGCACTTATAAAGTTGCTGGAACTTCCAGGAAGCCGGATTACGGTTGTACAATTGCTCGACATTCTTACGCTTCCTCCGGTGCTTGGCTGTTTTGGGCTTAAGGAGAACGACCTTCCGATCATTCGCAACTGGCTTGAAGAAACCCATATTAATTGGGGGCTTGATGAAGCTGACAGACTGAGGTTTGGCCTGCCTGGCTATCGTTCCAATTCATGGCGGGCTGGTATTGATCGTCTGCTTCTCGGGTATGCCATGTCTGATGATCAGTCCAGCCTCTTTAATAATATTACTCCATTTGACGACATGGAGGGTGAGTCTGTGGAGATACTTGGGAAACTGGTTGATTTTCTGGAGGGGGTCTCCCGACTTTTGCAGAATTTGCAGTCTCCCCGTACCCTCAGTGACTGGGGAATACAGCTTGTTGATATTCTTCAAAACTTTATAGCTTTTGACGACCTCAATTCAAGTGAGCTTTTTACAATATCAAAAATTGCTGAAGAACTAAATGCACTTGAAGAACAGTCCTGTTATAGCGGTAATGTCAGCTTCAAGGTTTTCAGCGCATGGCTGTTATCGCGTCTTGATCAGGAACAGAAAGGACTTGGCTTTATGACTGGCGGGGTTACCTTCTGTGCCATGCTGCCGATGCGCAGCATCCCGTTCAAGGTAATCGCCATTATCGGCTTGAATGATGCATCCTTTCCCAGACAAAACATGGCGCCCGGCTTTGATCTTGTCTCTACGCAGCCCCGCCCTGGTGACAGGTCCCTGCGGAATGAAGATCGTTATCTCTTTCTCGAGACATTGCTGTCGGCGCGCCGCTTCCTGTATATCAGTTTTATTGGACAGAGTATCAGCGATAACAGCGAAATACCTCCTTCTGTCCTGGCAAGCGAACTGCTGGACGCCATTAAACGCGGCTTTGTAACTGAAAAGGGAGAAGAGCTGGAAAAGAGACTTCTTGTCAGGCATCGTCTTCAGGCGTTTAGCAGTGATTATTTTTCCGGGCATAAAGCACTGTTCAGCTATTCCAGGGAAAACTGTATTGCCCTTCAGGAACAGATGGGCGGTGAGCAGCATTCTCAACTGTTTATGCCTGTGGCAATGTCTGAACCTGATGAAGAATGGCGGGATGTTTCCCTTGCCAGGCTTTTGGGCTTCTTTGCCAACCCGGCCCGTTTTTTCCTTGAAAACAGACTAGGGATCAGGCTAAAGGGAGATGAAGACCCGCTTGAAGAACGGGAGCCTTTTGAAATTACTGGCCTGTCCCTGTATCAACTACAGGCCGACATCCTTAAAACCCTGATAAAGGATGAGAAACCGGAACTGTTGCTACCCAGGATACACAGTCTGGGCACCATCCCGCCCGCCATCCACGGGGATTTGCTTTTTTCAGACATCGTCTCGGACACAACCCGGTTTGCTGAAAAGGTCAAGGCAAATACAAGGGATAGCGAACCGCTGAATGATATTGATTTTGAACTTGCACTGGATGGTTACCGACTGCATGGCAGGTTAAGCGGCCTTTGGACAAAAAACATGCTTAGATACCGCTGTGCCAGAATTAAGGCAAAGGATCAGATAACCGCCTGGATTGAACATCTTGTGCTTAATGCAGTAAAACCTGAACAATACCCCTGTAGCACAACGTTGATTATGAAAGACAAAACCGTCTCCTTCAAGAAACTTGATAATCCCGATTTCTTGCTGAATTCAGTATTGGGACTTTACTGGATGGGACTGAAATCGCCACTACCCTTTTACCCTGAATCCTCACTTGGATATGCATCCAGGTTTGCGTGGGATCCGGAAAAAGCAATCAAAAAATGGAATGACTCCTTTATACCCGGAATTGGTGAGATTCCTGGTGAGGGCAAAAACCCTTATTTCAGTCTCTGCTTCGGTCAATCAGGGGAGTTTGGCAGTGAGTTTGACCATGTTTCGAGGATGCTTCTGGAACCTCTGCTGCTGAACATTTCGCAGGCTTCCGAATGAACAGACTTGATCATCTTAATGTTGACCTCCAGGGCAGGAGGCTGATAGAAGCCAGCGCAGGCACTGGCAAGACCTACGCCATTGCACTGCTGTACCTGAGAATACTGGTTGAGTTGAAGCTTGAACCCAAGCAGATTCTTGTGGTTACCTATACCGAGGCGGCCACAAGAGAACTGCGTGGCAGGATACGATCCAGGATACGGGATGCAGTTGACCTGTTAGATGAAACAGCGACAGGAGACCCGCAACTGCAGGCGCTCTGCCATAAATGGCCTGAGTCTGAAAGGCGCGCTACCCGCAATATCCTGGATTCTGCGCTCAAGTCCTTTGATACTGCTGCAATCTTTACCATCCACGGCTTCTGCCTGAGGGCATTGCAGGAAAACGCCTTTGAAAGCGGGGCGCTTTATGACACCGGGCTTGTTACAGACAAGTCTTTACTGCTTCAGGAGATTGTGGATGACTTCTGGAGACAGGCGTTCTTTTCAGACAGCGCCATGCTATTAAGACCTGTTCTTCAAAGAAAACAGACACCTGAATCCCTGAGCAGATTTGTAGCAGGTCTGCTCAATAATCCTGAAACCGGAATTATTCCCGAATTCAGCAGTGATGATATCAAGGGGATTGATTCTGAATGTAACCGACTGTTTAAAGCCGTAAAAAAGACCTGGCAGGCAAGCCGGCAAGAGATACATGAGATTTTATTTAATGACAAAGGACTGGGAAGGGCTGAGACCACCTACAGAACTGATCTGCTTCCTGATTTTTTTGAACAGATGGACAGCTTTACAGCAGACAATAATCCATTCAACCAGCCAGTATCTTTCGGAAAATTCTGCACTCCCGAGATTATAAAGGGTACTAAAAAGACCGGCAAACCGCCATCCCACATATTTTTTGACCTCTGCGATTCCCTGCGGACAATGGTTCAGGAGCGGATCAAGGCCTTTGACAGTGAATTGATCTCTTACTGCCGTGAGCAGCTTCCATTGCGAAAGCAACAGAAAAATATCCGTTTTTTTGATGATCTGCTCAATGATCTGCATACCGCCCTTGATAGTGAGAGGGGCGCCCAGCTTGCATTTTTGCTTAGAACCAGATATCAGGCGGCCCTGATTGATGAATTTCAGGACACGGATCCGGTTCAATACGATATATTCAAGACCATCTACGCAGATACTGCATTGCCCCTTTTTCTGATAGGAGATCCCAAGCAGGCAATATACAGCTTCAGAGGCGCTGACATCTTTGCCTACATGAAGGCAGCCGATGATGTGCAAGTGGACAGCAGATTTACCCTGGAAGATAACTGGCGCTCTACGCCGGAACTGCTGGATGCATTCAATCTGATCTTTAATGACAACAAAAATCCGTTTATTTACAATCAGATCAGATACCGTCCGCTGAACGCAGGCAAGAAGGACGGACTTCGCCTGAAAACCGTATCTGACAACGCATCTCTTCAAATCCGGCTTTTCCCGCATGAAGGGCTTAATATCACAAAGGCAAACCAGCTTGCACCATTGGCAACGGCCTTTGAAATTTCAAAACTATTGCATGAAGCACTTGAAGGAGAGGCCCTGATTGGGGAGCGACCGGTAGAGCCAGGAGATATTGCGGTTATTGTTAGAAGTCACAGACAGGCCAAAGAAGTCCGAAACCACCTGGTATCTCTTGGCATCCCCTGTGTCTTGCGCAGCGATATTACTATCTTTGGCACTGATGAGGCTGCCCAGGTAGATCTTCTGTTACAGGCAGCGCTTGTCCCCGGCAATGAATCATCCGTTAAGGCCGCGCTGGTAACGGATTTGCTTGGTTACAACGGAAGCGACATAGCAGCCTTGATTGAAGATGAAAACGCCTGGGAATCTGTGTTGAGCCGTTTCATTGACTATCACAGGCTTTGGCGGGAAAAAGGCTTCATTATTATGTCTGCCATGCTGATGGCCAGAGAAGGCATACGAGGACGTCTGCTCCGTTATCCTGATGGCGAAAGGCGCCTTACAAACCTGCTGCACTGTTTTGAGGTGCTTCATGGCAAAAGCCACCTCTCAAGAACAGGCATGGAAGGCCTGGTTTCCTGGTTCAGTGAGCGTCTTAACTCCGCCAGGGTCAGGGCTGATGAAGAGCATCAGATCAGGCTGGAGACCGATGAGAAGGCAGTTAAAATACTGACCGTGCATATCAGTAAAGGGCTTGAATATCCGATTGTGTTCTGTCCCTATATGTGGGGTGGCCTGATTGAAGATCCGCAGGTGGCCACCTTCCATAAAGACTTTAAAATGATAAAAGACTTTGGTTCACAGGAATTTGAGGCCAACGCCGTGGCAGCAAGAGAAGAATCACTGGCTGAGAGCCTGCGCCTGCTCTATGTGGCTGTCACCAGGGCAGCGTACCGCTGTTATCTTTTTGGAGGAAAGGTGACCAGCGGGCACTCCGGCAGCCGTCCTGAGACATCGCCTCTGGCCTATCTGTTTCATGCATCAGACTCTACCCGCCAGGCAAAGACTAATCTGGTAGAACATCTTGCAATCGACTTTCTCGGGCTTGTCCCGGATGATATCCGTAGTCAGTTGCAGATATTAGCGAAAGCTGGCGCAGGGACTATTTCGATCAGCGATCTTCCCGATCAGCTTGTCTGTATTCCGACGCTCCGTCGTCAGGATATCAACAGGCAGTTTAAATGCCGTATCTTTGAAGGGACAATCAAGACTGACTGGCGGGTAACCAGCTTCAGTTCTTTTGCTGCGGATCATCCCGTATCGGTTGAACAGCCGGATCGTGATGAATCCATATCAACAGTTTCAGACATAAAGGCCGGTTCCGATGTTTTTGACAGTGAATTTAATATATTTAGCTTCCCGAGGGGTTCACGGGCCGGTATCTTTATGCACGGGATATTTGAAAAACTTGATTTCGCAGCTTATACGGAGGCTGATATTGAAGAACTTGTCTCCAGAGGTCTTGAAACAGCCGGTTATGGCAGAGAGTGGCAGACATCTGTAAAAGAAATGGTTAAAAACGTCTTGTATGTACCTCTGCAAGATGGCGAGCGTACATTTAAACTGTCGAACCTTAAACAGGGAAGCTGGCTGACAGAGCTGGAGTTCTTTTTCCCTCTCAAATTCATCAGCACGGATCTGCTGTCTGCCCATCTGAAACCGTTTATCAGAAATTATAACTCAGTTGATCTGAATGAGGTGCTGCAATTGCTGAGGTTCAGACCGGTTCGCGGAATGGTAAGAGGCTTTATTGATATGGTATTTGAACATGAAGGCAGATACTATCTGCTTGACTGGAAATCAAACCACCTCGGCTACTGTGCAGAGGCATATAACTGTGAGGCGATCAGACGGGAGATGGAGCGCAATCTGTACCCGCTTCAGTACCTCTTTTATACGGTTGCCCTTAACCGCTATCTGACGTTACGTGTAAAAGACTATGATTATCAGAGGGATTTTGGCGGGGTTTACTATATCTTTCTAAGGGGTGTAGACAGCAATTCCGCTGATAACTATGGAATATTCAGGGATATACCATCTGTCGGATTGGTTAACGCCCTGACTGAGGCGCTTGTTGCCTCCGAAGGTTGGTGCCATGCAGATCAAGACTGACTTCAGAACGATTGACAGATATTTTGCAGACTTCATCTGCCGTGAATCAGGTCTGTTATCAGATGAACTCTGGCTGTTATCTGCCTTGGCAAGTTACGCCCTGAACCAGGGAGATGTCTGTCTTGACCTCTATGAAATTGCTGGTCAGGAATACCTGTCTTTTGGAAAAACAGTCAGATTACCAGACCCAGTCAGCCTGATTAAACTGCTTGGCAAGGCTGGAGCTGTTGGCGTTGCTGAAGATTTCAGGCCATTAATCCTTGAAAGTTCCGGGCGTCTTTACCTGCACCGTTACTGGAAATACGAGCAAGACCTTGCCAGATTACTTGTGGCCAGGGCTGCCAGTCTGGATATGCCTGACAGGAGTCAACTGATTTCAGGGCTGAATGAACTCTTTAAGGATAACCCGGCTGGAGAAATTGACTGGCAGGCAGTTGCGGCGATTGCTGCAATTGTCAAGCGTTTTTGTATAATTTCAGGCGGCCCCGGGACTGGCAAGACATCAACAGTTGTGAAGATACTGGCGCTGCTGATCGGCCAGAATCCTGGCAGACAGCTTAAAATAGGAATGGCAGCCCCCACCGGAAAGGCAGCGGCAAGACTGAAGGATTCGATCATGAAAATGAAGGAGACACTCTCTTGTTCCGATGAGATTAAAAGCCAGATTCCGGTTAATGTCACAACCATACACCGCCTGCTTGGGGTTATACCAGGCTCTACGAGATTCCGCTTCTCATCTGAAAACCGTCTGCCGTTTGATCTGGTTATAGTTGATGAGGCATCCATGATTGACTTGCCGCTGATCTCAAGACTGGTGACTGCCCTTAAGGATGATTCCAGGCTGATTCTGCTTGGTGACAGGGATCAGCTATCCTCTGTTGAGGCGGGCGCTGTACTTGGCGATATATGCGGTCGTGGTAACAGTGGCGTCTTTACGCCGGATTTTTGTAATCTGGTTAATGATTGCCTGAATAGCGGGTTAGAGTCTACGGAAAGTGGCGAAAAAAACATGCCGCTTGCTGACACCCTGGTGATATTAAGGAAAAACTACCGTTTCAGGCCAGGCAGCGGTATCGGGGAGCTGGCTGCTGCTGTTAATTCCGGAGACAGCGCAGAGGCCCTTAATCTGATGCTTTCAAGAGATTATCCGGACGTTGTCTGGCAGGACACTCCGGATGAATATCAGCTTAAGGCATTGCTAGAAAAGCACATCCTTCAAGGTTACTCTGATTATCTGGATTCAAAGACGCCACAGGAGGCATTGGCCCGTTTTGAACAGTTCAGGTTGCTTTGCGCTGTGCGTGAGGGACCTTTCGGCGTAGCAGGTATTAACAGGTTTGCAGAAGAGATTCTTGAGGAAAAGGGACTTATAGATATCCGTAATCGCTGGTACCGGGGCCGCCCGGTTATGATAACCGTAAATGATTATAATATTGGACTGTATAACGGTGATATAGGGATTTTCCTGCATGACTCTGACGCATCAAACACACTACGTGTCTGTTTTTCTGATAATCAGGGAGGCATACGGTTCATAGCGCCTGCAAGGCTTCCAGAACATGAAACGGTTT
>DYNH01000040.1:0-7002 GCA_020721175.1 Trichlorobacter lovleyi | reverse complement strand
CCAAGACGTCTGGCATTCTCAAACAGTATCTTTTCTTTTGGAAAGGTGCGCTTGCCTAGCGTATTTGAACCAATACCCCCAACAGACTGAGCGCCTGTAGCGTTTATAAAGCGCACCATATACCTGATTACCTCTTCGTCTTCACCACTGCCCGAAGTTTCGACTACCGCACCGTATTTACCTTCAAGAGCCAGACAATGTATGATGTTGCAACTGCGATCAAAAAGCGCCTTCATTTGCGCTGAAACACTGAAAATATAGTTAGGGGAACCAATAATAAAGCCGTCACTCTCCAGCAGTTTTGTCTTGATCAGCTCATAATCGTCCTTTAGACAACACACGCCTGTCTTGTGACATACATCGCAGCCAGTACAGGGATTGACTTTAAGTATTGAAAGATCAAGCATCTCAACCTCTGTAGCAACTTCCAGCCCGGCCAGAACCTCTTCAAGCAGACGTCCAGTGTTACCTTTCATTCCGTTAGGACTGCCTGTAATTACAGCAATCTTCATTGCAATACTCCTGTTTTTATGAACTTTGTTTTAGAAGTGTACCAGATATGTCAGTTCTGTCCAGTGATGATTGGAAATTCATGTCACGTTGCTCAATCATCCTGATGAATACCTGTTCCAGACTGGGCAACAGCCCGTTTTCAAAATTCTGCTTCTTTAATTCATCAGGAGTTCCAACAGCAATCAGCTCTCCCCTGTAAATCATTGCAAGTCGGTCGCAATACTCCGCCTCATCCATATAGTGTGTAGTAACAAAAACCGTTACTCCTTGCCGGGCAAGGTTGTGAATCAATTGCCAGAACTTTCGGCGATTGACAGGATCAACGCCTGCTGTAGGCTCATCAAGGAAAATTATAGGGGGGTTATGAAGCAGGGCGCAGCCCAAGGCCAATCTCTGACGCCAGCCCGCTGACAGTTCACCGGCCTTTGCCCTTCGCCTCTCGGTCAGACCTGACATTTCGATCACCCAATCAGCACGTTCCAAAGCTTCCATTGACGGCAATCGGTATATACCGCTATAAAAAGCGATATTTTCCTCAACAGTCAAATCTTCGTAAAGGGAAAACTTCTGACTCATATATCCGATATTTTCTTTGATCTTTTCGGCCTGACTGTTTATTTCAAAGCCGGCTACAGTTCCGGTTCCGCTGCTTGCTTCAAGTATACCGCACAAAATTTTGATTGTTGTTGATTTGCCAGCGCCATTTGGTCCTAAAAAACCAAAAATTTCGCCTTTGGGAACAGTAAGATTGATATTGTTGACAGCAGTGAAATTTCCAAAATTTCGGGAAAGGCCAGAAAGCACAACAGCCGGTTCAACTGAATCTGGGCCTGGTGAAGGTCGGCGTTTGACAGCAGTGTTGCTTCCTTCTGACATTAGAGAAATAAAGACATCCTCAAGGGTGGCTGCGGGAGACAATGTATCTGAAGTCTGTTTAAGATTGACAGGTGAATCGCAGGACAAAAGCCTGCCCTGATGCAGCAGTCCCACACGATGACAGCGTTCAGCCTCATCCAGATAGGCAGTTGCGACAACAATGGTAACGCCTTCCTCCAGCAACTTTTCAAGTATCTTCCAGAAATCCCTGCGAGAGACAGGATCAACACCGTTAGTTGGCTCATCAAGAAAAAGCACCCTGGGGGTATGAATCAGGGCGCAGCAGAGACCAAGTTTTTGCTTCATACCACCGGAAAGCGCCCCGGCTCGACGCATTATAAATGGGGCAAGTCCGCTCATACCCAGCAAAAGTTCTGCACGTTCACGCCACTGGTTTGGGGGAACACCGAAAATGTCTGCATGAAAACGGATGTTTTCCATAACTGTCAGGTCAGAGTACAGACCAAAGCGCTGACTCATATAACCTATATCGCAACGTACCGGTTCAAGTCTGTTGCAGTCACAGCCCAAGACAGTTGCCTTACCGGCTGTGGCATCCAGCACGCCGGTCAGAATCCTTAAGGTGGTGGTCTTACCTGCCCCGTCAGACCCTACCAGCCCGAAAAGCTGACCATGAGGAATGGACAGAGACAGACTGTCTACAGCAGTAAGATTTCCAAAACACTTTGTAAGTCCGGAAACAGATATCGCCGGCGGGGGCGTTGTCAACTCCCGCTACCCCCTGTTCCTGTTTCTATGACAGCATCAACCGGCATTCCGGGTTTAAGTTCATGTTCAGGATTGGCGATATTAATCTTGATCCGGTAGACAAGCTTGACCCTTTCAGCTTCTGTCTGAACATTACGCGGGGTAAACTCCGCCTCTGATGCAATAAAACTGACTACACCCTTGTAACGGCGCCCCTTCCAGGTATCACAGGTTACCTGTACTGACTGTCCGGTCTTGATTCTGGCAAGCTGCGTCTCTGGTATGTAGGCTCTTACCCAGACATCATCAAGATTTCCAACCGTAATTACAGGACTGCCTGCAGCCAGCATCTCTCCAGGCTCCGCATGTTTGGACAAAACAGTTCCGCTGACTGGCGCAGCCAGAAGAGACTGGGAAAGTCGTCGGTCAGACAGGGCAAGCAAGGCCCCGGCAGCATCAAGTCTTGCCTTTGCCTGTTTGACAACATCAGGTCTGGGACCACTTCTGGCAAGATTGAGCCGTTCCTGACCTTCACGCATGGCAGCGGCGGTAGCCTCTTTTGTAGCCCGGGCCGCATCTAGTTCCCTGCGGGGAATAACCTCTTTTTTATAAAGCGCTTCTGCCCTTACCGCATCACGATCTGCACGTTCAGCTTCAGCCCTGAGTCGCATAAAGGCGGCCTCAACAGCAGCTATCTCCTCACGACGACTGCCGGCCTTCAGGTCATCAAGGGTAGCCAGAGCGGCCCGCTGATCTGCAAGCCGCAGTTCTTTCTCATCATTCAGCTCATCATTTTCAAGTCGGGCCACGATTTGACCTGACTTTGCCTGCTGGCCTTCATCAACCGCCCTTTCCAGCAGACGTCCTGAAATTTTAAAAGAAACCTCAACAACTGTAGTCTCGACGGTGCCGGTAAGCTTTATTGTGTCATTACCTGTCTTGGTGCAACCTGTAATGGTAATACCCGAAATAATACAGATAGCTGCCAGGATATTAACAATACCGGCCATTGCCTTTTTTATCATATTATATGTATGCCTCCAGTACATTCATCCTGGCCATTTAATAGCATACAAAAGTAAAAAGCGTCACGTTTAAAGATATCTGATATGTGCAGGGGTAAAATGCTTGTTAGTCTTGTTCCCACGCTCTGCGCAGGAATGCAGTTACAGTGCGCTGGGCCTTGTATATGAGGAATTCGTGCTTCGCGCATACTGCCATAAAGATCAGAGGCAGGCATGTAGGGGGCGAGGCATGCCTCGCCCCCTACTGAATGCCGGCAGGATGCCGGCTCTACTTCAGAGGCAGGATGCCGGAATGACAATTTTTATATGCTGTATTGAATAGTAACGTAACAGGATTTTTGCAAGAGGCTGTTGGTGAATAGATAAGTTAGACAACTGCCAGCAGAGGCTGGTTATGAATCCTTTCAAGCCAGTCTTCAAGCTTTGGGTTATAGCAATGCTGATGAAAGATCAGCGAGGCATGTGCTACAGGATCCGATGCATTACTGGATGAAATCAGGCAACGCCTTCCATCCGGAAATATCTGCCTTAATCCGGTTATATCCTCACAAATCCTGAGTGTTGGTGAGCTTGGCACCAAAATGCTCTGTTCATCTTCAGCAAGCATGATCATTGTTGGTCCGCTAAAAATGGTGTTACCTGGCTGGGGCCTTGAAAAATTTCTCAAGGCAAGCACTCTCTGATATCCGCCCATATTAGATGTATGTTCAAGCACATTGAATATCCTCTGCCGGATAGCCAGATGTCTTGTGGTAAGTGTTCTGTTTTCAGAGCCTGCCTCAAATAAAGCCTGAAAACAACGTCTGGCCCTTGTCAGTTGACGGTTCAAATCCTCTGCATCATCAGGATCAGCACGCAGTATTTTACGCAGATTTGATTCCAGCATCCTGATGCCGCCATTACGCTGGCTATCTGGCCTGATCAGATCATCAGTGCAGATAACAGGACTGACAAGCAATAATCCACGCAACCGGTTATGCAGATTTTCCGATGCATTGCGCAGAAAATTAACCACCAGACCAGCGCCAAAACTGATGCCCATCAGAACCGGGCGTTCCCCCTTCATGGCAAGTTCATCTATAAGATCAGCAAGCTGGGCATTAAACAACTCTTGATTAAAGCCGTTACGAGGGTAATTTATATAATAAATGCTGCCATAGCTTCTAAGCACAGGACGTTGGAACTCAACTACTTCTGTGGCGTCAGGCACAAATCCGGCCACTACTATCGTAGGCCTGCTGCCTGTTGATTTTTCACGATATATCTGGCAACGAACAGTATGTAAGCTCTCCAGGTTATGCCAGAGAGCCTGTTCACGATGCCTGTAAAACTGCTTGTAAGGCTTTATTGCAATGGACCTGAAAAATCCTGCAGTGGCGGTTGCCATTTCCATCAGTGCCGGATGACGCTCCGCTAGAGGTTGAAGATGTCTGCCCAGAAATTGCTTCATGATGTTCTCCCTGATTCAGGTGCCTTGCGGCTAGTTAATTCACGCAGTAGTTTCAACTGTCTATCAATCAGATCAAACTGACGCTTCAAGGTAAGAACTCTAAACAGATACATGCTCCACCTCATCAGCACAGACTTGACATCATCTGCTGCTGCTTGCCAATCAGGGCGATGCTGGAACCTGGAAACAGGTTCTTTTTGTGACAAGCACCACAAGAGACATCACCTCTTGCGACCCTTACCCAAAGGGTACGATTCTCACTGTCACACCAGTCACAGGTCCATGCGTAGTAATCATCCATGGTCTTGAATTTCATGTCACCTTCTCCTTTTCGATTTATTTGGACGGAATAGTCTTTACATGGCTGGAACATACCTTAAAAAGATGACGTTTATGTGTCAAATTTCCAAAGAGTCTGCTACAACTGAAATTTATTCGGTTCTGTTGGCAATGATTTCAGATATTCTGACTTCGGGAATTGGAAGGTCTTGACTTTTTCCTGCGCAGGTCAGCAAAGAAGGTGGTGAGCAGTTCTGAACATTCCTGCCCGCAGATGCCGCTTAAGACTTCACAGCGATGGTTCAGACGAGGATCGTTGGAAAGGTTATACAGAGAACCGGCAGCGCCGGCCTTTGGATCATGACAGCCAAAAACAACAATAGGAATCCGGGCCAGAATAATAGCCCCCATACACATCAGGCAGGGCTCCAGCGTAACATAGATTGTAGTATCAAGCAGACGCCAAGAGCCAAGTCGTTTGGCTGCCTTGCGGATTGCGAGCAATTCGGCATGTGCAACCGGGTCTTGATTCTTCTCTCTCAGATTATGTGCCCGAGCTATAATCCTGCTATCTTTTACAATTATACAGCCTATCGGAATTTCAGCAATTGCCTCAGCCTTACGGGCCTCGGCTATCGCCCTGTTCATCCAGTAGACATGGTTCTGCATTATCTAGCCCTTGCCCATCATACCTCTGATGGCTGCCGGCAGGTCTGCTGGCAGGAAAACCATCTTGGAATTGGGTGAGGTGGCCATTTTGTTAATAGCATTGATATAACGGTCACCCAGCAGAAAAAGTGTAGGCAGATCACGATCCTTTACAGCTTCACTGATATCCGAGATGGCCCTTGCAGAGGCCTGGGCAAGTCTTACCTGTGCCTCTGCCTCACGCTTTGCCGCCTCCAGCTTGCCTTCTGCCTCACGTATCATAGCCTCTCGCTTACCTTCAGCCTCAAGTATTGTTGCCTGTTTAAATCGATCGGCACTTGCCTGCTGCTCCATAGCTTTCTGCATTGATTCTGATGGCTTGATATCCTGGATCTCAACGGACTGAACGTAAATACCCCATGTGGCTACCTCTTTTGAAATGTTTTCCTGAAGCCGGGCCTTGATATGTTCACGCTCTGAAAGGGCGCTGTTCAGATCCATCTGGCCAATAATAGCCCTTAGCGATGTCATAACAAGATTCTGAATGGCATACTCATAGTTAAGAATCTCATAAACCGCTCTTGTCGGGTCAGTCACCTTTATAAAGGCCACAGCATTTGTGATGATTACCGCATTATCCTTTGTGATTACCTCTTGGGAACCAATTGCAAGCACATCGCCTTTTGTAGATACCCGATAGGCAACTTTATCAATGTAGGGAATAATAAAGTTAAGTCCTGGTTTCAAGGCCTTGTGGAACTTGCCAAGTCTTTCAACAACCCACTCCTGCCCCTGTGGGATTGTTTTAACACCGGCAAACACAGTTGCGGCGACCACAATAAAAATAACAATAACAAGAAACAATGCTGGCATATTAACCCCCTATAGCTTTTTCACCTTAAGAATCTGTCCCTCAATATCTTCAACCATAACGCTGTCTCCTACCTTCAGAAGTTCTTCAGAAAAGCAGGTCCATTCGTCAGCACCAAGAAACGAAATCCGGAAACGAACCTTTCCTTTTGCAAAACTGTCGGTTGTGCCCTTGATTATTATTCCGGTTTCACCAACAATTCCCTCTTTTGAAAGTCCGGCATGGGTGCGATACCCCTTTGGTTTTAGAAATTTAAACCATAGTACGGTGAATAAAACGGATGCAATTGCCCACAACAGTATCTGAAACCAGACTGGAAGTGAGGGAACCAATACCAGAATTACCCCCACCAGCAATGCTCCGAATCCAAACCAGATTATGGTAAATGAGGGGATTACAAGCTCAAGCCCGATCATTAAAAAACCGGCAACCAGCCAGTACCACCATTCGATTTTAACCAATGTCCCCTCCTTTACTGATTTTTGTTTTTGTTATCTGCATAAAATTCTTCTAAAGTCTGGATTCCAGAATAAACAGGTTTTTTTGCAGAACAGCTTGAATAGATTTTAAATTAATGAATCTGTTTTGTAAGTATATCAAAATTCTGGTAGTGTAAAATCAAATAAATTCAT
>DYNH01000039.1 GCA_020721175.1 Trichlorobacter lovleyi | reverse complement strand
GAAATGGATCTGCCAACTCCGACCCCTCTTGAGGTACTGGCAAAGCGTTCTGAATATACTGATGGCGTCTGGATGGTGGTTGATATTGATCTGACAAGACTCATGACCAAAGCAAAGCGGGTGAATGTAACCATCCCTGAAAATCTGCTGGTGCGGATAGATCGCTATGCCGAGGTACACCACATGACCCGTTCCGGCCTGTTTGCGCAGGCTGCATCACGGTACATTGCCGAGGCAAAGTAGCTGATTTGTAGCAGGATGCTGAAATGGACGAGAAACTCGAAAAATTACGCATTGATAAGGATACTCCCCGTTTAACTTCTGCGGGTAATCGCACATTCTGGATGATTACCGGCATTGCAGGAGTGGTGGTGTTTCTGTTGCTGTTGTTGTATCTCCAGCAACGGGCTGTTACCGTTGAAACAACAACGGTTGTTCATGTATATCCCACCCAGAGTTTTACCGTGTTGCATGCCAGCGGCTATGTCGTGGCCCATCGCAAGGCTGCCGTTGCAGCCAAGACAACCGGACGGCTTGAATGGCTGGGAGTTGAGGAAGGCAGCAGAGTCAGGGCAGGGCAGGTGGTTGCCCGTCTGGAAAACCGGGATCTTGCCGCTTCATTTGATCAGGCCCGGGCTACGGTTCAGGCTGCCTCAAGTGCACTGGAACAGGTCAGGGCAGAACTGACCGATGCAAGCCAGGTCTTTGAACGTCATAAAGAGTTGCTGAAACTGGGTATTGTGGCTCAGGCAGACTATGATGCGGCAGAGGCACGCTATCGACGTACCGTAGCCGGTGTTGCCGGCGCCGAGGCTTCTTTGCGGGCGGCAGAAGCAGCCCGCCGTGGCACCGAGGTGGCGCTGGATTATTCTTTGATCAGGGCTCCTTTTGATGCGGTTGTACTGACAAAAAACGCTGATATTGGTGACATTATTACTCCACTTGGGGCTGCTGCCAATGCCAAGGCAGCCGTGGTGACAATTGCTGATCTTTCATCACTGGAGGTGGAGGCTGATGTTTCCGAATCCAGTCTGGCTCAGGTAAAAGCTGATCAGCCTTGTGAAGTAACGCTGGATGCTCTGCCCGGAGTCCGCTTTCGGGCCGTTGTGCACACTGTTGTTCCGACTGCTGACCGCAGTAAGGCCTCGGTTATGGTCAAGGTCCGTTTTATTGATCGTGATGACCGTATCCTGCCGGAGATGAGTGCCAAAGTGGCGTTTCTAAAACGAACAGCCACGAAAGAAGAACAACAGCCACGCATAGCCATTAATCCTGAGGCTCTTTCCGGACAAGGCACAACAAGACAGGTATTCAGAATTGTCGACGGCAAGGCGCTCGTAACAGATGTTGCTCCAGGTGCTCGTCTTGGTGATGTACAGGAGGTTTCAGGGCTGCAACCAGGAGAAAAACTGGTGTTGCGTCCCTTAAACAGATTAAAGAACGGCAGCCGGATCACGGTGCGTGACAAGTGAGTAATCCCCTGGTTTCTATCCGGCATCTGGTAAAATCCTACCGGCGGGGCAATCAGTCTGTGCCGGTTTTGGAAGATATCAGCCTTGACATTGCCGAAGGAGAGTTTCTTGTTCTGATGGGGCCGTCCGGTTCAGGTAAAAGTACCCTGTTGAATCTGATTGCCGGTATTGATACGGCTGACAGTGGCAGTATCACTATTCATGATGTTGATTTGTCGTTACTTTCCGATAGCGCCCTGGCAGCCTGGCGCGCATCCCATATCGGGTTTGTCTTTCAATTCTACAATCTTATTCCTGTCTTGACTGCTTTTGAGAATGTGGAGTTGCCGCTACTCCTGACCTCAATGTCACGACATCAGCGACGGGAACATGTTGAGACAGCCCTTGCGGTGGTGGGATTGACAGACCGGATGGAACATCGCCCTTCTGAGCTGTCCGGTGGTCAGCAGCAGCGAGTGGCCATTGCCCGTGCCATTGTGTCTGACCCCTCTATTCTGGTGGCTGATGAGCCGACCGGCGACCTTGATCGGGTCTCGGCGGAAGAGATTCTGAACCTGTTGGAGCAGCTGAACCGGGAGTTTGGCAAAACCATTATCATGGTAACGCATGACCCCAGGGCAGCCAAACGGGCTCGCAGGTTGCTGCACCTGGAAAAAGGGGTGCTGGTGCTATGAAACTGCTTCAGAGGATGTTTTCTTGTTTATCCTCAAACTTCTGACACGTAACGCCTTTCGTCACAAGCTGCGTGCCCTGCTGACCATAACGGGAATTGCGATTGCCATACTTTCCTTTGGTCTGCTGCGCACCGTTGTTTCAGCCTGGTATGCCGGGGCACATGCCTCATCTGGCAACCGTCTCATTTCCCGCAACGCAATTTCACTGGTGTTTTCTTTACCTGTCTCCTACAAAGACCGGATCCGTCAGGTAGAAGGCGTGAAAAACGTCTCGTATGCCAATTGGTTTGGCGGCGTCTATATCACGGAAAAGAATTTTTTCCCGAGTTTTGCCATAGAACCAGCCACATACCTGGGTATGTATCCTGAATTTATTCTTTCTGACAGCCAGACAAGTGATTTTATCAGGGATCGCAAAGGCTGTGTGGCAGGTCGCAAGCTGGCAGAACGCCACGGCTGGAAGGTTGGCGACAGTGTTACCCTGAAGGGAACGATCTTTCCTGGCAGCTGGGAGTTTAACCTGCGCGGGATTTATCAGGGTAAAAAGCAGACAACCGATGAAGGGCAGTTTTTCTTTCACTGGAACTATCTGAATGAAACCCTGCGGAAAAACACTCCTCGTCGTGCTGATCAGACGGGTATTTTTCTGATAGAGGTAAAACATGCCAATCTGTCCAGCCAGGTAGCTCAGGCAATTGATGGCCTTTTTAAAAATTCTCTGGCTGAGACCCTTACGGAGACTGAAAAGGCATTTCAGCTGACCTTTATTTCCATGACTGAGGCGATCGTCGTTGCGATCAGGATTGTCTCATACGTGGTGATTGTGATTATCATGGCGGTTGCCGCCAACACCATGGCCATGACTGCCCGGGAGCGGTTCGGGGAATATGCCATTTTAAAATCAATGGGTTTCGGGTGGTTTCATATTGCCGGCATGATCTTTGGTGAATCAGTGCTGCTTGCGCTGTTGGGCTGTGCGCTTGGCATAGGCCTTACCTTTCCGGTAGCAGCTGCCTTTGCTGCCCAGCTTGATCAGTTTTTTCCTGTATTTCTGATAGAACGCAGCACACTGTGGCTTGATCTGTTTCTGTCACTGCTGGTAGGACTGGTAGCAGGACTGTTCCCGGCCTGGCGTGCAGTGCGGATCAGGATTGCCGATGGCCTGCGAAGGATTGGCTGAGATGCGGATACCATTGGCGTATAGCTGGCGTAATCTGCTGACCCGTCGTCTGACAACCTTTCTGACTGCCGGAGGTATGGCACTGGTAGTGTTTGTCTTTGCCTCAATCATGATGCTTTCAAACGGGCTTGAAAAGACCCTGGTTGAAACCGGTTCAGATCAGAATGTCATCATTACCCGAAAGGGGGCTGACTCTGAGATGCAAAGCGGGGTAGACCGCAATCAGGCGCTGATTATCGAGACCCAGCCGGAGCTGGCATCAGGACAGGATGGCGCTCCTTTGGTTACCCGGGAACTGGTGGTGCCGATTGGCTTGATCAAGCGGGGCACCAGTAAACCTTCTAATGTGATTATCCGGGGAATCAGCCAACAGTCACTGCTGATGCGTCCACAGATTCGGATACTGGAAGGAAGGCTGCCCAGACAAGGTTCAGCGGAGATTATAGTGGGTAACAGTATTGCTCGCCGGTTTAGTGGTGTTGGACGGGGAGAACAGCTGCGTTTTGCCCTGCGTGACTGGCAGGTGGTCGGCATCTTTGATGCCGGAGCAACCGGGTTCAGTTCCGAAGTATGGGGAGATTGTGACCAGATCATGCAGGCCTTCAGACGGCCGCTCTATTCCTCACTCACCTTTCGTCTGCGGGATTCTGTTGATTTCCCGTCTCTGAAAGAACGGCTTGAATCTGAACCACGCCTGACCGTTGAGGTACGGCGCGAAACAACATACTACCGTGACCAGTCCGAAGCCATGGCCACGTTTATCCGTATCCTGGGAATTTCCCTGACGGGCATTTTTTCATTGGGAGCCATGATTGGGGCCTTGATTACTATGTATGCCTCTGTAGCCAACCGTGTAGCAGAAATTGGAACGTTGCGGGCATTGGGGTTTCAGCGCCTGAGCATCCTGCTTGCTTTTCTTGCCGAGGCGCTGCTACTGGGGCTTGCAGGTGGAATTAGTGGCATTGTCCTGGCTTCATTCATGCAGTTCATCACCATCTCTACCATGAATTGGCAAACATTCTCCGAGTTGGCGTTCTCATTTTCTCTCACCCTTGCTATCGTTATTCAATCGCTGGTTTTTGCCTTGGCTATGGGGCTGATTGGCGGTGCAATTCCTGCTGTACAGGCCAGCCGATTAAAAATTGTCGATGCTTTACGGGCATAATGAACCGTTTTTTTGCGTTTCTGCTGCTTCATCTCTACTGTAGACATTCTTGACTTCATCGGCGTGCTGTACTAACGTCTATAAAATTTATCACTGCGAGGTTACGAAGCCATGTCGATTGAAAACCTTCCTGAAGGATTGACCTTTGATGATGTGCTGCTTATCCCGGCTCACTCTCTGGTCCTGCCCAGAGATGTAAATCTGACGACACGTCTTTCCCGTAACATCCCACTTAATATACCGCTGGTCAGCGCTGCCATGGATACGGTCACCGAATCCCGTGCTGCAATAGCCATGGCCCGTGAGGGCGGCATCGGTATTATCCATAAAAACTTCTCTATTGCAGAGCAGGCACATGAGGTTGACAAGGTCAAAAAGAGTGAATCCGGCATGATCGTTGACCCGATCACCATGCGTCCTACCCAGAAAATTAGTGAAGCGCTTGAGATGATGTCAAGATACCGCATCTCCGGTGTGCCAATTACCAAGGCAAACGGCAAGCTGGTTGGTATCCTGACCAACCGGGATCTGCGCTTTGAAACGGATTATGATCAACTGATTTCGGCGTGTATGACCAAGCGCAACCTGGTTACGGTCCCTGTTGGTACAACCCTTGAACAGGCCAAAGAACACCTGAAACATACCAGGGTAGAAAAGCTGCTGGTGGTGGACGATGCCCGTTTTCTGAAAGGTCTGATCACCATCAAGGATATAGAGAAAGTTAAAAAATATCCCCATTCCTGCAAGGATAGTCTGGGGCGTTTGCGGGTAGGTGCTGCTGTTGGTCCCACTGCCGAGATGGAGGCCCGCATGGAGGCTTTGATCAAGGCCGGCGTGGATGTGGTGGTGATAGACACGGCCCATGGACACTCTCAAGGGGTGATTGATGCCGTGATTCGTGCCAAATCAACCTTCCCCGGGGTTGAGGTAATTGCCGGCAATATTGCCACTGCACATGCTGCTGCTGCGTTGATCAAGGCAGGGGCTGACGGTATCAAGGTTGGTATCGGTCCTGGCTCTATCTGTACCACCCGGGTAGTCGCAGGGGTAGGGGTGCCACAGATTACCGCTATCATGGAGTGTGCTCGTGTGGCCCATCAGCACGGTGTGCCGGTGATAGCCGATGGTGGCATCAAGTTTTCCGGTGACCTGCCCAAGGCGGTTACGGCCGGTGCCGATGTGATCATGATCGGTTCGCTGTTTGCAGGAACAGAGGAATCTCCCGGCGATACGGTGCTGTACCAGGGCAGAACCTACAAGAGTTACCGCGGTATGGGCTCCATCGGCGCCATGAAGGAAGGCAGCAAGGATCGTTATTTCCAGTCCGATGTAGGCGATGATGTCAAGCTGGTGCCGGAAGGAATTGAGGGCATGGTGCCTTTGCGCGGGCCATTATCAGCCAATATTCACCAACTGATTGGCGGACTGCGTTCCGGAATGGGTTACACCGGTTGCGCCACCATCAAGGAGTTGCAGGACAATGGCCGTTTCATCCGGATTACTGGCGCCGGCCTGAAGGAATCCCATGTACATGATGTTACTATCACCAAAGAAGCTCCCAACTACAGAGCAAGCTAAGGATATCAGCGTATGAGTTCTACCGATATACACAGCCAGAAGATTCTGATCCTCGACTTCGGTTCCCAGGTTACCCAACTGATCGCCCGCCGAATCCGTGAACAGTCGGTTTACTGCGAAATCCACCCGTACACAATGAGCCTTGAAAAGATCAAGGCCTTTGCGCCACAGGGAATCATCCTTTCCGGTGGTCCCAGCAGCGTCTACGATGCTGATGCGCCACATTCCGATGCCGGTGTGTATGATCTTGGTGTGCCGGTACTGGGAATCTGTTACGGCATGCAGTTGATGACCAGCCAATTGGGTGGCAAGGTAGAACGGTCTGACAAGCGGGAGTTTGGCCGCGCTGCGATGAATATTGATGACACGACTGATCTCTTTTCCGGCCTTGCTGGCAAGGAAGAGGTCTGGATGTCCCATGGTGACAAGATTGAGCAGATGCCCAGGGGATTCTGTGCCATTGCCCACACCGACAACACCCCTGCAGCAGCCATGAAGGATGAAAAGCGCCGCTTCTATGCCGTGCAGTTTCATCCCGAGGTGGTCCATACACCCAAGGGGGCTGAAATTCTTGGTAACTTTGTCTTTACGGTCTGTGGCTGTCAGCCGATCTGGACCATGGCAAATTTCATCGAGACCGAGATCGCCTCCATTCGTGAAAAAGTAGGTACCGGCAAGGTCATTTGCGCCCTTTCCGGCGGGGTTGATTCATCGGTTGTAGCCGTCTTGATTCACAAGGCAATTGGTGATCAGCTGCAGTGCATTTTTGTGAATAACGGCCTGCTGCGCAAGGGTGAAGCAGAAAAGGTAGTGAACCTCTTTACCCGTCATTTTAAAATAAATCTGGATTACGTTGATGCATCTTCCCGATTCCTTGATAAACTGAAAGGCATCACTGATCCTGAGCAAAAACGGAAGATCATTGGCAATGAATTTATCTTTCTGTTTGAGGATGAGGCCAATAAGCTGGGGAATGTAGAATGGCTGGCCCAGGGTACGCTCTATCCTGATGTGATTGAATCTGTCTCCACCAAGGGGCCTTCCGCTGTAATCAAGAGCCACCA
This sequence comes from Trichlorobacter lovleyi, assembly GCA_020721175.1. GTDB lineage: Bacteria > Desulfobacterota > Desulfuromonadia > Geobacterales > Pseudopelobacteraceae > Trichlorobacter > Trichlorobacter lovleyi_A. Next base: position 8,899 of record DYNH01000039.1, on the reverse strand, counting down.
TAATGTCGGCGGCCTGCCTGACCGGATGAAGATGAAGCTGCTTGAACCGGTACGGGAACTTTTCAAGGATGAGGTTCGGCTGTTAGGTAAAGAATTGGGATTGCCTGATGAAGTGATCCACCGTCAGCCATTCCCTGGTCCAGGTCTGGCAATCCGTTGCATCGGCGAGATTACTGCCGACCGACTCGAAATTCTGCGGGAATCAGATGCCATTGTACTGGATGAAATCCGTAAGGCCGGGCTCTATCGTGAAATATGGCAGTCGTTTGCGGTGCTGCTGCCGGTACGCTCGGTTGGTGTGATGGGTGATGCCCGCACGTATGACTATACCATTGCCCTGCGAGCGGTAAACTCACTGGATGGCATGACAGCCGACTGGGTCAAACTGCCTTACGAGTTGCTGGGTAGCATTTCATCCCGCATTATTAATGAGGTAAAAGGTATTAACCGGGTGGTGTACGATATCAGCCAGAAACCACCGGCAACCATTGAGTGGGAATAAGAACGCTGAAGATCAGGAGGGAGTCATGCGTAGTAGATGGTTACTGACAATATTTGCTGTTGCCTGCAGTGTCTTTCTACTGTCTTTAACAGCTTCTGCCAAGACTCTGATCCTTGAAGGAAACCTTGTTGGCACCATAGCAATGCGCCAGTCAATGGAATTTTCCGTCAATAAAGGAACGGTATCAAGCTTTTCATTCAAGTTTGCCTTACCGGCAACCTACACAACCAGAACCGTCAGCCAAGGAGTAAACGGTCTCGGGATCACCCTTTCTCCTGAAGCACATAGCTCCGTGATTGAAACTGACCGGTTTGGCAACAAATTTCAGCGTGTCAGCTGGAACACGGTTAATCAGGATATCCGGGTAACCTTGAACTACACAACGACCATCCAGTCTCAGCTTTCTGCCCTGGAGAGTCAGACCGCGTTTCCCGTGGGCAACCTTGCCACTAAAGAATCACTCTATCTGCAACATACTGAAATGGTGCAGGGATCTTCAGAGATCAAGTCACTTGCCCGGCAACTGACCAGTACTGCCAAAAATGAGTATGAAGCAGTTTCCGCCATCATTAACTGGGTAACCGATAACATTAAATACAGCTTTAATCCGCCACAGTATGACGCCTCCTATACACTTTCCACCAAAAGTGGCAACTGCCAGAACTTTGCGCATCTTTCCATAGCGCTGTTACGCAGCGTAGGAATTCCAGCCAGAATTGTGGGTGGCATTACGCTGAAAGAGTCCTGGAAGGTGCCTATTGATGCAAAAAACTCCATTGTCCAGAGTATGGGGCAGGGGGGGCATGCCTGGCTGGAGGTTTATTTCCCGGATCTGGGCTGGTTACCCTATGACCCGCAGCAATCACGTCAGTTTACCTCGTCACGTCATATCAAACAGACCCATGGGCTTGATTCACGGGACATTAATGATACCTGGAAGGGCGGTCCCTACCTGCCTGCCTATACCGAGCTGATTGAAGGACGTTATACCTCTGATACTATCACATTAAAGATGAAACGTTTTGCCAGTGCCCCCCGTCCGTATATCCTGAGCAACCCGGTTGTAGCAGCTGGCGCTGTAACAGCTCCAACCGGTAACGAAGCTATTCTGCCACCGCCACTCGTACCATTACGCCCGGAACCAAAGGCCAGGGTGACCTCAGTTAAGCCACCGCCACCACTTGTCCAGGGCTCTGGAGCCGGACCGGCAGAGACCCGTTTTATCAGTAATGATGACCGTATTGAAGATGATAAACGAAAGGTGGCAAACCCTGTCAAGCCAACAAAACAACCACCAAAAGCAGAGCCCAAACCAGCAAAGGTTGTTATTCACAAGCCACCCCTGGTTGCACAGAAACCTCCGGTTGTTGTTGAGCCTGTGCACAAGAAACCTCGACCCGGCACAATTCTGACCTTTGGCAATATGGATTTTCCGGCTTTGGTTAACCTGTACAATGTCAAGGGAGATACCGGGACACGGGTTTTTGAACGGGAAACCTCCGAGTATGTTACCTCACAGCATATCTTTGCCCAGGCAATTCAGGTAGAAGACCGCATGAACCTTGAGAAAATTTCGCTGGCCATGCGCAAGTTCGGTGGTGATGGTGCGGTCTATATTGATCTTGTCAAGGATAAAGGCGGCAAACCTGATATCATGCAGGGTGTTCGCTCTAATCTGCTTGATCTGGAAAAGGTTTCCCGCAAGCCTGGTTACTATTGGGTTGATTTTTCATTTCCACTTGAGGGAAACAAACCCCAACAGCTCGTTCCCGGAAAATACTGGATTGTGTTCCGTGCTTCCGGTGAGGCAATTATGAACTGGTTTTTCACACCGGGTAAACCGTATGGTCAAGGGGATGATACCCGTTCAACTGCCAAGGGATTCCAGTGGGAAGATATCCTGAACTACGATTTTGTTTTTAAGGTAACCGGCAAGGCGATCTAATGGATAGATTAACATTCAAAAGGAGATACTATTGTGGCAGGAATCAGCTTTGAAGAGGTAATGTTTACGGTCATGACGGCCACGCAGGACACCTTTAAATGTTACATGAATATTGACCTGTTTGCCGGTCATGTAGAACGCAAGGTGGCTCCGGTTGATTCGGATGTTACCGGGATTATCGGTGTAGCCGGTGACCGGGTAGGCTACATTATTGTTGCTGCAGACCGGTTGACAGCACAGTTGGTGGCCCGTGAGATGCTGATGGATGAGGAACCTGATGAGGATTCGATCCGTGATGCCATCGGCGAGTTGATCAATAATATTGCTGGCGCCTTCAAGACCAAGTACCACGATCAGTATGGTAATGTGGCTATGGGACTCCCACTCGTGGTGTCAGGCCAGTTACGCACAGTGTCTGAACCACCGGAAGAAGGTGCCAGCATGAATGTCCAGTGCAAGGGCGTTACCATCCCCTTCACGAATAGGGATGGCAGCGTAAATCTTAAAGTTATGATTTACATGTAATGAATCAGGTAGCTGATATTCTGATTGGTTATCGTGAACTGCTGGCTGAGGTTGATGCCTGGTTTTCGCAATGCAACTCCATGGCAGAAAAACAGGTAACCTGTCGGCAGGGCTGTTCAGCCTGTTGCCGTGGTTTGTTTGATATTACCCTGCTTGATGCCTTTATGCTTCGTGATGGATTCGAGCAGTTGGATATCTTGAAAAAACAACAGATACGAGCTGCTGCACATCGCTCTATTGCTGCAATTCGCAAAGTCTGGCCAGATTTTAATCAACCATATCTGTTTAACAGCTATCCTGAAGAAGAATGGGATCTGGTTATGCCGGAAGAGGATGAAACCCCCTGTCCGCTTATAGGACAGGATGGTCTCTGTATGGTGTATGATAGCCGGCCCATGACCTGTCGGCTGAATGGCGTACCACTGGTGGACACCAGTGGCGAGATTCTGTTTGATGAATGGTGCAGCCTTAATTTTACTACGCTTGATCCGCTGCAGATGCCGGAATTACGTTTTCACTTTAACGATATATTTATGCAGGAACAGTTGTTATTCCGGGAATTTACCTGCCGATTACTTGGCACGCCGTTTAATGAGTTGGATACCGTAGTTCCGGCAGCAGTCTTGATCGACTTTGCCCATTTTACCGTGCCGGAGCAGGTATGGAATCAAAACTTTACCTTACCCCCACAGAAACCATCAGTGCCATAATTCAGAACGGCAAGCGGGTTATGACCCAGTGCCGTCGCCGTACGTTTTTGCTGTCACTGCTGGCCGGGGTCTATATCGCCTTTGGGGCACAGCTTTCTACCGTGGTGATGCATGATGCTGCAGCCTTTGTTGGCCTGGGGATAAGCCGTCTGCTGGGAGGAGTGGTCTTCTCTTTTGGGCTGATGCTGGTGGTGGTCTGTGGCGCCGAGCTGTTCACCGGTAACAGCCTGCAGGTGTCTTCCGCACTGGATGGTGAAATCTCGTGGGCTAAACTGGCAGAAAACTGGCTGCTGGTGCTGTTGGGTAATCTGCTGGGGGCGCTTTTTATGGCCTGGCTCCTGTATGAGTCACAGCTCTGGCAAACAGGTACGGTGACAAAACAGGTGCTTGCTACTGCCACTGCAAAATGCCAGCTCTCCTTCTGGGTTGCTTTTGTGCGTGGCATACTCTGTAACTGGCTGGTCTGCCTTGCGGTCTTTATGGCAACAGCAGCCCGGGATGTCACCGGCAAGCTGCTTTCCTGCCTTGTGCCGATCACCGCTTTTGTAGCCAGTGGGTTTGAGCATTCCATTGCCAACATGTACTTTATTCCTGCCGGACTGCTGCTGAAAGACGGGTTGGCCATCACTGATCCGACCTTGAACTGGAATGCGTTCTTCGTTGCCAATCTCCTGCCGGTAACCTTGGGGAACATCGTAGGTGGTGTCCTTTTTGTGGCCTGTGCCTATTGGTATGTCCACCTGCCCGTGAACCGGCGATAGGCTCTCCTTGCATTTCTGCGGCTGTTCCGCTAGAATTTTACACCTATGAATGCACGTACCAGACAACTGTATATCGGTCCGGTGGCCATTGGTGGAGGAGCTCCCTGCTCTGTTCAGTCCATGTGTTCCACTGATACCCGCGACCGTAAGGCCACTCTGGCACAGATTCATGCTTTGGCTGAGGCGGGGTGTGAAATTGTCCGTTGTGCCGTGCCTGATAGTGATGCGGCAGATGCCTTGGCTGCCATTAAGGCCCAGAGCCCGATTCCGGTTATTGCTGACATCCATTTTGACTACAAGCTGGCCCTCCGTGTCCTGGAGGGAGGTATTGATGGATTGCGCCTTAATCCCGGAAACATCGGAGAACAGTGGAAGGTTGCCGAGGTGGTAAAATCTGCTGCTATGCGCAAGGTGCCGATCAGAATCGGGGTAAATGCCGGTTCTCTGGAAAAACATCTGCTTGAAAAATACGGGCATCCCACGGCTGAAGCCATGGTTGAATCAGCCATCGGCCATATCCGTATCCTTGAAGAACTTAATTATCAGGAGATCAAGGTTTCCCTCAAGGCATCTGATGTTCCTAAAACGGTAGCAGCCTACCGGCTGCTCTCCCGGCAGGTTGACTACCCCCTGCATATCGGTATTACTGAAGCCGGCACCATTTTTTCCGGTACGATCAAATCATCGGTCGGGCTTGGGATTCTACTGTCCAGTGGTATTGGCGATACCCTGCGGGTCTCTCTGACCGGTGATCCGGTGGATGAAGTACGTGTAGGCTACGAGATTCTTAAATCTCTGGGATTACGACAGAGGGGCGTTACCTTTGTTTCATGCCCCACCTGCGGCAGGTGCCAGATTAATCTGATCAAGGTGGCTGAAGAGATAGAGCGCCGTCTGCAATCGGTTAACAAGCAGATTACCGTAGCAGTGATGGGCTGCGCGGTCAATGGTCCGGGTGAGGCTCGTGAGGCAGATGTAGGGATGGCTGGAGGCAACGGTGAAGGCCTGATTTTCCGTAAGGGTGAAGTAGTTCGAAAGGTGAGTGAGGCTGAACTGGCTGATGCCTTACTTGAAGAAATAGATCGACTATAATATCAGATGGAGGATTTCGATGCGCACTCTGATCGTTGATGATGATGATATGGGGCGTCTGATGCTGGCTACCTTTCTTGAGGAATTTGGCCCCTGTGATCAGGCGGAAAACGGCCAGCAGGCTTTAGATTTGATTGATTGCGCAGCAGCAGAACATGACCCTTACACTTTGATCTGCCTGGATATTGTCATGCCGGTTATGGATGGTACCGCCACCCTGCTTGGAATCCGGGAACGCGATCTCAAACAGGGAAAGCGCACCAAAGTGTTTATGATCTCAGCCTGCAGTTCTCCACAGGATATTGAAGATGCATTTTTTGAAGGAGATTGCGATGATTATGTGGTTAAGCCGTTTCAACGGGACCTGATAACCACGATGCTGCAACGCCATAAATTAAAACAAGGTGGTTTATAGCAATGCGCTACACTCAATTTTTTATCCCGACACTTAAAGAAACTCCCTCCGATGCTGAAGTTGTCTCGCACCAGTTGATGATGCGTGCCGGGATGATTCGCAAGATTGCTGCCGGCATCTATACCTATATGCCGCTTGGTCTGCGCTCCATCCGCAAATTTGAGCAGATTGTACGGGAAGAGATGAACCGGGCGGGCGCCATTGAACTGCTGATGCCGGCTGTGCAACCGGCTGAACTCTGGATAGAGTCAAGGCGATGGGCACAGTACGGCAAGGAACTGCTGCGTTTCAGAGATCGCAAGGACAACGAATTCTGCATGGGACCTACTCATGAGGAGGTCATCACTGATATAGCCCGGCGTGAAGTCAAGAGCTATCGTCAGATGCCGGTCAATTTTTATCAGATCCAGACTAAATTCCGGGACGAGATCCGTCCCCGTTTTGGCCTGATGCGGGGCCGTGAATTTATTATGAAGGATGCTTATTCCTTTGATGTAGATTCTCTGGCTGCAGATCTTTCGTACGACAGGATGTATCAGGCCTACAACCGGATCTTTGAACGTTGTGGCCTCAATTTCCGGGCTGTGGAGGCTGATACCGGTTCCATCGGTGGCTCTGCTTCCCATGAATTTATGGTGTTAGCTTCATCTGGCGAGGATGCCATTGTTTCTTGTAATGCCTGCCGCTATGCAGCTAACGTAGAAAAAGCTGAAGGGATCAAGCTGCAGCAGGGTGGGGCAGGGCAGCAATCTCTGGCCAAAATTCATACACCGGACAAGAAAACCATTGCCGAGGTAGCAGAGTTTCTGGGGCTGTCACCATCTGCCACGGTTAAAACCCTGGTTTTGTCAGACGGAGAAGGGCAGTTTGCCATGGCCCTGATACGGGGCGATCATGAGCTGAATGAGCTGAAGTTAAAGAACCGTCTGGGGTGGGATGAGATCAGGATGGCAACGGATGAGGAAATTCTGCGTTTTACCGGTTCTCCCCCTGGCTTTCTCGGTCCCGTGGGATTAAAAGAAAAACTGCCGGTTATCGCAGACTACGCCATCGAAGCCATGTCCGATCTGGTGATTGGCGCCAACGAGGTCGATCAGCATTTTACCGGCGCCAATGCAGGGCGTGACTTCCAGTTTAGCCAGATTGCTGATATTCGTCTGATCGGAGCCGGTGATTCCTGTCCTCGCTGCTTAGATGGCACGCTGGAAGTCTGGCGTGGCATTGAAGTGGGTCATGTCTTTAAGCTGGGTACCAAATATTCCAGTGCCATGAATGCTACCTATCTGGATAAGGATGGTAAGGAGCAGATCATCTTCATGGGTTGCTATGGCATCGGTATCGGCCGTACCGTGGCAGCATCCATAGAACAGAATCACGATGAAAACGGAGTTATCTGGCCCTTGCCCCTTGCTCCGTTTCATTGTTCAGTGGTGGCAATTAATGCCCAGAAGGATGAGTCAGTTATGGCTGCAGCCCAGGACATCCACGACCGTCTTGAGGCAGCCGGGGTTGAGGTGCTGCTGGATGACCGTGATGAACGGCCTGGCGTCAAGTTCAAGGACCATGATTTGATCGGTATTCCGTTACGAATTGTGGTCGGAGGTAAAAATCTTGCCGATGGCAAGGTGGAATTTAAGCAACGTGCCAGGGGCGAGATGCAACTTCTGCCGCCGGATCAGGCAGTTGAATCCGTGATTGCTGCAGTACGTGCGGTCTGTGGAGGTACCCGATGAGTACTGCAATCTGGGATCTTCAGCACGAATGCATGCCACGTGAAGAGCTTGAACAATTGCAGCTTGAACGCCTCCAGGCAACATTGAACAGAGCCTATAAAAATGTCCGTTGTTATCAGAACAAGTTTAATGAGCGGGGGGTTGTGCCTGAGGATATCACCGCGCTGGCTGATCTCTCTCTCTTGCCCTTTACCACCAAAGAAGACCTGCGACTGAACTATCCCTACGGCATGTTTGCCGTGCCACTGCGCGAGGTGGTACGTATTCACTCCTCATCCGGTACTACCGGCAAGCCTACTGTGGTGGGCTATACCAAGCATGACCTTAAAACATGGTCAAATCTGGTAGCCCGCTTTATGACTGCTGCAGGAGTAACCCCTGACGATGTGGTTCAGATAGCTTTTGGTTATGGTCTTTTCACCGGGGCCTTTGGCTTGCACTACGGTTCAGAGACAATTGGAGCTGCTGTAATTCCTATGGGGGGAGGGAACACTGAAAAGCAGATCATGATCATGCAGGACTACAGGACTACAGCCCTGGTTGGAACGCCCAGTTATGCACTTACCCTTGCTGATCGATTGGAAAAAGCGGGGATTGATCCAAAATCACTCTCTTTGAAGGTTGGACTGTTTGGGGGTGAACCCTGGTCAGAGGCAATGAGGACCGAGATTGAGCAACGGCTGCAGATCAGTGCTACTGACAACTATGGCTTGTCCGAGGTAATTGGACCTGGTGTCGCAGGTGAATGCCATCTTAAATGTGGTATGCATATTGCCGAAGATGCCTTTATAGCTGAGATTATTGATCCTGAGACCGGTAAAGTGCTGCCGCCAGGCAGCATTGGTGAACTGGTATTGACCACTCTTACCAAAGAGGCCTTTCCGATGATTCGCTATCGGACCCGCGATATCACCAGTCTGCATTATGAACCGTGTGGCTGCGGCAGAACACTGGCTCGGATGAAGAAGACCATGGGGCGCAGTGATGACATGCTGATCATTAAAGGGGTTAATGTTTTCCCGTCCCAGATAGAAGAAGTGCTGTTTGCCATTGAAGGCTGCGAACCGCATTATCAGTTGATAGTCCAACGTACTGGCACCACCGACACCCTTGAAATTGATATTGAAGTAACGGAAAATATCTTCTTTGATGAAATGAAAAAACAGCGTGCCTTTCTTGAGTCAGTAGAACGTAAAATTCACTCTGCATTGGGAGT
>DYNH01000038.1:2236-16062 GCA_020721175.1 Trichlorobacter lovleyi | reverse complement strand
TCTTGTCAACCTGCTCCTCATGCTCTCCATAATGGATTATCAGCTTGTCAGAGTATATTGTTACATCACCCTGCCTTGCAACTACCCTACCTGTAAAGATCGCTGTTTTGCCCTTGTTATCAGCCTTTAATTCATCTGCCTTGATGGTGATTGGTTTTGCAGAACGCTCTCCCTTTGGAGACAGGCTTGATGAAGTCTGTGGCTCAGCCTGTGCAGCAAGGCAACCTACATAAAACACAAGGCAGAGTGTAAAAAAAATACGTTTAACGTTTTGCATGATAACCCTCGATAACAGCATCAACCGGCCCATGAAACAGCACCTTTTCATCATTAACATAAAGCTCCATGCCTGAAGCTTTCAGGGTAAGACGTCCGTCCCGTATCGTCACTGGACGATCTGTTGTTACCAGTCCGGGCACAGAACGGTATTCAAGCCAATCCGTGACAAGCGTCATGCCTTTCTTTGTAACAGCCTGTACATTATTCTGCATCCTGACAAGGTGCTGTTCTTCAAAATAGTTGCCTTTTCCAGCGGAAATAACCAGTCCGCCGACCTTACCTGCAAATATCTCGGCCTTTACACCTGTAAGAACAGCCTTACCGGTTTTTTTGTCATAATCAGCACGTTCGGCAGTCAGATCCCACAGCTTATCATTTCCCCTCATTTCAGAAAAATTAAGCTTGGCAAGTGACATATCAATTTCATGGGATGTAGTTCTGGAGGTGATTTCAGACGAGGAAAAACGTAATTGTCTGAACATCACAACAGTCAAAATGGCTGTACTAGATGCCACGATAACAAACGCCAGAAACTGCCTTATTCGCCTTGTGTTAGGCATTTGCATGGTGAACACACCATAACATCAGGATTACGGACTGTCCAGCAGATAACCACAAATCAGCATCTTTTTGGCATAGAGATTGTATAAAATCACAATCCATATCGCTCAACAACAATTTGTTGCCACATGCCACGTCCCTTAAGCAACAGATCACACAACTCGCGTACTGCCCCCCATCCGCCTCTTGCTGCGGCAACATAATCTGCCACTTTTAAAACATCTGGCAGGGCATCAGAAGGAGCAGCAGAAAATCCAACCCTGCGCATTACAGGAATATCAATCAGATCATCACCCATATAGGCTATTTGATGATCCGCCAGCCCGGTGCTGGATGTGATCTGCTCGTAGCTGTCAAGTTTTTGGAGGGAACCCTGGTGCAGTATCTCAATCCCAAGTTCTTTTGCCCTCAGATCAACCACGGGCGAGACACGGCCTGTGATAATCCCTACCTGGATTCCTGCCCTCTGTACCAGTTTTATGCCATGACCGTCCTTGACATTGAAAAACTTGGTCTCAGTACCATTGGCATCCCAGATAATCCGGCCATCAGTCATAACCCCATCCACATCCAGCAACAGCAGTTCAATATGTTTAAGTTTGTTATCCATATCTAAGGTTTAAACAGTAAGACCCTTTCAAAGAGATTGTCATATCCGAATACTACTCTATTGGAAAACCCATCTTGCAAGTCATTTTAAAGCTGGATTCCGGCTTAAAAATTGCCGAAATGACACCATCCATAACTTTTAAGAGAGACTCCAATCTAAAAAAGATCAGGCAATACCTGCCTTAAGGATATCATGCAGATGGATAATGCCGCAGGGTACATGGTCATGCTCATTCTTAAATGCAAAAAGTGTAGTGATAGAATGGCGCTCCATCAATTGCAGGGCAGCGGCTGCCAGTTCCCTCTTTAATATCCGCTTGGGATGCAGGTGCATCATACTACCGGCGGAAATGTTAAGTATGTCAAGGCCTTTTTCAAGACAACGTCTTAGATCTCCATCGGTTATCACACCTTTAAGACACCCCTGGGAATCAGTAACGCCAGCGACCCCCAAGCCTTTTGAGGTAATAACAAAAAGTGCTTCTTTCATAAGCACATCCTCCCCGACCAGGGGAATCGCATCACCGCAATGCATCAGGTCTTCTACACGCAACAGCAGTTTCTTACCCAATGCCCCGCCAGGGTGAAAAATGGCAAAATCTTCCGCCTTAAAACCTCTTTCCATCAACAATGCCACCGCAAGGGCATCACCCATTGCGAGGGTAGCTGTGGTTGAGGATGTTGGAGCCAAACCCAGGGGGCATGCCTCCTCTTTTACCGATACATCCAGAAAAATATCTGCCGAACGTGCCAGGTTTGAATCCTGATTACCACTCATGGCGATCAAACCGGCCCCCAGTCTCTTGATTACAGGCAATATTCGCAGCAGTTCTTCTGTCTCACCGCTGTTGGATATACCGATCACCACATCACCGCTCATAATCATACCCAAATCACCATGAATACCCTCTGCCGGATGAAGAAAAAAGGCAGGAGTACCGGTAGATGCCATGGTAGATGAAATCTTCTGGCCTATCAGTCCTGACTTTCCCATGCCGGACAAGACCACACGGCCTTTGCTCGCCAGGATCATCTTAACTGATTGCTCAAATGAGCTGTCAAGCCGGTCAGCCAAAGCAGCAACTGCTTCAGCCTCGGCCATAATCACTTTTTTTGCTTCATGCAAAATGTTCATAGTTTTATAAGTTCCGTAACTACTCAGCACGCTATAAAATATTGTCATTCCCGTGGGTGTAATCGGGAATCTGGTGTTGGCTCTAAAAATATATCCCCGATAGATACATTCGGGGATCCAGTCTTTTCAGTCAGTTAAAATCTGGATTCCGGCTTAAAGCCTGCCGGAATGACACAATTCGGGACTTTTGAAAGAGGCTTAGGTACAAACGAAATAGATGACGATCTTTTTACAAGAAAATCAAATGGAAATTCATTTAATTTTTTGCTGCCGCATCAATTGCCTGCAGACGCCTTAGCAAGGCCTCAAGTTGCGAAATTGGTATAGAGTTGGGGCCATCACATAGCGCACAATCCGGATCTTCGTGTACCTCCATAAAAATTCCGTCAATCCCGGTGGCTACTGATGCGCGGGATAATGTTTCCACGAATTCCCGCTGACCTCCGGAAGACGTGCCCTGTCCGCCTGGCAACTGCACACTGTGGGTAGCGTCGAACACGACCGGATAACCAAATGAAGCCATAACAGTAAAAGAACGCATATCAACAACCAGATTGTTGTAGCCAAATGATGCGCCACGTTCAGTCAAAATAATATTGTCATTTCCGGAAGTTTTTATCTTTCCGACAACATTCTTCATATCCCAGGGGGCAAGAAACTGCCCTTTTTTTACATTCACCACCTTACCGGTCCTGGCTGCTGCAACTACCAAATCTGTCTGACGGCAGAGAAAAGCAGGTATCTGTAACACATCAAGCACTTGAGCAGATGGAAAAACCTGCTCAATAGAATGGATATCAGAAAGAACCGGAATCCCGAATCTCTCTTTTATTTTTGACAGGATTTTCAATCCTTCATCCATGCCTGGCCCACGAAAAGCCTCAATAGATGTACGGTTAGCCTTATCAAATGATGACTTGAATATCAGCGGCATGCCGAGCCTGTTACAGATTTCAGCCAACCTTTCTGCATGACGTAACGAGGCATCTTCACTTTCAATTACACAGGGCCCGGCTATTAGCGCCAGAGGATGCCCACCACCAATTTTGACAGAACCGATCTTTAGAACTTTGGTCATTTATATCCTCACCTGAAAAATAACTGACGATAGAAGCAACAAGGCACAACTTCATAGCATGTTAACTTCACTTTTGACAAGAAATGAAAAATAGTGAGCCTCTTTCAAAAAGATTGTCATCCCCGAAGGCATCTATCGGGGATCCAGTCTTTTTAGTCAGTTAAAATCTGAATTCCGGCTTAAAGCCTGCCAGAATGACACAATTTGGGACTTTTGAAAGAGGCTCTAGTGATAACGGCTTAGCCCCCCTGATACTTAATCTGGACATTTGAATCAAGCAGATATACAAAAGGCAAAAACTGATATAACTGCAAATTCTTACTCACTGATCTAAAAAAACAAGTCAAAAATTACAGTATCAGAGGTATCTTTTGAATACATCATATCTTGGTATCAGCTTTAACAATCCGTTTGTACTTGCATCCGCTCCCCCAACCGCAACCGGAGATATGGTACGCCGGGCATTTGAAGAAGGCTGGTCCGGTGCAGTCATAAAGACCATTACCAGGGATCCGGTAAAAAACCTTTCAAACCGTTTTACCTCCATCAAGACAAATGACCGGATATGGGGATTTGAAAACCTTGAGCTGCTGAGTGAACAGACTCCTGAACAGTGGTTCAGGGATATTGCAGCAATCAAGGGTGATTTTCCAGATTGCCCGATTATTGCCAGCATTATGGGAAATACAACATCTCCTGATGAATGGATATATCTGGCGTTGGGCTGTCAGGATGCGGGTGCTGACCTGCTGGAGCTTAACTTCTCCTGTCCGCATGGCTATCCCGAACGTGGCAGAGGTGCTGCCATTGGTCAGAATCCTGATTATGCTGCAAAAATCACCGGTTGGCTGAAGAACTGCAAACAAATTAACCTGCCGGTTATTCCCAAATTAACTGCTGCAGTAGCCAACATCAGACATATAGCCGAAGAACTGGCTATGGCCGGAGCTGACGGTTTTTGTGCCATCAACACCATTCCATCTTTCTTTGGATTCGATCTTTACACCCTTAATCCCAGACCAGATATATGCGGAATGACCAGTTATGGCGGTTATTCAGGCTCAGGCATCAAACCGATAGCGTTACGGGCAGTCAGTGAACTATGCCAATCCCCAGGGCTGCCGGTAATGGCGTCTGGCGGAATCTCAAACGGTTTCGATGCAGCGGAGTTCATGCTGCTTGGTTCTCCTCTGGTACAAATAGGTACAGAGGTGATGCTGCACGGATTTGGGGTAGTCCGTAAAATGCAACGGGAACTGCAGGAATTTATGGATTGGCATGAATTTAAAGCTGTGTCTGATTTTGTAGGACTATGCCGAAACAAAGTCACCAGCTTTGCAGCGCTTTCCAATGACAGGCAATCTCGTCCAATACTGAAGCAAGAGTCATGCAATGGTTGCGGAGGCTGTATCATTGCCTGCCGTGACGGAGGTTATCAGGCCATATCAATAGATAACGGCACACCGGTTATTAACGACAAGCTATGTACAGGCTGTTCACTTTGCAGTAATGTCTGCCCTTCAGGGGCGATTGAGATGATTTGTGTTTAAGGCTGTAACATACAAAAAAGGAGCTTAACGATGACAAGAAAACTGTTAATATTCTGCTGCTGTATGATGCTGTTTGCAACGACAGCTTATGCATCAGACCGGCCGCCACTAACACTTGATACTGCTCAAAAAGAGATAGCCGCCGGGTTCATCCGGCTTGACAGCATACTGAAAAAGGCTGCCATAGAGCTGGGGGAAACAGGTATTACCGGCGAAGCGGCCCGAAAGGTGCTTACAAAAACCTGCAATCTGTTCAACTCTGCGGTTGATTGCTGTACAGTCAGTCCGCAGGGCAGGATGATAACAGTTGAGCCATCAGTTTATCGGCGTTTTGAAGGAATGGATATCTCAAATCAGGAGCAGGTAATCAGAATGCTGAAACACCGTAAACCGGTAATCAGCCCTGTTTTTCGTTCCGTTGAGGGTTTTGATGCTGTGGATTGCGAATACCCGATATTTAACCGTAACAAGGATTACATCGGGTCTGTAAGCATCCTGTTCAGGCCGGAAAAATTTCTTGGAGATATCATCAGCAAGGTTGTAAAAGCAATGCCCCTGGATATCTGGGTCATGGAAAAAAACGGACGAATCCTATACGACGTAGACAGTTCACAGATTGGTCTTAATCTCTTTACCTCACCTGGTTACCAGCCTTTTGAACAACTTGTCAGATTAGGACAGAAGATTGCCGGGACTGAACAGGGTAGTGGTTTCTATCAGTACAAGTCTTATCCTTCGGGAATTGTGGCAGATAAAAAAGCCTACTGGCAAAGCGTATCCATTTACGGCAATGATTGGAAACTGGTGGGAATTCATATTGAACCAAAGACAAAGACAAAAAGGGCAGAACGCCCTGCTTCTAAATTTACAGCAGTACAGATGCTGGAAAGGTTTGCAGGCGATGCTGCCCTTCAGACAGCGCTTGCTTCAGACAGCAGACAGGATCAAATGAAGTTGCTGCAGGCCTTTTACGATAGTACGCCGGGCATTTACTCAGTGCAATGGATTGACACAAATGGGATCAACCGTTGTGGCTCTCCGGCTGAAAATAGCCTTTCAGATTATGACTACCATTCTTTCAAGGCTCCAAGTGACAAGGAAACCCTGCGGATAATTGAGAATCAGCAGCCTGCTTCTTTCAGCGCCCCATTATTTGAGGGAAAAACAGGAACATTTGTGTTCAGGCCGGTTTTCAAGGCAGGACGTTATCTTGGGATGGTTTATACCATAACGTTAAATCAGACATAATCAAAACAGCAAAACTTTTATTGTTCAGTGGTGAGCTTGCAGACTATTAATGGAATACAGCAGCAGACAACTGCTGCCTTTCACCCCCATATTTATCGAAGAAAAAAAGATAAACCTGGACATCATCGGTAACGGATGCACTTAAACATGTCAAATAAAAGCTCCGACGCATTCAACCTGATAACCATTCTCGGACCAACAGCTTCAGGCAAGACCCGTCTTGCTGTTGCACTGGCAAATTTACTGCAAGGCGAGATTATTTCGGCTGATTCACGTCAGGTATTCAGAACAATGAATATAGGTACCGGCAAGGATCTGCATGAGTATGGAGATGTGCCTTTTCATCTGATTGATATTCTTGAACCAGGGGAAGAGTTCAATCTGTTTGCATTTCAGCGCCTGTTTGTATCGGCATTTGAAAAAATTACATCAAAAAAGAAGATTCCGATCCTGTGCGGCGGTACTGGACTTTACCTCGATGCGGTACTAAGCGGGTATAACCTTGTTGATGTGCCTGAAGATATTGAACTGAGAACAGGATTAGAGCAAAAAACTGATGCTGAATTGGCTGATATGCTTGCAAGGATACAACCACGTCAGCACAATACCAGTGATCTGGCTGACCGAAAGCGGACTATCAGAGCGATTGAGATAGCCCTTTATACGTTGGAACATGCCGAAAAATATAAGCCACTACCTGAAATAACCCCACTTGTATTTGGTATCCACTGGGAGCGTAGCTTACTCAGGCGCAGAATTACAGACAGGTTGCGCCAACGTCTTGCATCAGGCATGATCGAAGAGGTACAGAGTATTTACAACAGCGGAATTTCATGGGAACAACTAGACTATTATGGGCTTGAGTACCGTCATATCTCCAGTTTTCTGCAAGGCAGAATCAGTAAAAACGACATGTTTCAAAAACTAGATTCTGCTATCCAATCCTTTGCCAAACGCCAGGAAACCTGGTTCAGAAGAATGGAAAGAAACGGCATTAAAATACACTGGGTTGAAGGAACCGGAGATACTGTCAAAGATGTGATGGAAACAATATGTAGGCTGCATTATCAATTTGTTAAGTAAACGGTTCCATTTTACCATGTATCTGTGCCCATGTTTACCCTGCCCCCTGATAATTGTATTTAAATGGCCTGATGACTTTATTTGCAAACGGTAATAAACATAGTAAAGTGAAATCAAATCTTCAAACCTTCCGGGGGCTTTCTTTTTAAAGGCTGTATCTCTTAAAACCACTTACAAGTATCATAAGGATTTCAACCACTTCAATGTCAGCTATCCTTGAACTTACAGATATTACTGTTTCAGGACTGGTTGAGCGTTTTAACCTGCGGCTTGAGCCTGGAACTATTACAAATGTAATAACCAAAGGAGATGTAGAATCTGGTCTTCTTACACAGACACTCATCGGTAATTTACAACCTGAAACAGGGTCTGTTCTTTTTAAAGGGCGTGCTTTAGAACAACTAAACAGGGAGCAATTAATCAGTATATGGCAATACATAGCTGTTATAACAGTACAGGCAGGACTAATCTCAAACCTGAAGTTATGGGAAAACATAACGCTTCCACTTTTATATCACCATTCTTGTATCTCTCAGACAGCAGCAGAAAAAGGTCTGGAACTGCTTGAGCAGCTTGATTACAAAGGTAACATCTGGGTGCTGCCAGGCTATCTGACTCCCGGTGAAAGGATTGTAACAGCCTTTGTCAGGGCGATCATGTCTGAACCACATTTACTGATATTCTCTGAGTGCCTTGATGAACTGAATGAAAAACAACGCAATGTTCTGTCTGTAAGGACGGCATTACTAAAAAAACAAGACCATCCTCCTGCTTCAGTATTTATTAATTCCAGAACATTCCAATTTTCGTCAATCACCCCTGATGTTATCTGTGATTTGAGATGCAACCCGCCAATAATTATGAGGCAGACATGATCACTCAACAAGACCCCAGGTTTAGAAACCTTGAACGAAAAATCGGGTTATTCACATTAGCCGCGCTTGCAGGTATTTTGGTTGTTATAATACTTGTAGGCGCACAGAAAGACCTTTTCAGCCCTAAATACCAGATTATATTTACTGTTGACAGGGGAACAGGTTTTACTAAAGGGATGCCGGTCAAACTTTCAGGGTTCAGAATCGGACGAATTACCAACATGATCCTGAACGAACAGGCCATGGTGGATATAACTGTTGAAATTGCGAGGAAATACAGTAAATGGATACGAACAGATTCAACAGTAAAACTGGTTAAAGAGGGACTGGTTGGAGACAGTATAGTTGAAATAGCTGTTGGTTCACTTGATAAACCTGAGGTAAAGCCGGGTGAATCAATTATTTATCTTAAAACAAAAGGACTAGATGAGCTTGCAGATGAAATAGGAGAAAAGATCAAGCCTGTATTGATAGAGATACGTAATATCGTCGGATACATTAACGATCCTGACGGAGACCTGAAGAAAACAGTTCAAAACCTTGAAATTTTGACCCGTAATCTGGAAATTACGCGTAAATCAGCAGACAATCTGATTAACACTACATCAGTAAAGATGGAATTGATAGGAGAACGAACAACCACCCTGCTTGAAACCGCTAACAGCAAGATAGACAGCCTGGAACTGGAAAAAATAAACAGCACACTGACAAAGTTGCCGCCGATACTTGAAAAGACCGACACGGTTATGGCAAATGCGGCTGAGATTTCCGGAGAGACCAAAAAACTGTCCAGGCAGATATTCCATATAATACCAGGTATTCTGTCCCGTACTGAAGAACTGCTGTTCAGCACGGATCGCCTGGTAAACAGCCTTAACAAATCATGGCTACTTGGAGGTGGGACAGAAACGGTGCCTTTACACACTTTTAAGGCAGGTGACAGCCATGATTGACAAATATTTTAATACAATGCTGATCTTGTTGATATTTGTAACTCTCTTAGGTTGCGCTACAGATAAAAACCTGCCACTGGCAGCGCAACAACAAAAAATTCTTGACCTTAATGAAAGGGCTCTGGCCAGTGCTGAAAAGAAAAATCATACTGATGCCAGCAAACTGCTTGAAGATGCGCTCAGAATTGCCTCTTCTCTGGATGATCAGGAGAGCCAGATCATCACATTGCTTAATATGAGCAGAATTGCCCGTCATGAAAAAAAAATGTCTGAAGCCTCAAAATTTATTTCAAAAGCCTTTCAGATTAAAACAGACAGTCCGCTTTATGCAGATATGGCGCAGGAAAAGGCATTACAGGAACTGAACTCTGGCAACATTGACAAGGCAGTTCTCTGGGCTGAAACCGCACTTTCAAATGAACAGGGAAAACTGATTGGACGACGCCTCAACCTTATGGCAAGGATTTATCTGATCAAAGGAGACTTAACCACAGCGCTTGATTATGCCGAGTTGGCACTTAAGTCAAACACCATCCCACTACTTAAAGAGGAAAGAGGGAATTCATTGAGGATTTTAGGAACAGTCAAGACACGTGGACTACAGTTTGAAGATGCTGAGAAACTTTTACAAGAGGCCCTGACACTGGATCGTCAGATGGCAATCAGCACAAAAATTGCTGCTGATCTGGATGCGCTTGCTGACCTGGCAGGAATGCAGAATAACAATATAAAAAAGGAAGAATATCTTAAGAGAGCAGAATCAGTCAGAAAAAATCAAATGTCGGTTAATGTGCCATATAAAACTCAAATTCCTTAAAGGGTAATTGGGTAGTCTCATTGTCCCCCTGCGCAATGCAGCATAGGGGTATTTTTTTTCAACCACCGAATTTTCCCGATTTTTTGACAAAAAAAGAGGCTACAGCCAAGCTGTAACCTCTTGTTTTTTATGGCAGGGGTGCCAGGATTCGAACCTGGGGATGCCGGAATCAAAATCCGGTGCCTTACCGCTTGGCCACACCCCTAAAAAGAGATAGGTTTAATATCAAACAATCTTACTAATGTCAAGTTTTTCGTAATTGGGAAACTGCGGCAACGCCTGCATCAATAGCCTTGCTATTGGCAGGTATAAGCCTGTGATTACGTTCTGGCAAGGCATTTTTAAGCGCTTCTTTAAGGCTCTCAGGTGCAAGCGCTCCGGTTGCTTCACAGTAGGCTCCACAGGCCACCATATTTAACATTCGCACATCACCAAGGTCAATCGATATCTGATTCATTGGAATTGCAAGCAGTTCCCTTTCATCTAAAACAAGGTCTTCCATGTTAACCAGTGAGCTGTTCACAAGGCAGATACCACCTTGCTTGACTCTTGAGGCATATTTTTCCCAAGACAACTGGTTCAGAATTATCGCAACCGATGGAAGACCTACAACCGGTGAACCGGTATCGCCATCGGAAAAAACAATGGTACACATCGCTGCGCCACCACGTTTTTCAACACCGTAAGAGGGGAAGAAAGAGACATTTTTACCTTCATGAATGGCCCCATATGAAAGCAGGTTGCCTGCAAGCAGCACCCCCTGGCCTCCGTATCCTGATATAAACAGATCATAGCGCATAAAAACTCCGCCTATAGGTTTTCTTTATTTTTAAATATTCCAAGTGGGAAGTACGGGATCATCTCATTCCCCACCCGTTCATTTGCCGCCATAGGGTTCATTCCCCAATTTGTAGGGCAGGCGGCAAGGGCTTCTATAAATGCAAACCCCTTGTTTTCTACTTGATAACGGAAGGCTGTCTTGATTGCCTTTTTTGCCTGCATTACATTTTTGGGATTATTAACCGCTACTCTGGCTGAAAAGGCTACCCCGTCAAGATTTGAAAGCAGTTCCGCCATCTTGAAAGGCTTTCCGTCATTATCTACGTTTCTGCCTTCAGGAGATGTAGAAGTTATCTGTCCTGGCATGGTTGTAGGCGCCATCTGGCCACCAGTCATGCCATATGTGGTATTGTTTACAAAAATTACCGTTATTTTTTCACCACGGTTGGCAGCGTGAATGATCTCTGATGTCCCGATTGCAGCCAGATCGCCATCTCCCTGATAGGTAAAGACTATCCTGTCCGGTCTGGCCCGCTTTACGCCTGTAGCAACGGCAGGGGCGCGACCGTGCGGAGATTCAACCACATCAATATTAAAGTAGGCGTAAAGAAAGACAGAACAACCAACTGATGCGCATCCGATGGTCTGTTCAGCAATACCGAATCTGTCCATGGCTTCAGCCACCAGACGATGAAATGAGCCATGATGACAGCCAGGACAAAAATGGGTCTGGACATCCTTAAGGCTGGCTGGCTTTGCAAAGACCTGTTTCATATCATTAAGTCCTTAAAATTGTTTTTAATTCGTGCAAAAAGTTCTTCTGGAGTTGGTAGAGAACCTGCACCTGGCGGTCTCCCGTAAAAATCAACATCAGCGTCACGGAATACGGACAGGCGGACATCATCAACCATCTGTCCGGTGGATAACTCAATGGTCAGCCAACGCTTGCATTTGGCTGAAAGTTCCCTATATGCCTTTTTAGGAAATGGAAACAGGGTGACAGGGCGCATAAGACCGACTTTAAACCCTTCTGAACGAGCCATATCCACAGCAGTGCGGGCTATGCGTGATGTACAGCCGAAGGCAGTTACAATAAGCTCTGCATCAGCAGTCTGATACTCTTCCCATCGCGAATCCCTATCTGCAAGCTCCTGATAACGGGCATGCATCTTCCAGTGAAACTTTTCCATCTCTCCATCACCCAGATAGAGCGACTTGACAACGTTCTGGACAGCCCCACCTGTACCTCTTACAGCCCAATCCTTTATCGGCAATTCTGCGACTGGCCTTTGATTAGGGACAATAGATTCCTTCATTTGCCCCAGTACAGAATCAGCCAGCACCATCGCTGGAATACGGTATTGATCAGAAAGATCAAAGGCCAGCATGGTCAGGTCATACATCTCCTGTACCGAGTTTGGGGCAAGCACAATAATCCGGTAACCACCATGACCGCCCCCTTTTGTGGCCTGATGATAATCGGCCTGCGATGCATCTATTCCTCCCAGACCAGGCCCCTGACGCATTACATCCACAATTACACATGGCAACTCTGAACCGGACATATACGAAATACCTTCCTGTTTGAGAGATATTCCTGGTCCTGATGATGATGTCATGGCACGCATGCCAGCGGCAGAGGCACCAAGCACCATGTTTATAGCGCCGATTTCGCTCTCAGCCTGGATAAAAGTACCACCTCTTTTGGGCAACTCCCTTGAAAGATATTCAGGGATGTCGCTCTGAGGGGTAATCGGATAACCAAAGTAGCATTCAACGCCGGCTTCAATGGCAGCCATTGCAACAGCCTCATTGCCTTTAACAAACTTTTTTTCATATCTGCTCATGGTCTGTTTTCCTTGAACACGGTAATGGCAACATCAGGACACATTTCGGCGCAGAGACAGCATCCGATACACTGCTCTGGATTATTAAATATTGCCACTGTATAACCCAGGGAATTCGGTTTCTGACTCAATGTAACCAGTTTTCTCGGACAACCGATTGTACAGAGTCCGCATCCCTTGCACCGTTCTTCATCAATAACAATATAAGACATGAAGGCACCTCAACTAAATTCAAACAGAAAGATTTTAGTAACAGACAGATATTGATTTGGTCAAATATTTATTTACATAAACAGTGCTGATGTATGAATTATCAAGCATCTTCAGCAACTAATAACAATAATAATGAGGACGTAATGATTTACACGAGCCAACTTTTATCAGAGACATCAACTAAAGCAATTCACCCAGCAACGAATTGGCATATCCTTCCAGAATTCTCACATCAACCAGCTTGCCCACTAGTTCATGCGAACCAGTCAGATTTACAATTCTTCCGCTGTCAATACGACCGCTTACCTGTCCGGGACGCTTTGCCAGACCCTCAACCAGCACTCGCTGTATTGTGCCTGCGTAACTTTCATTATGAATACGGGAATGAATGGCCTGAAGCCGCTGGAGGCGTTCCAGTCGTACCAACTTCTCCTCCCTTGTCAGATTATCTTCCAGTCCGGCAGCCCTGGTGCCGGGTCTGGCTGAATAGATAAAGGAAAACAGATCAAAATAACGAACATTCTCCATCAGGGAAAGGCTTTCTTCAAACTCCTGCTCTGTTTCTCCAGGAAAACCGACAATCATATCTCCGGTCAGCTTGATGTCCGGTCTGGCCTTACGCAACATACCTATTATATTTAGATAGTGTTCACGAGTGTATCCTCGGTTCATGGCCTTAAGAATACGGTTGTTACCTGCCTGGGCCGGCAGATGCAATGCGCCACACAGCTTTGAAACATCCATAAAACAGGAGATCAGCTCATCAGACATATCCTTTGGGTGTGAAGTGACAAACCT
>DYNH01000038.1:0-2136 GCA_020721175.1 Trichlorobacter lovleyi | reverse complement strand
TAAAACAGGAGATCAGCTCATCAGACATATCCTTTGGGTGTGAAGTGACAAACCTGATCCTTTCAAGCCCCGAAATATCTGCGACCGCCCTTACCAGTTCGGCAA
Organism: Trichlorobacter lovleyi; assembly: GCA_020721175.1. Lineage (GTDB taxonomy): Bacteria > Desulfobacterota > Desulfuromonadia > Geobacterales > Pseudopelobacteraceae > Trichlorobacter > Trichlorobacter lovleyi_A. The sequence continues at coordinate 2,031 of DYNH01000038.1, read as the reverse complement.
AGGATGACTGCCCTTCAATCCCTTTCAGACCAAAAGAGTTGACATTCTGGCCCAGCAGCACAACCTCTTTTACCCCCTGATCAACCAGCATCCTGACATCACCCAGAATATCACCGAAACGCCGGCTAACCTCCCTGCCCCTGACAAAAGGGACTATACAGTAGGAACAGAAATTATCACAACCCTGCATTACTGTAACAAATGCAGACACCCTGCAAACCCTTTTGACCGGAACAAAGAGATCAACCCTGGCAGCAGGGTCAATAAACCCTGTTTCAACCCGCCTTTTACCCTGCTCCGCATCTCTGACCATATCAGGCACAAGATGCAGATTATGGGTTCCAATCACCAGATCAACCCAGGGGAATCTCTGTAAAAGCCTGTCACCCATCTGCTGAGCAACACAGCCTGCAACGGCTATTAGCGTGCCTGGTTTTTTTCGCTTCAGATTCTTAAGATTTGCAATATTCTGCAGCAGGGCTTCCTCTGCGCCAGCCCTGACCGTACAGGTGTTAAACAGGATCAGTCCGGCATCCTGTCTATGACTTGTTTGGCTGTATCCCAAAGGTTCCAGAAGTGCCAGAATGTGTTCAGAATCGTTGACATTCATTTGGCAACCAACTGTATCAATATAGAGTTTTTTGTTGTTCATATTAAAGATTTCAAAAAGAGAATCATTGTCAAAATGGCCTGAGTTCCATTAAAAGTCAAAAGCTACAAAATTCATTAAATACTGATATTTTTCCAGATAGTCTTTACAGCAAGTGCATACATGACAAAATGATGTTTGACTGGCACTTACGCATATCTCCTGATATAGTGCTTTTATATTCCAAAACAAGGACACGGACAGATGAAGATATCCGATAAGCTTTCAACCGGACGCCGTTTTATCTCGGTAGAGTATTTCCCCCCCAAGGAGCGCAAGGATTGGCCAGCATTTTTTAAGGTAGTTAAACAACTGGCCAGCCTGAACCCGCTGTTCGCCTCGGTTACATATGGCGCCGGCGGCAGCAATCAGGATGCAACCCTTGAGATTGTAACCTGTATGCAACAGCAGTTGGGACTTGAAACCATGGCCCATCTGACCTGCGTAGGCGCCCAGAAAGAACGTTTAAACATATTTATTGATGACCTGTCAAAGGCCGGCATACAAAATATTCTTGCCCTCCGTGGTGACCCCCCAATTGAGACACCGCTGGAACAGTTGACTGAATCTCCTTTTCACTTTGCCTCAGATCTGGTTTCTTTTGTTTTACAGTCACATCCGGAGATGGGAGTTGCAGTGGCAGCTTACCCTGAGGTACATCCTGATGCGATTTCGGCTGATTCAGATTTGGGCTATCTGAAACTGAAGATGGATATCGGTGGTTCCTTTGCAGTTACCCAGCTATTTTTTGACAACCAGCTCTACTTTGATTTTATCCAGAGAGCCAGAGAACGGGGCATCACCAAACTGATCATCCCTGGTATCCTGCCAGTGCTGAACCTGAAGATGATCGAACGGATCAGACAGCTCTCCGGTGCCTTTATTCCACCTGCATTCATGGCAGAACTAGAGGCTGCTGACAGACGAGGCGGAGCGGCTGAAGTTCGCAAGGTGGGGGTAGTTCATGCCCGCAGACAGGCAGAAGAACTTCTTGCTGCAGGTGTACAGGGGGTTCATCTCTATACATTCAACAAGGCAGAGGCTATTCTGGAACTAACCGACGGATTGCTGCCACAGCAAACAATTTAGCTGGCTGTTCGCCTGTTTATGCAACCGTTATCTTTCCCATATCTCTTTTTTGTCTTTACCAAGATAGGCCCTTTTAACCTCTGAATTTTCCAGTAATTCATCTGCCTCGCCTTCAAGGATTACCTTGCCGGTTTCAAGGACATAGCCTCTATCAGCAAGTTTAAGGGCGGCCTTGGCGTTCTGCTCCACTAGCAAGATTGTAACTCCACGCTCATCCCTCAGCCTTCCAAGCACCCGAAATATCTCCTGAACCACTAGCGGTGCAAGCCCCATGGAAGGCTCATCCAGCAGCA
>DYNH01000037.1 GCA_020721175.1 Trichlorobacter lovleyi | reverse complement strand
TCCTAGCCTCCCCCTTGAAGGGGGAGGAACTATTATTTGATGCCGTTCGCCTAACGGAAGATTAGTGATCTGTTAAATTTTGCCGTTAGCCTGAAAAACTACTCTCTGTCTATCTCTGCACTGTTAAGCTGACTGAGGCATCCATGTTAATACCGGAAATAAAGATAGAAAAAAACGGGGAACAAGGCATCTGTCTGTTTCTGACCGGTGATTGGAAGCTGGAGAACAGTCTCCCCACAGTCCGTGATATTGAGTCCGTACTGTCATCTGAACCTTTTAAAGACAGTACGGGCAGTACGATCATCAATAGCGCCTGTTTTGACAGCAGCGGTCTGACTGCCTGGGATAGCGGTCTGCTGACCTTTTTGCTCTCCTCCATCAGTTTCTTTGCTGAAAGAGGCATTTCCCCTGACATGTCCGGTATGCCTTCCGGTGTGAACCGGCTGATTGCGCTGGCTACTGTCGTTCCGGAGCGGCAGGGCGCCAGTAAAGAAGCTACAACTCTTACTTTTTTTGAAAGAGTCGGAACCGCCGCAATTGATTCCTGGCATTCGTTGCTTGAGACACTCTCCTTTATTGGAGATGTAAGTCAGTCTTTTGCTCGACTGCTGACCGGTAAGGCCTGTTTTCGCCGTCAGGAGCTGATGCTGACCATTTATGAATGCGGTATTGGGGCACTTCCGATTGTCTCGCTGATCAGCCTTCTGGTCGGGCTGATCCTGGCCTTTGTAGGCGCAATCCAGTTACAGATGTTTGGAGCTCAACTGTACGTTGCAGATCTGGTGGGCATAGGTATGGTACGGGCAATGGGGGCTGTTATGACCGGTATCATCATGTCCGGTCGCACCGGGGCTTCGTTTGCAGCACAGATCGGCACTATGCAGGTAAATGAAGAGATAGACGCACTCCAGACCACAGGAATATCTCCGATTGATTTTCTGGTTTTGCCACGCATCCTGGCGCTGACGCTTATGATGCCTCTGCTTACGATCTACGCAGACCTGTTGGGTATTCTGGGGGGGATGTGCGTTGGTGTCTTCGGGCTTGGCCTGAGTGTCAAGGAGTATTACCAGGAAACAGTGCTGGCAGTTGGGCTGACCAACTTCTGGATCGGACTGTTTTCTGCCCTTGTCTACGGTAAGCTGGTGGCATTTGCCGGCTGTATGCGCGGTATGCAGTGCGGACGCAGCGCCTCTAGCGTGGGGGATGCAACCAGATCCGCCGTGGTTACCGGCATTGTTGGGATTGTGGCCGCAACGGCGGTAATTACTGTAATCTGCAACATTATCGGAATTTGAACCATGAATAAAATCCCACACATAACGGTTGAAGGGCTTACTATGGCATATGGCAGCTTTGTGCTGCAGCGGGATTTGACCTTTACCGTCAATCGTGGGGATATATTTGTCATCATGGGGGGCAGCGGCTGCGGTAAGAGTACCCTGATGCGTCATCTGATTGGACTTAATACCCCGGCAGCGGGGAGTATTTGCTATAATGGCATCAATTTCTGGGAGTCAGGTGATGTTGAAAGAGAACTGCTGCTGCGGCAATTTGGTGTGATGTATCAGAGCGGGGCTTTATGGAGTTCAATGACCCTTGCAGAAAACACGGCTCTGCCACTTGAGCTTTATACATCCCTGAAGCCGGAGCAGGTGCGTGAGGTGGTTTCGTTAAAACTGGCGCTGGTGGGACTTTCCGGGTTTGAAGACTATTATCCCTCTGAAATCAGCGGTGGAATGAAAAAACGGGCCAGCATAGCCCGTGCCATGGCCCTGGATCCTGAAATCCTCTTTTTTGACGAACCTTCCGCAGGACTTGATCCTGTTAGCGCCCGTCTTCTGGATGACCTGATCCTTGAACTGAGAGGGAGCCTGGGTACAACTATTGTTGTGGTCACCCATGAACTGGCAAGCATCTTTGCCATAGCAAACAACTCGGTGTTTATTGATGCAACAGAAAAGACGATGATCGCCTCCGGAGATCCAAAGCAGCTCCTGGCTGAATGCCACCACCCCACCGTCAGGAATTTCCTTACCCGTGGGGAGGCTAGCCGCTGCGAGACAGGGCAGGATGAAATTGACAGGCCTGGGAGAGCAATAAAATGAGTAAACCGGCAAACAAGACATTAATCGGGCTGTTTGTGGTGGGGGCAGTAATCCTGGCGGTATTGGCAGTTGTTCTGCTGGGTTCCGGCAAATTCTTTACCAAACGACAGAAATTTGTTATGTACTTTTCTGGTTCTGTTAATGGTTTATCAGTCGGTTCACCGTTACAGTTCAGAGGCATCAAGATTGGAGAAGTTACCAAAATAGCTGCAACCTTTAATTCAAACCTTGATGTGTTTATTCCGGTCTATGTGGATTACTACCCGGGCGCTCTTCATGCATCCGAAGAGGTTAAACGAATAGCGGAGAATCAGGACTACCCGGTATTTCACACTCTTCTGTCCAAAGGGCTTAAGGCCCAGCTTATGTCAAAGAGTCTGATTACCGGTCAGCTTTATATCGGTCTTGACTTTCATCCTGATAAACCGATCCAGCTTGTGGGAATAGACAAAAGCTGTCGTGAAATCCCCACAATCCCCTCAACATCCCAACTTCTGATAGCTACCCTTGAAAAGATTCCGCTAACCGATATTGCCAGCAAGATTCTCAGGGTTGCGGAAGGTCTTGAACAGATCGTAACATCACCCGAAACCACCGGTAGCCTTAAACATCTCAACCAGAGTCTTTATGATATTGACACACTTGTAAAGGATATCAATCTGGAGGTCAAACCTCTGGTAAGTAGCGTTAAAGGCACATCTGATGCTGCTCGCAAGGCCTTTTCCCAGGCTGAAAAGACCCTTGCATTTAATGATGGAGCACCAGCCAGGGTACTTCAGGATCTGCATGAGACCCTTGAAGGGGTACGCAGGGCAGTTGCATCATATGAAAAAATAGCCGAACGCAATGCAAATATCGGTTACGAACTGAGCAAGACTCTTGGAGAGATTGAAGGCGCAGCGCGTTCTATAAGACTTTTGAGCGATTATCTTGAACAGCACCCGGAAGCCATTGTTAATGGCAAGCCAACGGTAACAGGAGACTGATATGAATCTGAAGCACACTAAAATAATTAGACTGTTTCCAGCCTTGACACTGTTATTTCTGCTTTCAGGCTGTTTAGGAACAAGCCCGCCAGCCAGGTTTTACACAATGACATCCGGTGAACATTCATTAGGTTCCGAAGTTACCATGTCAGGCAAGCTGATCCAGGTTGGACCTGTGGAAATACCAAGTTATCTTGATCGTCCCCAGATTATAACCAGAACCGGCCAGAATGAATTGGTTCATGCCGAGTTTGATCGCTGGGCAGGGAGTCTTTCTGAAGAGATCACAGGCTTGCTGGTCTATGAACTCAACAGGTGCCTGACTGCTGAAGGTTTTGTGGTTGTACCCTGGAGATTGTCCCTGAACACCGATCAACGGCTGGCGTACCGTATCCCGATACGTGTAATACGGTTTGAAGGTACACCCGGGAAAGATGTTGTGCTTAGTGCAATCTGGGATATGGTTGTAAAGAATGAAGATAATGAGAAATCTCTGCTTGCTGTCCGTTCTGCCATATCAGCAGATATTACAGAAAAAAGTTATGAGTCGCTGGTCAGCGCAATGGCAAAGGCTGTTGAAAAGCTTGGATCCGAGATTGCTGTCAAGGTAATTGAGCAAGATGGCTTAAATAAATAAAGGCAGGTAAAGTCAGCCCCTTGGCAAAAGTCTTTTTTTGCTTTGACTGTTCAATAAGCTTACAGTTCACCACAAACAGAATGCTTTTGGAAGAGGCCTATACAAATCGTTCCATTTGGCTTGAATTTGAACGGTCATAAATGATATGTGATACATGCTTTAAATTCAGCAGGCGAGGAATCCAATGAAGTTACCTGATAAACGAGGGCATTTTGGCATTCATGGGGGGCGTTACGTACCGGAAACCCTGATGCCGGCTTTGAAGGAGCTGGAAGAGGCATATGCAAGTTGTCGTAATGACCGTGAGTTCAAGCAGGAGTTTCAATACTACCTGAAGGACTATGTCGGAAGGCCATCACCTCTTTATTTTGCAGAAAAACTTACCCGCCAGCTTGGAGGGGCAAAGATATATCTTAAACGGGAAGACCTTAACCATACCGGCGCACACAAGGTTAACAACACCATCGGACAGGGGTTGCTGGCCAGAAGAATGGGGAAAAAGAGGTTAATTGCCGAGACTGGCGCCGGACAGCATGGCGTAGCAACTGCTACGATTGCCGCACTCTTTGGTATGTCATGTGAAGTATTTATGGGTGAAGAGGATATCCGGCGTCAGGCTTTGAATGTGTTCAGAATGAAGTTGCTGGGGGCCACGGTAACACCGGTAACTGCCGGTACTGCCACACTGAAGGATGCCATGAACGAGGCCTTGCGGGATTGGGTTACCACAATTCGTGATACATTTTATGTTATTGGCACTGTGGCTGGTCCGCACCCTTACCCTATGATGGTCAGGGATTTCCAGTCGGTCATTGGCACTGAGGCAAAGCGACAGCACAATAAGGCGGAAGGGCGTCTGCCGGATGCCCTGGTAGCCTGTGTCGGGGGTGGAAGCAATGCTATGGGGCTGTTCTATCCTTTTCTGCATGACAAAGGGGTAAGGATGATAGGTGTCGAAGCCGCCGGATATGGGGTTGAATCAGGTAAACATGCAGCGCCGCTCTGTGCCGGTCGCCCCGGGATTCTTCACGGTACACGCAGCTATCTGTTACAGGATCAGCATGGACAGGTTGCCAATGCCCACTCTATTTCTGCCGGGCTTGATTACCCCGGAGTCGGGCCGGAACATGCCTGGCTAAAGGATACCGGCAGGGCTGAATATGTATCCATTACCGATGATGAAGCGCTTGAGGCCTTTCAACGTCTGACCCGTAATGAGGGAATCATGCCTGCGCTTGAGTCGTCCCATGCCATAGCTTATACATTGAAGCTGGCTCCGACTATGAACTCTGACCAAACCATTGTAGTTTGTCTGTCCGGACGTGGAGACAAGGATATTCACACTGTTGCAGATGCGATGGGAGTGAAGTTCTGATATACTTTTCAAACATAAAAACAATCCCAACATTATTCAGGAGGAACTTGCAATGAGACTTTTAACCAGATCAGACTTTGACGGACTTGTCTGTGCCGTGCTGCTTAAAGAGGCTGGTATTATTGATTCTTATAAATTTGTACATCCCAAAGACGTGCAGGATGGCAAGGTGGAGGCTACCGAAAACGACGTGCTGGCAAACATTCCATATATCCCTGGCTGCGGTCTTTGGTTTGACCATCATCTTAGTGAGGACGAACGGCTTAAATTAGATCACAGTTACAAAGGGGAAAGCCGCCACGAAAAAAGTTGTGCCAGGGTTATCTATGATTATTATGGCGGTGCTGCCAAATTTCCAGGAATTGAAGATATGATGATCGCTGTTGACAAGACCGATTCTGGCGATCTTACGGTTGATGAGATACTGAACCCAACGGGTTGGATTCTGCTTTCCTTTATGATGGATCCTCGTACAGGGCTGGGGCGTTACAAGGATTACCGCATCAGCAATTACCAATTGATGGAAATGCTGATTGACCACTGTCAGACCATGAAGATTGAGGATATCCTGGCTGAACCTGATGTCAGGGAGAGGGTTGTACGTTATGCAGAGCAGGAAGCGCAGTACAAGAAGATGATTCAGGAAAACTCAAAAGTAGATGGCAAGGTTCTTGTTATTGATCTTCGTAATGTTGAGGAAATACTGACCGGTAACCGCTTTGTGGAGTACAGCCTTTACCCTGATGTCTTTACATCAATCAGAATCCTTTGGGGTCTCAACAAGCAGAATACCGTCTTTGCTGTGGGGCACAGTATCATCAACCGGGGTTCAAAGGTCAATGTCGGTTCACTGATGTTAAAAAACGGGGGTGGTGGACATTTTCAGGTAGGAACCTGTCAGATAGAGAACGATAATGTAGAAAAGGCGTTACAAGAGATAGTCCTGGCGCTTAACTCATAAATCAATTCAAGACACTGTTTAGCATAACTAAAAGCCGCATTTTTGCGGCTTTTTTTATTGACGCAACTGTCTTGTTAAGGTATCTACCAAAACTCGTTTTATTTTTTATTGGAGGAAATAACCATGCATCTTGTTGACCAGATTAAGGAGAAGGCCAGAAAAAACTTGCAGACCGTTGTACTGCCGGAAAGCTACGATGAGCGCATGCTTTATGCAGCAGAAAAGATCACCAGGGAAAAACTGGCAAAGCTGGTGATTCTGGGTGATCCCGCAAAAATCCAGGCGGAAGCAACTGCAAAAGGGATTGATCTTGCTGGTGTAGAACTGCTTAACCCTGCTGATGCCCCGATGCTTGACAAGTACGTAGCAGATTTTGTGGAATTGCGTAAGGCCAAGGGAATGACGCCTGATGAAGCTATAAAGTTGCTGACTGCAGATGATAACCTCTATTTCGCCGGTATGATGGTACGTAACGGTGATGCTGGGGGTGAGGTTGCGGGTGCTACCGGAACCACCGGCAATGTTTTAAAGGCTGCCTTCCAGACCGTTGGGCCTGCTGCAGGTATCAAGACCGTATCTTCCTTCTTTTTGATGATTACCAAGACGCCATCTTTTGGTGAAAACGGCATTGTGTTATTTGCAGATTGTGCGGTTAACCCTAATCCGGATGCTCAGGCCCTGGCAGAGATAGCAGTGGCTACCGCTGGCAACTGCAAGGCATTTCTTGATGTTGAAGCCAGGGTAGGGATGCTTTCCTTCTCAACCAAAGGCAGTGCTTCACATGCCGATGTGGACAAGGTTATCAAGGCAGTGGAGATTGCAAAAGAGATCAAGCCGGACATTCAGATTGACGGGGAGCTTCAGGCAGACGCGGCGCTACTGCCAAAAGTTGGCGAGAAAAAGGCACCTGGCAGCCCGGTTGCCGGCAAGGCCAATGTCCTGATCTTCCCTGATCTGGATGCTGGAAATATAGCTTACAAGCTGGTTGAGCGCGTAGCTGGTGCTGAGGCAGTCGGCCCGATTATCCAGGGACTTGGCAAGCCGGTAAATGACCTGTCCAGAGGTTGTTCAGTGGATGATATAGTAAATGTTGTTGCTATTACAGCGGTTCAGGCAGGGGCATGAAAAGAATCCCGTCTTACGCTGGAAAACAAGATAGCCTGTAACGCTGCTCACAGGCTATCTTGCTCAACAGGGTAAAATGCGCTTGATTTTTAATCTTAAATTGTATACATAATTTTATTAACACTAAATTTGTAAAAATCTTTTGGTACATGGGTTTTTAATTCCGTTTGTTTAAACTGTTATTGATTTTAGTATTAATAAAAATGGCGGACAAATGAAAAAGAAAAAAATGCATATCTCGCAGGAGACCATGGATGTAGAAATGGTACGCAAGGTAGAGCAGCTATCTGGCACTTCGGTAAGACGTTGTTTTCAATGCGGCAAATGCTCTGCCGGTTGTCCTATGGCCACTTTCATGGATCACCCCCCCAACCGGATTGTCCGTTTGTTGCAGTTAGGCCAGTGGCAAAGAATTCTGGCCGGTCGCTCAATCTGGTACTGCGTCTCATGTGAAACTTGTTCAACCCGTTGTCCCAACCAGGTACACCTCGCCTCCATCATGGATGCCCTGCGCAAGCTATCCTGGGATCAGGATGGCCCTTCAAAAGAGAGCTACGTTCAACTGGCTAACAAGCTTTTCCTGCAGAATATTCGCACCTACGGACGCCAGTATGAACTGCGCCTTGCAGCGGTCTTTAACGTCAAATCCGGTCAATTTTTAAAGGATATGATGCTGGGACCAAAACTGTTTGCCAAGGGCAAGCTCAAGGTATTCCACCAGAAAAACAAAAATATATCTGAAGTAGAAAAGATATTCAGCCGTATTGACGAGATGCGTCGCAAAGGAGAGGCACTGTGAGCAATCTCAAATACTCCTACTATCCGGGCTGCTCTCTCCATGCCTCAGCCACCGAATACGATATTTCAACCCGTGAAGTCTGCACAGCCCTCGGTATAGAGCTTCAAGAGATACCGGACTGGATCTGCTGCGGCGCCACACCTGCCCATAATGTTGATGAACTGCTATCCCTGTCTCTTTCAGCTAAAAACCTTGAACTGGCCGAACAAGTGCCTGGCGACATGGCAGTATCCTGTGCATCCTGTTTTTCCAGGCTAAAATTTACCCAGCATATCCTGGGTAAAAGCGAAACCAAGCTAAAACTGGTTGAAAAGGCCATAGACGGACCTGTACATCTTGAACGTCGCGTAAAACACCTGCTTGAGATACTGGCCAGGGATTACGGTCTCGACAAGCTGGCCGCCGATGTCAGAAAGCCTCTTTCAGATATCACGGTAGCCTGCTATTACGGCTGTCTGCTGACCCGTCCGACTGACGTTCCGAACCTTGATTGTACTGAAGCGCCAACCATAATGGAATCAATTGTAGAAACCGTCGGAGGTACCACGGTACCATGGACCCACCGTCTTGAATGTTGCGGCGCCAACTTTACCCTTTCCCGCCCCCCGGTAGTACAACAGCTATCCAACGCAGTACTTGAATCTGCCAAGAACGCCGGAGCCGATTGCATAGTTGTAGCCTGCCCGTTATGTCACGGCAACCTTGATATCCGTCAGAAAGAGATCGAATCAATTTATGGTTCCAGTTACGGACTTCCGATCTTCTACATAACCCAGTTGGTAGGACTTGCCCTGGGGATTCCGCCGGAACGGCTTGGACTTGACTCGCTGTGTGTCAGCCCGCAGAATCTTCTGAAAGAAAAAAAGCTGATTCAGGGAGCCTGACAATGGTGCGTTGTCTGATTATGGAAGACGATGAATTAAGTCGTGAACTCCTGGCACTGCAGATGTCGCCATTTGCTGAGTGTGATCTTGTAGTAAACGGGCTTGAAGGAGTTAACAGATTTAAAGCCGCCTTTGAAGAAGGCAACCCCTACCAATTGATTCTGCTTGATATACTGATGCCTGAGATGGATGGACTTGAAGCAGCCAAATCCATCAGACATTATGAAGAACAGCAAGGTGTCACAATAGACAACGGAGTAAGTATAGTCGTTTTGTCATCACTCAGTACACCACAAGATGTTATTCAGGCATATCTCTCGGCCCAGTCATCTGCCCATCTGGTAAAGCCGGTGCAGCCGGATAAACTTTTGAAAACCTTACGTAAACTAGAACTGATTTCTGCGGAGAATGGCTAAATGTCCCGTATCGGAGTATTTATTTGTCATTGCGGCGAGAACATCTCCCGCACGGTTGATGTAGAAAGAGTAGCATCACAGGCCTCTCTGATGGCTGGAGTAGCCTTTTCAACAGACTACAAATACATGTGTTCCGACCCTGGTCAGACGCTGGTAAAAAAGGCGATTGCCGAACACAACCTTACCCATGTAGTAGTAGCCGCCTGTTCCCCTCGAATGCACGAGCGCACCTTCCGCAAGGCAGCCGAACAGGCTGGCTTAAATCCCTACCTGTGTGAAATGGCCAACATCCGTGAACACTGCTCCTGGGTACATGAAAACCGTGAAGAAGCCACACAGAAAGCCATAGAAATAGTAGGTATGCTCATTGAGCGTGTCAAAAAGAACCGGATACTCCCCACCATCACCGTACCGGTCACCAAGCGGGCACTGGTCATAGGTGGTGGTATAGCCGGTATCCAGGCTGCCCTGGACGTAGCTGACTGCGGTCATCAGGTAGTCCTTGTGGAACGGGAACCATCAATAGGGGGCCATATGGCCCAGTTGTCTGAAACCTTCCCGACCCTCGACTGCTCTCAGTGCATAATGACCCCCAAAATGGTAGACCTTGCCAACCACCCCAACATCACACTGCACACCTACAGCGAGATAGAACAGGTAGACGGCTACATCGGCAACTTTCAGGTTACCATTCGTAAAAAGGCCCGTTCTGTTGACGAACATAAATGTACCGGCTGCGGCATCTGTATCACCAAATGTCCTCAGAAAAAGATACCCAACATCTTTGACTGCAACATAGGAATGCGTACTGCCATCTATGTTCCGTTTCCCCAGGCAGTCCCCAATGTCCCTGTAATAGACCGTGAAAACTGCACCATGTTTAAAAGCGGCAAATGCGGGGTCTGTCAGAAGGTCTGCGGCCCTGGTGCAATAGACTTTACCCAGGAAGATATTCTGATAACAGAACCGGTTGGAGCTATAATAGTAGCCACCGGCTTTGAACTATACACCATCACAGAAAAGGCCAAAGGGTCGCCAATTAAAGGTTACGGTGAATTTGGCCACGGTAAAATCCCCGATGTCATAGACGGTATGACCTTTGAACGACTTGCCTCCGCCTCTGGTCCCACGGGAGGAAAGATATTAAGGCCTTCCGACGGTAAAGAGCCCAAACAAGTAGTTTTTATCCAATGTGTAGGCAGCCGTTCACGTGAAAAAGGTATATCCTACTGTTCCAAGGTCTGTTGCATGTATACAGCCAAACATACCATGCTTTATCACCACAAGGTCCATGATGGTCAGGCCTACGTATTCTTTATGGATGCCCGTGTTCCTGGCAAGAGCTATGACGAATTCTGGCGTCGCTCCATAGAAGAAGAAGAAGCTGTCTATATCCGCGGTATGGTTTCCCGTCTCTATCAGAAAGGAGACAAAATTGTAGTCATGGGCAGCGACATAGCAGTTGGAGTTCAGGTAGAAATAGAAGCCGACCTTGTAGTTCTGGCAACTGCGGTTCAGCCCCAGAAAGGGGCCGACCTTCTTGCGCAGAAACTTGGTATCTCTTACGATAAATACAACTTCTACTCTGAAGCCCATGCCAAACTGAGACCGGTAGAATGTGCCACTGCCGGTATCTATCTTGCCGGTGCCTGTCAGGGTCCCAAAGACATCCCGGACACAGTCAGTCAGGCATCAGCCGCGGCGGCTAAGGTAATGGCCCTCTTCTCTAAAGACCGGCTGGAACGGGAACCAATAGTAGCCCGAGTAAAAGAAGCCACTTGTGTTGGCTGTTTTGCCTGTAAAAAAGTCTGCGCCTACGGAGCAGTTGAAGAAAAAGAGATTCGCGACCGCCAGGGTAATCTGCTCAAAGTAATAGCCTACGTAAACCCTGGAGTCTGCGCTGGCTGCGGCACCTGTCAGGCAACCTGTCCATCAAAAAGTGTAGAGCTTGATGGTTATACTGACGAACAGATAGTAGCAATGATAGAGGCGCTTTAAAGGCAGGTTAGGTGATAAGGTCAAGATTAGCATTTTTTTGACTTTCCTTGATCCTTGCCCCTTAAAAAACCTTGATTTGTCTCAGAACAACAGAGAGCAGGAATAGAAATGAATCCGGAAAACAAAAACAGGTTTGAACCAAAAATAATTGCCTTTGTCTGCACCTGGTGTACCTACGCCGGTGCTGATCTTGCCGGAACCAGCCGGATGCAGTATCCGGCTAATGTACGTGTAATAAAATTTCCATGTACAGGCCGGATTGACCCTGTATTTATAATAAAGGCATTCCAGCAGGGGGCTGATGGCATATTAATTTCCGGTTGCCATCCTGGTGACTGCCACTATATAGCCGGTAACTACCATGCCCGGCGCAGATTTGCCGCTTTCCGTAAATTACTTGAATTTATCGGCGTTGACTTAAACAGGATTCAGTTTTCCTGGGTGTCTGCTGCTGAAGGAGGCAAATGGGTTGATGTGGTTACTGACCTTACCGAACGGGTAAGAAACATGGGCCCAATGGTGGAATTCAAGGAACTGGCCCTGGAAGAACAGTGGTCAGGTGGGCTGGACAGTCCGGATTTGCAACAAGTTTACGAGGCTATCTGAAATGACACAGACCATAAATACATCAGGATACAGCGCCATAACCGATTCCATCCGCAATGAAGCCAGGCGTATACTGGGTGACGGCACAGTATCCGCTGTCATCGGCTACACCTCCTCACGTCGTGAAGGATCAACCCAGCCGACAGTAATCACAAAAAGCGAAGATGCTGACAAGCTCTTGTTTACAGCAGCATGTCTCAACAACCTTGTGGTCTACCTGACAAAAGCCAAAAAAGATGTGCCGCATGAAGGCAGAATCGGCATTATTGTCAAAGGCTGCGATTTAAAGGCCCTGGTTGGTTTACTGGGAGAATCCCAGTTAAAACGTGAGAACCTTTATCTGATAGGGATCCCTTGCAACGGTGTACTCGGTTCTTTGTTCAATCCGTCAGCAGAACTCAACAGCGAAACCATAGCACCAAAATGCCGTGAATGTACTGACCGTATTCCCGCTGGCTGCGACTTTATGCCAGATGTAGAAACTGTTGGATTGCCTGAACTCAACCCGTTTTATTCCAGTGAAATCGCTCGTCTGGAGGCGCTTACCCCGGTCGAAAGATGGGAGTACTGGAAAGAGCAGTTCAGTAAGTGTATCAAATGCTATGCCTGTCGTCAGGTCTGCCCCTTCTGCTTCTGCGAACAATGTCTCTGTGACCGGAATCGTCCCCAGATGGTAGAACAGACCCCACGTCCCTCAGGAAATTTAGCCTGGCATCTTGTAAGGGCTATGCATCTGGCTGGACGCTGTGCAGGATGCGCCGAATGTGAACGGGTCTGCCCGATGGATATACCGCTTAACCTCTTGAACCGCAAAATGGCAAAAGAGCTGAAAGAGATGTACAACAGTGAAGCAGGCTTTGAAGTACGTGAAAAAGGACCGTTAACCAGCTTTGATGAACATGACGACCAGTCATTTATCCGCTAAACGAAAGAAAAAATCTATGCAGAAACAGATAACTGAAGCCAACCTGCGGCTTCTGATAGACAGCCTGATCTTAAAAAGGCAGCGGGTTATTGGCCCGCGTCAATCCGGTTCGATGGTGCTGTATGAGCCGCTTTCCTCAGCATCAGACCTGGTACTGACAGAACAGCCCCGCCGTTCTGTCAAAGAGGCGTTTTTTCCTGTTTGTGAAGACCTGTTGGAATACAGCAAGCAGGGCCAGCAGGTAGAACTTGCCGACATCGAGCCTGACCGTTTTCCGGAAACTGTCATCTTTGGTGTTCGGCCTTGCGATGCTGCTGCTGTGCCGGTACTGGATTCAGTATTCTCCTGGGACTACAAAGACCACTTTTATCTGAAACGGAGAGAAAAAACCACCATCATCGGTCTGGCCTGCAATACAGCAGACGATTCTTGTTTCTGCACAGCTGTAGGGTTATCCCCTGACAATCCCAAAGGGACAGACCTGATGCTTACCCCCCTCACAGGTGGAGGCTGTCTTGCTGAAAGTCACAGTGAAAAAGGAGAGGCTTTCTTGATAACCTGGAAAGATCGCTTCTCTGAACTGGACGGCACAAAACCATTGCCACTAGCCCAACCTGCGGCAACTCCCTTTGATCTTAAGAAGATCAAAAACTGGCTGGACAACCACTTTGAAGATCCGGTATGGGACAGCATAGCAGTCCGCTGTGTTGGCTGCGGGGCCTGCGCCTTTGTCTGCCCTGCCTGCCATTGTTTTGACATTATAGACGAAGGATCAGAAAAAGCAGGCAAGCGTCGTAAATTTTGGGATGCCTGTGGTTTTTCCAAATTTACTAACCATGCGTCTGGTCATAACCCCCGTAATCTTCAACCAAAACGCTATCGTAACCGGATTATGCACAAGTTCAAATATTATGATGATAAATTCGGTCAGACCCTCTGTACAGGCTGTGGCCGTTGTATCAGAATCTGTCCGGTAGGAATAGATATAGCAGGTGTGCTGGAAGAGATAGAACAACAGGATGATTCTGTCAAATAGACGGATTGCCCTTGATCTCAACCTTAATTAACTTAACCTTAACCTGAGCCTCAACCCAAGCCTGAGACAACACCAATGAACGATAACAATCAGAACATCTACTTGCCCTACCTTGCCACTGTGGCAGATGTAATTGATGAAACACCGGATGTGCGTACACTTAAACTTGTATTTCAGGACGAACATCTCCGTGAAAATTTCAGCTTCCGTGCTGGTCAGTTTGCAGAATATTCCGCCTTCGGGTCTGGAGAATCAACTTTTTGCATAGCCTCATCGCCCACCTGGCAAGGCTACATTGAATGCTGTTTCCGTTCAGTAGGCCGGGTAACCGAATCACTGCGTCGTCTTGAGATTGGTGACACAATGGGGGTACGTGGTCCCTACGGTAACTCGTTCCCGATTGAACAGTTTTTTGGCAAAAACCTGCTGTTCGTTACTGGAGGTATTGCTTTACCCCCTTTAAGAACCCTGATCTGGAACTGTCTGGACTGGCGGGATAAATTCGGCGACATAACAATAGTCTACGGGGCCAGAACCGAAGCAGACCTGGTTTACAAGCGCGAGTTGAAACAGTGGGAAGACAGAAGTGATGTGAAGCTGGTCAAGACCGTTGACCCAGGTGGCAATGGCCCTGACTGGGATGGAAAAATCGGGTTTGTGCCAACAGTTTTGGACGAACTTGCACTATCGGCAGACAACTGCATAGCCCTGGTATGCGGCCCGCCAATTATGATCAAATTCACCCTGCCGGTATTGGAAAAACTTGGTTTTAGTGATGAGAATATCTATACCACTCTTGAAAACCGTATGAAATGCGGTTTGGGTAAATGTGGACGCTGCAATGTTGGTAACATCTATGTCTGCAAAGACGGCCCGGTCTTTACTGCAAAACAGGTTAAGGCCATGCCACTGGAGTATTAAAGGTAATCTCATAAGCAATTGCAGTTACCTGTTCAATACCACCCCCTGCTTTGTGGTTACTTACATCTATGAATAAAATAGAATCGGTGGCATTATCAAGGTATCCTTCCAGGATGTTCGTTGAGACAACGACAAAGTGTAACCTTGCATGTCAAATGTGCGTTAAACAGACCCCTGGTTGTGGTATAGCAGAAGGTACCATGCCCCCTGAAACTTTCAATGCCCTTGTTCCGGCATTTACCAACCTTGAAGCGCTTATTCTCAATGGAATAGGTGAACCCCTTTTAAATCCTTATCTTGAAAACTTTATCCGGATAGCCAGGTCCCAGATGCCTGCTGAAAGTTGGATCGGATTCCAGACAAACGGGCTTTTAATGACTGACCTCCGAGCGGTCTCGCTTATTGAAGCAGGTGCTGATCGGATATGTGTCTCGGTGGATGCCAACTCTCCAGAGATGTTTGAAGCACTCAGGGAAGGTGGAACTGTTGCGGATGTGAGTAGTGCATTGACTGCGCTGAATCATGCAAAAAATGTCTGCAAACGTCCGGAAGTCGCTTTGGGTATAGAATATGTTCTGATGAGTTCAAACCTGCGTGAATTGCCAGCAACCTTGAGTTGGGCAGCAGAACATGGAGTAACATTCGCAATTGTAACACACGCTCTTCCATATCAAGAACAGTACACCTGTAATTCCGCATACAGCCAATGCACCAGAGAAGCTTTAGATTTCTTCAAGAAGTATTCGGAAATTGCCTCAAGTCTGGGTTTTAGTATGACTGACTATCTCCCTGTAAGGTGGAAATTTGCAAAAAATGACGCAGAACAACGTCTGGCTGATTTTTTTGAAGGGATGAAGGCGGAGGCTGCTAAACAGGATATCATCATCGATTTCAAGAAGATGTTTCAGGCTGATATGAATCAGTTGGAGGATTTGAACGAGGTATTTGAGGAAGCAGGGGATGTAGCGAAAAGATATGGTATTTCGATTAAGTTGCCCAAGGTATGTCTGAGTGAACAGAGACGTTGTGATTTTGTAGAGGACGGCGGAATTTTTATAGCCCAGGACGGCACTGTATCGCCTTGTTATTTTTTGTGGCATAATTACAACTGTTTTTCAAGCGGATGGAATCAGAAGGTAAAGCAATTAGTCTTTGGTAATATTAACAGAGATGACATCCTTTCTGTTTGGAATAGTTCTGAATATCTGAAATTCAGAAAACAGGTTATAGGTTATGATTTTCCAAAGTGTATCTGTTGCAGTCTTGCTCCCTGCGATTATGTGCTTGCAGAACCTTTTGAACAGGATTGCCACATTAGTGATGTTCCTTGTGGGGCATGCCTGTGGTGCATGGGGATATTCCAGTGCTTGCAGTAATAAACGTAAAGTAAAATAAAACAGGTAA
>DYNH01000036.1 GCA_020721175.1 Trichlorobacter lovleyi | reverse complement strand
ATCAAACAATAACCTGGTGTTGATTCATGAGAGCCCGGACCGGGTACTTCAGGGGACATCATTCGGCGCTGGCCCACTGGCTGAAAAGGCATTGCGTGAAGGCTCTTCAACCGGACATCATATCGGGGTAAACAACCAGAAGCTGATCGCATCCATGCACAGACTCAAGAATGTTAACTGGGTGCTTGCTGCCAGTTATCCCGAAAAAGAGGTTTATGCACAGGCACACAAGGCCCGTATCTGGTTTATTTGTGCCACCCTTGCTGGCATGACTCTGGCCACAATTGTTGTATTATTCATGATGCGACTGTTGACCCGGCCTTTGGCCCAACTGTCCGTGCATGTCACACATCTTCCGGAAAAGCATGGTGATGAACGATTTATCTACCTGCCGGTTAATGGCGAAATTGGAAACCTGACCAAGGCCTTTAACCGGATGGTACTGGAGATTGATGAACATACACGTTCTCTGCGTGAAAGTGAACAGCGCTACCGGATAGTAACAGAATTTACCAATGACTTCACCTATTGGAGGCGTCCGGACGGAAACTTTGAATTTGTATCTCCGTCCTGCCAGAATCTGACAGGTTACAGTCGCGAAGAACTGTACGCCAGGCCCGAACTGATGGAAGAGATGATACACCCCTCTGACAGAGATATGATATCTCCTAATGCCGTTGGGGGCGCTGCATGTAGCGAAAAAGAGATTGAATGCCGTATTGTTACTAAAGACGGGGTTACCCGCTGGATACGTCACACATGCCGCCCGATTTACGACGAAAACGGCGAATATCTGGGACAAAGGGGTTGCCGCTCTGATATCAGTGAAAGAAAACATCTGGCTGATCAGGTGTCCCATATGGTTTTACACGATCTGCTGACAGGACTGCCCAACCGCTCTCTGTTTGCCGAACTGCTCTACCGGATTACCACTGTAAAGGAGCCACAAGGCAACGAGATGAGCATGGTGATGTTCTTTGGTATCGATCGATTTAAAATCATTAATGACACACTTGGTCATGAAGCTGGTGACAGACTTTTGATCATGATCTCTGAACGCCTGAAAAAGCTGCTGCACACTGGCGACACCCTCAGCAGGTTTGGGGGCGATGTGTTTGCCTTTATCCTGCCAAACCGTGAAAGTCGTCATGAAGCAGTAACCATGTCCTATCGTATGCTGGCCAGCCTCTCTGAACCGTTTATGCCAGCCGGACAACAGGTTTCACTGACAGGCAGCATTGGCATTGCCATATACCCCCAGGACGGAACCGATGCTGAAACCCTTCAGAAAAATGCTGAAACAGCGATGTATGACGCAAAACGAAGCGGTAAAAACTGTTTTCGGTTCTACGCCCGCGAGATGAACGCCCAGGCAGCGGAAATGCTGAGACTTGATAACAGCATGTCACAGGGGCTGGCCAATGGTGATTTCTACCTGCAGTATCAACCCCAGATAGACCTGAAAGACGGTAAGTTGGTTGCAGTTGAAGCACTGCTGCGCTGGCGACATCCGGAACTGGGCATGATTCCGCCTGACCGGTTTATCCCTCTGGCTGAAGATAGCGGCTTTATCATCAAGCTGGGCGAATGGGTACTACGCACCGCATGTAGCCAATGCGCTGCCCTGCTTGCAAACAACAGCCCCCTGCGTGTGGCGATTAACGTTTCAGGCCGCCAGTTCAGCGAACCTGATTTTGTTGATATGGTGTCAGACGTCTTGAGCGACAATAACCTTCCACCAGAACTTATTGAACTGGAACTTACGGAGAGCCTGCTGATTTCAAATGAACAGCAAGCCCAGCAAAAACTGCAACTTCTTAAAAGCATAGGAATCTATCTGGCTATTGATGACTTTGGCACGGGCTACTCATCCCTGGCTTATCTGAAACATTTTCAACTGGATCGCCTTAAGATAGACAAATCATTCATAAATGACATTCTTACTGATGCCGATGATGCAGCAATCACCGAGGCGATTATTGCAATGGGGCATTCCTTGAAACTTAAAGTGATTGCCGAGGGGGTTGAGACACGCGATCAACTGCTTTTCCTCGATGATCTTGGCTGTGATGAGATACAGGGATACTATCTGAGCAAGCCATTATCTGAAAAAGACCTCCTGGCCTTTATCACTTCAAGGCAAGAAAATGTTAAGGAAGAAAAAGAAGTCTGACATGGAACAATCACAGATCAACAGTCTGCTTGAACCTGCTGTCTATCCGGAAGAAACAGCAACTGTAAAACACCTGCAAACCCATATCTCACACATTTTTCTGACAGACCGGTATGTCTACAAGATAAAGAAACCTGTAGATTTTGGCTTTCTAGATTTTACTACCCTTGAAAAACGTCGCCACTACTGCAATGAAGAGCTTCGTCTTAACCGGAGACTCTCTCCTGACATCTATCTGGATGTGGTGGAATTACGTAAGAATGGAGCTGACGGCATCTGTTTTGGAGGAGATGGCGCAGTGCTTGAGTATGCTGTCAAGATGAAGAGACTGCCTGAGAACAGGATGATGTCATACCTGCTTGAAAGAAATCAGGTGACAGAGGCAGAGATTGACCTGATAGCAGCCACTGTAGCCCGCTTTCACGCAGAGGCTGCAAATGACAACGGCATTAAACAGTTTGGAACTGTCAAAGCAATCAGTGACAACTGGCAGGAAAACATTTCCCAGACCCGGGCCTACTGCCAAAGAACCATTTCTGAAGATGATCTGGATTGCATCAGCAATTGTGTAAGAAAGCGTATTGAACATGACAGGCAACTTTTAGAACAACGTGCCAGGGAAGGTTTTATACGTGAGTGTGATGGAGACCTTCATTCAGAAAACATCTGCCTGGACGAAAAGGTACATATATTTGACTGCATCGAATTCAGTGAAAAATTTCGCTACAGCGACACAGCCGCCGATATAGCCTTTCTGGCAATGGACCTTGAAAACCACGGTCGCCAGGATCTGGCAGAAAGATTTGTACAGAAGTACCAGTTGCTGACAGATGACTTTGGTATGCAGCAGATACTGCCGCTCTATCTTGCTAACCGGGCCTTTATCAGGGGAAAGGTTGAAAGCTTCAGACTAGATGATCCGCAGATTGATGAGGCTGAAAAACAAGCTGCATCAGAACGGGCAAAACGATTCTTCCGTCTGGCCAGGGGATATCTGCTGCGCGAACTACTGCCCGCAACCCTGTTTTTAACCTGTGGCCCCACCGGCTCCGGTAAAAGCATACTGGCCGCAGAGCTGGCCTTCCAGCTTGGTGTCAGACATATCTCCTCTGATATTGAAAGGAAACGTCTTGCAGGTATCTCCCCTTCAGATCACATCGCGGACATCTATAGTGACAAATGGAACAGCGCTACCTATCAGCGTTTGCTTAAACTGTCAGAAGAACTGTTCTCTGTCGGAAGGGGTGTTATTGTAGATGCCACTTTCCGCAGACGCAGTGATCGTGAAGCCTTTGTAAGGATGGCTGAAAAATCAGGTATCAGGGTGATGATCCTGCTTTTGTCAGTCCCCCCTGATATTGTGCGTGAGAGGCTTGAAAAACGCCGTTATTGTAATGACGTTGTTTCGGATGGCACCTGGCAGGTATACCAGCAGCAGACAGCTTCTTTTGAGCTGCCTGACCGTTCTGAAGCCATGTTACTTGACCTTGATGCAACCTTGTCACCCTTTGATCTGGTTGATCATATTCTGGATACATCAGGACTTTTGCCAACAGGGCAAGAAAAAAAATTAAGACCTGCATTTTTTTGAATACATACTGAAAATTGTGTGTTAGGGTAAAACGTCTTTTGGAGTTTAATCATTAAATTAATTTTTAAGTTCTCCAGTTTTTCAGTTCACGAACACCCTTGATATCATGGGTGCATTACATCAAGCAGAATGCAGAAGGAGAAGTAGGGTATGACACAAGGCAGGGTTAAGTGGTTCAATGACAGCAAGGGGTTTGGTTTTCTGGAGCAAGAAGGTGGCGAGGATGTATTCGTTCACTTCTCTGCCATCAACGGCAATGGCTTCAAGTCCCTTGCTGAAGGTGATACGGTTAATTTTGAAGTAGTCAAGGGTCCAAAAGGCCTGCAGGCAGCCAACGTAACCCGCGTATAACGTGGTTGCGTAAAGCAGTACACAAAAAGCCCCGACCAAAATCGGGGCTTTTTTTTATTGGTAAAACTTGTTTTTAGTTGGTAGGTTGGATTGATGCAATCAACCCAACCTGCTACACAATGAACGGACAAAAAATTATGCCAGGACAAGGCCATACACTCTCTTCCATTGGTGAATTCGGCTTGATTGATGAGATTCGTAGCCGGTTTTCGCAACCATCCGCACCAGATTTCGGAATTGGCGACGACGCAGCAGTGCTGACCCCGTCTGCCGGTATGCAGATACTGGTTTCCACTGACCTGCTTTCAGAGCAAATACATTTTGATCTGGACTTTGGCACTGCCAGACTGTTGGGGCGCAAATCACTGGCAGTTAACCTTTCCGACCTTGCCGGTATGGGTGCAGTCCCGCGCTGGTTTTTCCTGTCCCTTTCTATTCCAGCCAATTTACCTCTTGAAACCATTGAGGGACTGCTTGATGGTATGGCAGAACAGGCTAAAGAGTATAATTGCATCCTGGCTGGTGGAGACACATGCGGTTCAAAGGGAGGTTTGACCATTTCAATCACCATAATCGGTGAACAGCGACCCGAACTGATTCTGAAACGCAGTAGGGCCTTGCCTGATGATGATATCTGGGTAAGCGGCTCCCTGGGTGATTCAGCCCTGGGATTGCAGTTGCTGTCGCAGGGCAAACGGATCAATTCCAGAGATGACTACCTGTTATTGCGACATTTGGATCCAACCCCGCGCTGCAATCTTGGGGTTAAACTTGCCAAATCCGGCCTCGTAAACGCAATGATAGACATAAGTGACGGCCTGCTGGCCGATCTTGGGCATATCTGTGAACAGTCCCGGTGTGGCGCAGAGATTAAGCTTGAAAACATCCCGTTATCTCCAACTTTTATCAAACATTTCAACGATCCCGAAACAATACCCTGGTCTATGGCCATAACAGGCGGAGAAGATTACGAACTTTGCTTTACTACTGCCCCCGGAAACCACTCTGCCATAAAAAAAATATCAAAAACTGCTGGTATTCCTGTTACTGTTATTGGTAAAGTAACCAACTCACGACAGGTAATAGCGTGCCTGCCGAATGGAAATTTTTTCCGTCCTTCCGCTTCTGGCTACACCCACTTTTAAAAACTTTTGAAAGGAATTTGCAAATGTCCACTCACTTCACCACGCAACAGGCCTTGCGTTGTGCAAATGCCGTCCGCATCCTGTCCGCCGATGCCGTTGAAAAGGCCAACTCCGGCCACCCTGGTCTACCTATGGGGGCCGCTGATATGGCTGTTGCACTATGGAGCGGCTTCCTGAATTTCAACCCTGCTGATACAACCTGGGCAAATCGTGACCGGTTTGTACTCTCTGCCGGTCATGGTTCAATGCTGCTTTACAGTCTGCTGCACCTGTTCGGATTTGAGATGTCAATCGATGAACTGAAAAATTTCCGTCAATGGGGCAGCAAGACCCCGGGACATCCCGAGTTTGGCCATACACCAGGGGTTGAGGTTACCAGCGGACCACTGGGGCAAGGGTTTGCAAATGGCGTGGGAATGGCGCTTGCCGCAAAGATGGCAGCAGAACGTTTCAACACCGCTGACTTTTCTCCTGTCACCCACCGCATCTTCGCCCTGGTCGGTGATGGCGATCTGCAGGAGGGGATATCCTACGAAGCAGCAGCACTGGCAGGTCACCTTAAACTGGGCAATCTGATCTATCTATATGACAGCAACAGCATTACGATTGAAGGCAAGACTGGCCTTGCCTGGTCAGAAGATGTTGCCAAACGGTTTGAAGCGGCTGGCTGGCATATCCAGCAGGTTGACGGCCACGACCATGATCAGGTATCTGCAGCAATCAGGTCCGGGATTGATGAGACCGAAAAACCTTCACTGATTATAGCCACAACCCATATAGCCTACGGTGCGCCAGGAAAACAGGACTCTTCCGGTGCCCACGGCTCTCCGCTTGGAAAAGACGAAATTGAGGCAACACGGTTCAACCTGGGCTGGACAGAGCCTCCCTTTACAGTTCCCGAAGATCTGAAAAGGCTATGTGCAGACCGTGTTACTGCCCTTAAAACCGGATACGATAACTGGCAGGCTGGTTTTAAAACCTGGCGGACTGCTAATCCTGAAAAGGCAGCACTTTGGGACAACACCTGGCAAAAGCAGATGCCTGATAATCTGGCTGATGAACTGCTGGCCGCTGTATCAGGAAAGGATGGTGCCACCCGCTCGCTCTCCGGAACAGTACTGCAGAAGGCGGCAGCATTGTTACCTGCCCTTGCAGGTGGCTCAGCAGACCTCTCTCCATCAAACAACAGTGATATCAAGGGAGGCCTCTCTGTGCAGGCCGCTGATTTTGGAGGCCGCAACCTGCATTTTGGCATCCGTGAACATGCCATGGGGGCAATCTGTAACGGTATGTCGCTTTACGGCTGCTTTATCCCCTTCTGCGCTACCTTCCTTGTATTTTCGGATTATTGCCGGCCTGCCATAAGACTTTCAGCCCTGATGAACCAGCAGGTGATCTATATCTTTACCCATGATTCCTACGCTGTTGGTGAGGATGGCCCAACCCACCAGCCGATTGAGCAGACTGCTGCGCTGAGGATGATCCCCGGGCTGCAGGTAATCCGGCCTGCCGATGCCATAGAGACTGCCCTGGCCTGGTACTCCGCACTTAAATATCATAACGGCCCAACAGCCCTGATACTGACACGCCAGAAACTGCCGCTGCTAAAACGTTCTGCTGATTTTGACCAAACCATGCCATTGATGGGTGGATATCTGCTGGTTGATGCAGAGAACCCGGTTGTAGCCCTGATGGCCTCCGGCTCAGAGGTATCCCTTGCTGTTGATACAGCAAGGTTACTTGCGGAAAGCGGAATTCCTGCAAGGGTGATTTCTGTACCGGATATAGGAACATTCATGGCACAACCACCTGAATACCGTTATTCCTTGCTCCCTCAAGGGATCAAGAGAGTTGCAATTGAGGCTGGCCGAGGCGAATCTTATGGAAAACTGCTTGGTGAAGAAGGGCTATTTATAGGCTGGCAACAGTTTGGCGCATCAGCGCCGGCAGAGGTGCTGGCAGAGCAGTTTGGCCTGACCCCACAACAGGTTGCCGCAAAGGTAACTGACTTTGTAAGGCAGCGTTAAACTGCCTGTTATCCTTAAATAATGGAACTAATACCTGTTTTAAAAAGATCATTACTGTTCTCCGGCCTTAATGAGGCTGATCTCGGTTCTCTTGCAACCATTGCAGTGCGTCGCAGTTTTGGCAAAGACGAGACACTTTTTAACGAAGGTGAAGAGGCAACCGGTTTTTATCTGCTGATAAGTGGTCTTATAAAGATGTGCAAGGTGTCAACCGACGGGCGTGAAAAGCTATTACACTTTGTTCGTCCGGGCGAAACCTTTGCTGAAGCAGCCTTTTTCGGAGACGGTACATATCCGGCTGATGCCCGCTCACTTGAGGCCGGAGAGGTTCTTTTCCTGCCCAAAAACGGCTTTCTGGAACTGATGTCAAGTAATCCGCAATTTGGTCTGAATCTGGTTATCTCACTGTCGCTGGCCTTGCGTCGTTTTGTGCGTCAGATTGAAGAGTTTACCTTTGCAGATGTAACTTCAAGACTGGCTTCTTTTCTGCTTAAACGGGCTACAGAGAAATCAACCTGTTATGGTGGTATTACCTATATGGAGCTTGGGGTTAAAAAGGGTGAGCTGGCAAAACAACTGGGCACCGCAAACGAAACTGTTTCACGCACCCTTCGCAAATTGCGGGAAGAAGGGATTATTGAAACGGATGGTGGCAAGGTAACCATACTAAAGCTGGACAGGCTGAGACAGATCGCCACACGGCAACAGTAATATTTCCTTTAAAGCCCTTAAAGGGATAATCAAGAAAGGATTCCGATGCTAATTGTAATGAGTCATAATGCAGTACAGTCTGATATTGACAACGTAATCAAGTCTGTCACCGAAATGGGATTTACAGCTGCTCCTATCCCTGGCAGTGAGAGAACAGCCATAGGTGTTCTGGGTAACAAGGGTTATGTAGATGACACCAACATCCGTGATCTGCCCGGGGTTCAGCAGGCTATACATGTGTCCAAACCATACAAACTGGTATCCAGGGATTTTCACCCTGAAAACACTATAGTAGATGTAGCCGGTGTGAAGATTGGAGAAGGCCAAAGGGCAGTTGTGGTAGCAGGTCCCTGCGCTGTTGAATCAGAAGAGCAGATACTCAAGACAGCCAGATTTGTTAAACAGGCCGGGGCTGATCTTTTGCGTGGAGGGGCATTTAAGCCAAGAACCGGGCCACATACCTTCCAGGGACTGCGCGAAGAGGGGCTTGTTCTGCTGGCCAAGGCCCGTGAAGCAACAGGTCTGCCAATTGTGACAGAGGTAATGAGTCCGGATAATGTGGCTCTTGTTGCCGATTATGCTGATCTCCTGCAGGTTGGTGCCCGCAATATGCAAAACTTTGACCTTTTGCGTGAACTGGGCAAGATCAGAAAGCCGGTATTGCTGAAACGAGGCATGAGCGCCACTATTGAGGAATTTCTGGCCGCTGCCGAATATATCCTGTCAGAAGGGAACGATCAGGTTATCCTGTGTGAAAGGGGCATTCGCACCTTTGAGACAGCCACCCGTAACACACTGGATCTGGCAATGGTCCCACTTGTCAAAGAACTTACACACCTGCCGATTATGGTGGACCCGTCACATGCAACTGGTAAACGAAGCCTTGTGATCCCGATGTCAAAGGCCGCATTGGTAGCAGGCGCCCACGGGGTGCTGGTAGAGGTACATCCTGAGCCTGAAAAGGCGCTTTCGGATGGCCCGCAATCTTTGACCTTTCCCGGTTTTGATGCGTTGATGGCAGATCTTGATCGGTTAAAAAGCTGTCTTGCTTCAGGCAATGCATAAAGAACTTGAAATTATCGTCATCTGGGGCTAGGATGAAATCAGGATGGTTGCTCTCTGCTCTGCCCGTGAACCTGTAGCGCCTGGGCGGAATACTTAGTATAAAACGGGATCGTTCCCTGCCGTGGTGTGCTGCCCTCTGTACGCGGGATTTGCCTGAAGCGGTATATTGATACCCATCTTTCAAGGAACTCGCCAGAGGACCTTTAAGGTAAACGACAGAGCGGAGAGCTTAAGACGGGAGGGGATGCCAATAAAGCATCCCCTTTCCAGTTTATTCAGGAGGGTTTGGCCCTGTCCAGAGGTCTGTCTTCAGAAAATTATGTCGAAAAGCTGTTTCTGTACCTGCTGCTGGTTTCAGTAATCCTGCATGTTGCGGGCTTTACAGCTTTATATTTTTGGCCTGAAGAAAAAAAACAGCAGATGTCTGAACCCACCTTTATTGATCTGCAGGATATGCCGGACCTGAAAGTTCTTGAACCGCCGGTGAAACCTGAAAAAACCCGTCCTTCTGACCAGCGGCATCGTGTTGCAAGAGAGACCGCTCCCAAGCCTGTTACTGTACCATCCACCCCATTGCCAAGACAGTCCCCCTCACAATCTGCACGTGTAAAACCTTCCCCCCCTGCAGAACGGCAAGGTGTGCCTGACCCACCGGAGCAAGCCCCTCCTTCTGTCAGTGAACTGCTTCGCCGCAAACCCAAGACAGAGCAGAAGACAGGTGAGGGAGGAGGCAAATTAACACCTAATCTGATGCCTAGCGCTGGCAGAATGGCCAAGCTGGAAGAGAATTACAGACGCCGTTTTGCAGAAGATATTGATGAGGGAAGTACAAAATTCCTTAATACCGACGACAT
The DNA here is from genome assembly GCA_020721175.1 of Trichlorobacter lovleyi. Classification (GTDB taxonomy): domain Bacteria; phylum Desulfobacterota; class Desulfuromonadia; order Geobacterales; family Pseudopelobacteraceae; genus Trichlorobacter; species Trichlorobacter lovleyi_A. Next base: position 6,348 of record DYNH01000036.1, on the reverse strand, counting down.
TCAGTTTGGTTCATTTCTAAGACGTTTCGAGACATCTGTGTACGGGGTATGGCGTTATCCCCAAGAGGCAGCCTTACGTGGGGTTGAAGGAGTAACACCTGTCAAGATAACCTTCAACAAAAACGGAGAGATTATAAAGATCAAGCTGCTAGACAGTTCTGGCAGCAGAATTCTTGATGACGAGGTCTTTCGTACCCTGAGGATGATCGGGCCAATGGGTAATCTGCCCAAAGGGTATAAAAAAGAAGAGTTTAATCTGATTGCATTTTTCCAGTATGGTGGCACCAGAGGAAGGCTAAGGTAAGACATGGATTGACACCTGCATCTGTCAAGGTAAGAACCTGCCCCCTGATCAACTTGGCTTATCAAAAACCATCAAGGTTGCACCATCAGACGCAGGGCCCTCTGACGGTCTGTACCGGCAGGATACAGATAGATCAGATCGCCATTTATTGAGATATCATCTTTTTCAATCATAAAGGTCAGCCCAAGTGCTTGATTAACCTTGTCACTAACCTCTGAATCAGATTCATCCCCATTGATATTCAACAGTTGTACAGAGTGAAACGCTAAAAGCCTCTCAAATGTATATGCCTCGGCCGGTGGTATACCGCAAGTTACAAGCACATTCACTCCTGAGGCATTTACCGCCGCCACAGTTTTCAGGCTTAACCCGTGAAGCAAAGAATCTGCGGGCACTGGACGTGCCACTGCAACAGCCATCTGTTCTGCCAGCCTACAGGCATTACCCCCCTTTAAAGCCAGTTCTGATGGTGCAACAGCTATAACCGGCTCCAATGTCAAGGCCTGCTGTAACTTGAGGTTATCCGGATTTTTTTCTCTATTAACAGCATATTTTGATGAGCCATATCGTCTTTTATAGGTTTTTTTGTATTTTTTTTGTTGGGTAAATGAAGGAAGAGGGGTAGATGGCTTTTTAAACTCTTTAAGGTCAAGCTCAAATTCAGATGCCGACCATAACTGCTGAGGCATAACTAGCGTAACGCAGACTACAATGATTAAACTAACCATTCTCCACGGGTTCTGCATATTTTCCCCTGGCACTTTCATTTTAGTCATACAAGACCCAAGCCTTAGTAACTGATTTTAGTTGTCAATGGGTCAGGAAAAACAAGACCTGTAAACCTTGACCGTTGACTTTAGATCAAATTTTCCAGAAATGTGCGACTCTTAAGCGAATGAGAACACAATCCGTCAATTTCTCTGTTTAATAACTGCCCAGCAGCAATCAACTCATAACTGTTAAAGACAACCTTGCCAAAGGTTCCGGTTTTAAGGCAGTTAACCAGCGGATTAAGTAATTTTTCATCCATCAATGGCCTGTACCCCAGTATATTAAGCAGGTTTATTTCAAAAAAATACCGGTCAGCCGTTGTGGCGATATTTAGTGAAATATACTCAAGCAGTGCAGACAACAAACGGAAAAGCCGGGGGAACGGATGCCCTTCCGGTGTAACTGACCTGACAAGTTCGCAAACATACAGTGCCAATGCCATAGATTCAAGTGAGTTGCGAAGTTCAGAGTGAAATGCTGCCCTTTCAACCTTTTCAATCCGGCTTAAACCTTCCTCCTTCATGGAAATCATCAGATCAAGCCGGTTAGGTGGCTCCAGCAACCCGCCAAATCTTTTACGGCTGGCGCGGGCTCCCTTGGCTATTGCTCTAATCTGACCGTGTTCAAGTGTAAAAATGGATACAATACGGTCACTTTCTCCGAAGTTTAATGTTGAGAGAATTATTGACTGACAGTTTTGGGGATTCATGATCACTGTTTAAAATGACTGGTCCGTTTTCAGCTCACACTTTTCAAAGGTTCCGGAGCAGAAGTACGGGATGGCTTGGTTTTGGCTTTACAACGATAGTAACGATCCTTTTCACTGTAAATGCAACCGCAATACTGCTGCCGATAGAGCCCCAGCTCCTTTGAAAGCCGTATCCCCTCCTGCCAGCCTAGCCTGAAATCACGGTAGAGGAACTTAACACCGTGTTTTTGCGACGCCTCATCTGCCTTTTGCCGCATCAGCTCATGGTTCTGGTAGCGGCTGTAAAACAGCGTAGAGGTAAAGGCATCAAATCCGCCATTCCCTGCTGCCATTGCCGTAGCTTCAAGCCTTGATTCATAGCAGTAACCACAACGTTTTTCCGGATCACCCGCTACATTTGCCAGGAACTCTTCCAGCAGATACTGATCCTGCACAATAAGGGGCATTCCTTCAAGATCGGCCATCTGTTGTGTAGTATCCCGTCTCCGGACATACTCCTGATATGGGTGGATGTTATGGTTATAGAAAAAACCACTGACCTCCATCCCTTCGCTGCGCAGGGCAGATAAAGGATAAAGGGTACATGGACCGCAACAGGTATGAAGCAGAATCCGCATCATACTTTTTTAAGCAGGTGGCCAAGTTTGTCGCGCTTGGTCCTGAGGTAGCTGAGATTTGAGCAGGTAGGATTTGCCTCAATCGCCACACGATCAACAATCTCTATGCCGTAGCCTTGCAAACCGACCAGTTTGCGGGGATTATTGGTCATTATCCGGATCTTGTGTATGCCCAGTGCCAGCAGAATCTGAGCGCCAACCCCATAATCACGCATATCTGCCTTAAATCCAAGATGCTGGTTGGCCTCCACCGTATCCATCCCCTGATCCTGCAGTTCATATGCCTTAAGCTTGTTAATCAGACCTATTCCGCGCCCCTCCTGCCGCATATAAAGGATCACACCTCTGCCTTCACGATCAATCGCCTCCATCGCCTTATGCAACTGCTCACCACAGTCACAGCGCAGAGAGCCCATCACATCTCCGGTCAGACACTCTGAATGAACCCTTACCAGAACAGGATTTTCACCGGAGATATCCCCCTTGATCAGTGCAATATGATCCAGATTATCCACATCGTTTTCAAAGGCCACAACCCGCCAGTCACCACCGTAGCGTGAGGGCAGCTCTGCATCAGCCACGGTCCTCACCAGATGTTCATGTTTAAGGCGATACGCAACCAAATCTGCCACCGTGCATATCTTTAATCCATTATGCAGGGCAAATTCACGCAACTCCGGCATACGGGACATTGTACCGTCGTCATTCATAATCTCACATATTACACCGGCCGGGGTAAGTCCTGCCAGCCTGGCAAGATCAACCGATCCCTCTGTCTGCCCGGTTCTTACCAGTACCCCTCCATGCCTGGCCCGCAAGGGAAAAATATGGCCCGGACTGACCAGATCGGCTGGTGATGCATCCGGCGCTACAGCCGTTAAAATGGTATGCGAGCGATCGGCTGCGGAAATTCCGGTAGTAACGCCACGCTTTGCCTCAATAGATATGGTAAAAGCCGTCTCAAAGGGCGAGGTATTATCACGCACCATTGGAGTCAAATCAAGTGAATCACATTTTTCCGGCGTTAAGGTCAGACAGATCAGCCCCCTGCCGTATTTTGCCATAAAATTGATCGCCTCGGGTGTAACCTTGTCCGCAGCCAGGGTCAAATCCCCTTCATTCTCGCGATCCTCATCATCCACAAGGATGACCATCTTACCCTGACGGATATCTTCTATTGCCTCTTCAATCTTACAAACACCCATATAATTCTGTTCTCCGTTTCCTTCTTTTTGAAAGTGCCTCCAGTGTTAAATGAGTTAACTTTTATTCTATGCCCTTACCTTAAACTAAACAAACCCGTTTTTAATCAGCATATCCAGACCAATCCCCCTGGAACCGGTATGGGGCGCAACAAACCTGGCCACGTATTTTCCGATTATATCTGTCTCAATATTTACAGCAGTACCGGTCACAGCTTCGGCAAGGGTTGTGTGGGAGAGGGTATGCGGGATAATGGAAACTGAAAAATCACTGTCTGTCACACTGTTTACTGTCAGACTGATACCATCCAGTGCAACAGAACCTTTTTCAACCAATAACCTTAAATATTCCTGTGATGCACTAAACCGGATAACAACTGAATTCCCCCTTGCAACCCTGCTCTCAAACCTGCCAACACAATCAATATGGCCGGTTACAAGATGACCATCCAGTCTGCTGCCAAACTTGAGGGCACGCTCCAGATTCACCGCACTGCCGGGCTGCAACAGACCGAAGGTAGTGCGCTCTACTGTCTCCGGCGAGACATCAAATTTAAAACGCGTTCCCTGCATACCGACAACAGTCAGACATACACCATTTACCGCTATGGAGTCACCAACAGCTATCTCTTTAACCGGCAGAGGGGCTGAAACCTCAAGCATAGCCCCTTCCCCCCTGCGGTGCAGGGCCAACATTCTGCCAGTTGTCTCAATCAGGCCTGTGAACATACTGCCTCCGGTCGTGCATAGACCAAAATATCCTTACCGGACATCTGAACCCTTTGTATATTAAACTTGATCGCCTCATCCATGGTATTTATCCCCTTGATGGAAAATGGGGGAAAACCGTTACCAGTGATCTTGGGGGCGTAAAAAAAGATACATTCATCAATCAGTCCGTATTGCAGTAGATTGCCGGCCAAATGACTCCCCCCCTCCAGCAGGATACTCTGAATTCCGCGTCTGCAGAGCCTGGGCAACAGATCAGCCATATCAACCCTACCTTCTGATTCACGACAGACCAGCACCGAAACGCCAAGTGAAAGATAGCGCTGATGCATGGCGGGATCTGATTCAGTTGTTGCAATAATGGTCATGTCTGCATCATCACAGTTTAAAAGATTAACGCTTTCAGGTGTGCGCAAACGGGTATCCACAATCACCCTTAACGGATTGCGTCCCTTGACATGACGAACCGTAAGTTGGGGATTATCAGCCAGGATCGTATCCACGCCTACCATCACCGCATCAGATTCCGCCCTTAAAATATGAGCAAGACGGCGGGATTTTTCACAGCTTATCCAACGCGAGTGGCCAGTTGATGTGGCAATAAAACCATCCATTGTCATGGCTGACTTATAGATAATATAAGGCATACCGCTGACAACAGACTTTATAAAGCCCCTGTTGAGATACCGGCACTCTTCTTCCAGAACTCCGACATCTACCTTTATACCAGCCTTACGCAGCGCCAGCACCCCGTTTCCGGCAACCTGCACAAACGGATCAATCATGCCAATCACAACCCGCCTTACACCTGCCGCAATCAGGGCATCTGTACATGGCGGCGTCTTTCCATAGTGACAACAGGGTTCAAGGGTCACGTACACATCAGAGCCAGAGGCAGCGTTACCGGCCATGGCCAGTGCATGCACCTCGGCATGGGGAGTTCCTGCCTTTTTATGCCACCCCTCCCCAACCAACTGGCCATCACGGACAATCACACAACCTACAGCAGGATTGGGAGCCGTCTTGCCAACCCCCCTGCGAGCCAGTGCCAATGCCCTTCTCATATATCCAATATCATTCTTCACCATGCAGCATTCACCATTATATGGGGCTTCCCCCCACACCCTAGTACCCTGTAAAACAAAAATGTTCGTATAATGTAGGCCGGATGAAGCAAAGCGCATCCGGCATAATTTGCATATCAAAGCGCCGGTTCTGCTGCGCTTGAACCGGCCTACTTCACGAAATAAATAATGTTACATGGTACTAGCCCTTCCCCGCCAGGGGGGAGGGGACTTTTACAATCCCTTCATCCTTAATCCTTAATCCTTCATGTACCACATTCTCACCTGCAAAACCATAAATCATGTGAACCAGACCAACATCTCATCGCAGTTCCTCAAGTTCTTCCCATCTTTCCAATGCAACCAGCAACTCTGCTTCCAATTCTTCCAGACGGGCATTAAGGCGCGCCACCTCTGCACCGGCATTTTTGTAGAATTGAGGATCCGCCAGTGTCAAATGTATCTGCCCCTGCTCTGCCTCCAGTACGGTTATCCTATCCGGTAATGACTCAAGTTCACGCTCTTCTTTAAAGGTTAGTTTGCGGGGCTTCTCTTTCTGCTGTCTCACCTTTTCATGCACCTTTTTGAGTGAAACCGACTGCACAGACTCAGGCTGTTGTTCGCGCAGCCAGTCATCGTAGCCCCCCACGGTCTCCTTAACAGTGCCGTCGCTGCTAATCGCCAGTGTAGAGCTGACCACGTTGTTCAGAAACTCACGATCATGGCTGACCAGCAGCAGAGTGCCACTGTAATCAATCAACAGGTCTTCCAGCAGTTCCAGTGTCTCGGCATCCAGATCATTGGTCGGCTCATCCAGCACCAGTACGTTTCCAGGTTTGGTAAACAGCTTGGCCAGCAGCAACCGGTTCCGTTCACCGCCAGAAAGGATCGAAACCGGTGAACGGGCCCGTTCCGGTGAAAACAGAAAATCCTGCAGATAGCCGATAATATG
>DYNH01000035.1:2865-16391 GCA_020721175.1 Trichlorobacter lovleyi | reverse complement strand
GGTGCCCTGGAATTTTCCAAATTGTCTGATAACAGACTAGGGTCGTTTATTGCAGCAGAGGCACAGTTGCAGGGTAAAAAAATTGACGGGGCCGGTGCGGAAATGCTCTCCCAGATGGTGGGCAACAATCTGCAGGAACTGGTATCCCAGATTGAAAAGGCTGCCCTTTATGCAGGTAATCGTCCTGTGATCGGAGTGGAAGATGTCAAGGTGATTGTAAGCCAGAGCAAGACCTTTACCGCCTTTGAGCTGGCCCGTTTTGTGGGAGAAAAGAACCTGCCAAAATCACTGGCAACCCTGCAATCAATGCTGCAGAATGGCGAAGAGGCAGTAATGATTCTGGGGGCACTGGCAAGCCATTTCAGAAGAATCTGGAAGATCAGGGAACTGCTTGATCAAAAAATTGCTCCGGCAGAGATCGGCAGGCAACTCAAAATAAATTCATATTTTATGGGGGATTTGGTTATACAGGCTAAAAAAAATACTGTGCCTGAATTACTTGCATTTTTTGAACGCCTGTACCGGGCCGATACAGGTATCAAGACCGGTGCCTCGGCTGTAACAGTGCTGCAAGGTATTGTTTACGATGCCTGCAGTGGGCGGCTGTGATTAGCGGATTACTTCATAAATATCGGTACGTTGTAAATGAGAGACCTGATAAGGTGTCCAGGATTACTATCAAAAAAGGAAATTTATGAGCAATAATATAATCAACGACATTCTTTCCAGACGGATTCTGATCCTTGACGGGGCAATGGGAACCCAGTTACAGGAGCGTAACCTGACTGCCGCTGATTTTGGCGGTCCGGAGTACGAGGGTTGTAATGAGATGCTGGTATTGACCAGGCCGGATATTATCGAGGATATACATCTGGCCTATCTGAATGCAGGTGCTGATATTGTTGAGACCTGTTCTTTCGGGTCTACTGATATAGTCCTGGCCGAATACGGCCTTCAGGAAAAGGTGTTTGAACTGAACAGGGCTGCTGCCCTAGTTGCGCGTAAGGCCTGTGACAGTTTAAGCACTGCGGACAGGCCCCGTTTTGTTGCCGGTTCAATGGGCCCCACAACCCGCACAATATCCGTAACCGGCGGGGTTACCTTTCAGCAACTTGTTAATTCATTCAAACAGCAGACAGTTGGCCTTTTGGCTGGTGGCTCTGATCTGCTGTTGCTTGAGACCGCACAGGACACCCTTAATCTGAAGGCAGGCGCCGAAGGGATCAGGCTGGCTTTTGAGGAGACAGGTAAAAGGGTTCCCCTAATGATATCAGGTACTATTGAGCCAGCTGGCACCATGCTGGCTGGACAGAATGTAGAGGCGCTCTATGCAAGTCTGACCCACCTTGAGGAAAATCTGGGGCTGATCAGCATTGGTCTTAATTGCGCAACCGGACCGGAGTTTATGACCGATCATCTGCGCTCCCTTTCAGCACTGGCAACCTGCCATATCTCTGTTTACCCCAACGCGGGATTGCCTGATGAGAATGGACATTATGCTGAATCACCGGAGTCTCTGGCGCAAAAACTGTCCCGTTTTATTGAACAGGGCTGGATAAACATAGTAGGAGGCTGCTGCGGAACATCACCAGCTCATATTGCGGCTATAGCGGCCATGGCAGCCGGCAAGTCACCCCGTAAACCGGTTACAGCCAGACGCAGACTGATATCAGGAATAGAGCCTCTTTTTATTGAAGATGACAACAGGCCGATTCTGGTTGGTGAGCGCACCAATGTAATCGGATCACGCAAGTTCAAGAACATGATTGTTGCCGGACAGTTTGAAGAGGCCTCAGAGATCGCCCGTGCCCAGATCAAGACAGGAGCACAGGTAATTGATATCTGCGTGGCAAATCCTGATCGGAACGAGCTGGCAGATATGGAGCAGATGCTGCTGTATCTGCCCAAAAAGGTGCGGGCTCCGATTATGATAGACTCAACTGACCCTGCTGTGACTGAGCTGGCATTGCAGCGGCTGCAGGGTAAATGTGTTATAAATTCTATCAATCTGGAAGATGGTGAGGAACGTTTTGCAACGGTAACCCCTCTGATAAAAAAATTCGGTGGTGCTGTAGTGGTAGGCTGTATTGATGATGATCCCCAAAACGGCATGGCTGTTACAAGAGACCGTAAACTGGAGGTTGCAAGGCGTTCCTTTGATCTGCTCGTCAATAAATACGGTTTGAGACCTGAAGACCTGATCTTTGACCCATTGGTCTTTCCGGTTGGCAGTGGTGATGAGAATTACATCGGCTCTGCTGTAGAGACGATTGAAGGTGTGAGGCTTATATCTGCCGAATTTCCGCAGTGCAGCACCATACTTGGTATATCAAATGTCTCTTTTGGACTCCCGGCAGCAGGACGTGAGACTCTTAATGCGGTATTCCTTTACCACTGCGTTAAGGCAGGTTTGGGATATGCGATAGTTAACACTGAAAAACTGGTACGTTACGCATCTATACCTGAAGCAGAACTTAAACTTGCTGAAGACCTGATCTTCTGGCGTGGCCATGATCCGGTTGCCGCCTTTGCCGCTGCCTTCCGTGATAAAAAACCGGTTACAAATATACCTGGGAAAGAACTGCCAATTGATGAGAGAATTGGTCTGTATATAGTTGAAGGAATCAAGGATGGCTTGAGTGCTGATCTGGATACCTTGTTGTCTCGTGGCGATAAACCGCTTGATATTATTAACGGACCACTTATGGCCGGTATGGCTGAGGTTGGCAGGCTTTTTAACGAAAATCAGTTGATTGTGGCTGAGGTATTGCAATCAGCAGAGGCTATGAAGACTGCGGTGTCGTACCTGGAACCTTACCTTGAAAAGAACGAGACATCCAGCAAAGGCAAGATGCTGCTGGCAACAGTTAAGGGAGATGTACACGACATAGGCAAGAATCTGGTGGAGATTATCCTTTCAAACAACGGTTTTCAGATAGTCAACCTCGGGATCAAGGTTGGGCCTGAGGAGCTGATTGCTGCGGCCAAGCGTGAAAATCCTGATTTTATTGGACTTTCCGGTCTGTTGGTGAAGAGTGCCTTGCAGATGACCGTAACTGCAGCAGATCTGAAGGCAGCCGGTATTGATGTGCCTCTGCTGGTAGGAGGGGCAGCACTTTCACGGGTCTTTGCTGACACCAGGATCGCTTCGGAATACGGCGGTCCGGTATTGTATGCAAAAGATGCAATGGCAGGTCTGGAACTTGCCAATCAACTGGCTGATCAGGAACACCGCCAAGTTTTGATGCGTGAAATCTCAAAAAGACAGGAGATGGAAGCAAGGGCAACGGCATCCAGAGCGGCTGACCAGCCTTCAAAACCTGCAGCACCGGTAAGATCATCAATCAGCAGCAGCCATCCTGTCCTGTCACCACCTGATTTTGAACAGCATATCATACGTGATATTCCGGTTAACCAGATTATCCCTTACCTTAATCGCCAGATGCTTTACACCAAACATTTGGGGCTTGGTGGTTCTGTTGAGAAACTGCTGGCTGGCAAGGATGACAAGGCTACCAGACTGCACCTGACCGTTGAGGCGATGCTGGAAAGGGTTATACAGGAAAGACTGATACAGCCCCAGGCTATCTACCGTTTTTATCAGGCAAACGCCGATGGAAATGATCTGATACTTTTTAATCCTGACGGTAGCGAAGCAACCCGTTTCTGCCTGCCGCGCCAGAGAGCAGGGGAGCAGCTTGGTGTGGCTGATTTTGTACGTCCGATTGAAACCGGTGAAAAGGATAATATAGCACTTCTTGCAGTAACTTGCGGTTATGGTGTACGTGAATTGGCTGAAAAGTGGAAGTCTGCCGGCGATTATCTCAACTCTCACCTGTTGCAGGCCCTTGCCCTGGAACTTGCTGAAGCCACTGCTGAATATCTGCACAAGCGGATCAGGACATCCTGGGGGATTGTTGATGATCCATCTTTGACGATGAAGCAGACTTTTAATGCCGAATATCAGGGTATACGTGTGTCTTTCGGCTATCCTGCATGTCCTGACCTGTCGGATCAGAAAAAACTGTTCGACCTGTTAAAGCCGGAGCAGGTTGGAATCCAGTTGACTGAGGGTTATATGATGGACCCGGAGGCATCTGTTTCAGCGCTGGTGTTTCATCACCCGCAGGGGAAATATTTTGACGTTTCCAGATAGGATTTGTAAAGTAGAGCCGGTATGGCATTGAATAGTTACAACTATATAAAGTAATCAATCTGTTTTTATATGAAAAGGGGTAATCTGCAAGTGGGAATATCAGCTATCAAGGGATTTAATGATCTTCTCCCGTTTGAATCTGGACTTTGGCAATTTATTGAACAAACTGCCCGTAAGGTTTTCTCTCGCTATGGCTTTCAGGAAATCCGTGTTCCTGTTGTTGAAAAGACCGAACTGTTCTGCCGTTCAATCGGGGATACCACCGATATTGTTGAAAAAGAGATGTATACCTTTGCCGATAAGGGGGGTAACAGTCTTACCTTGCGTCCGGAAGGGACTGCCGGTGTGGTGCGGGCCTTTATTGAGCACAAGCTTTACGCACTGGACAGCCTTACCAAGCTCTGTTACATGGGCCCGATGTTCCGCCATGAACGTCCGCAGAAAGGGCGATACCGCCAGTTCCACCAGATTGGAGTCGAGGCGATCGGCTCTACCGACCCGATGGTTGATGCCCAGGTATTACATCTGGTCAGTCGTCTGTTTCAGGAATTGGGACTGACCGAACCAAGTCTGCAGATTAACTCTTTGGGCTGTCCTGTCTGCCGTCCGACCTATCGCAGGGCATTGGTCAACTTCCTGTCCGGCTGTCAGGATGCTTTGTGTGCAGACTGTCGTCGCCGTCAGGCTACTAACCCGCTCAGGGTACTGGACTGTAAGGTTCCAGGCTGTATCCTTGCTACACAGGGGGCACCTACCATATCTGATTACCTCTGCCCTGATTGTGACACCCATTTTTCAGGGGTGCAGGGTTATCTGAATGCCGCTGATGTTCCGTACAGTCTGAATTCAAGGATGGTAAGGGGGCTGGACTACTACACCCGCACCACATTTGAGCTGGTGACCGGTCTTTTGGGGGCACAGTCTGCAGTTGCGGCCGGTGGCCGTTATGATGGACTGGTGGAGCAGCTTGGTGGCCCGTCTGTTCCTGGTATCGGTTTTGCTCTTGGTGTTGAACGGGTGGCACTGTTACTTGGGGATCGAAGCTTTGAACAGGTTCCGGATCTGTTTGTAGCTGTTATGGGAGATTCAGCCAGAAAAACAGGTTTCAGAATTATGTCCGGATTGCAGGATGCAGGTTTGAGGGTTGAGGCCGATGCCGAGGCAAAGAGCCTTAAGAGTCAGTTGAGGCGCGCAGACAAATTAAAGGCCCGCTACAGCATTGTTATTGGTGAAACAGAGATCGAAACAAATAAGGTTACTCTCAAGCGGATGGCTGATGGAGAACAAGAGCTTGTCAGCCTTGAGGCAGTCGAACTGGCTGCAAAGATTACAGGAGGATCCATGTTATGAACTATCCTGTCTGGTATGTTCCATCATTTGGTGGCGGTCTGCTGATAGCTCTGGTGGCAATTGTACATGTATTTGTCTCCCATTTTGCTGTTGGTGGCGGATTATATCTGGTGCTGACCGAAAGAAAGGCTATTCGAGAGCAGGATGCCTCGATTATGGCTTTTGTCAAAAGGCATACCAAATTTTTCATGTTGCTGACCATGGTTTTCGGGGGGCTCACCGGAGTTGCGATCTGGTTTGTGATTTCGCTGATTCACCCTGCTGCCACGTCACTTTTAATCCACACCTTTGTGTTTGGCTGGGCCACTGAGTGGGTTTTCTTTCTGGTGGAGATAGTTGCGCTTTTTATATATTTCTATACTTTCGGAAAAATGGATGACCGTACACACCAGATCATCGGTTGGATATATTTTGGTGCTGCCTGGTTCAGCCTTTTTCTGATTAATGGTATTATCGGTTTTATGCTGACTCCCGGGGCATGGATAACCAATAACAATTTCTGGTCAGGCTTTTTTAATCCCACCTTCTGGCCGTCACTTTTTTTTCGCAGTTTTATGAGTTTTATGCTGGCTGGCTGTTATGGTTTTCTGACAGCCACCTTTATTGGTGATGAGACAGCCAGACACCGTATGATCCGTTATTCCGGCATCTGGGCCCTGTCGTCTCTGGCGCTGTCGTTGCCGGCAGGCTGGTGGTATCTTTCTGTGTTGCCGTTACAAGCTGGCAGACTGGTCAGTGGCGCATCTCCAACAATCAGCAATGCTGTTATGGTTGGGGCCTTTTCAATGGCTGCCCTTGCCGGTCTTTTGATAACTCTTATCCTGCTTAATCCGGGTGCCAGAACCCGTGGCCTTATAGTGATAGTAATGATTGCCGCCATGGGTTATATGGGAGCTTTTGAATGGACCCGTGAGGCAGCACGACGGCCGTTTGTAGTTAATGAGGTTATGTATTCAAACAGTATCCTCAAAAAAGAGGTGGAGCGGATTAATCGAGAGGGGTTCCTTAAAAATGCAAAGTGGGTAAAGCATAAGGAAATTAATGCAGATAACCAGATTGAGGCAGGAAAGGAACTGTTTCTGCATCAGTGTTTTGCCTGCCATACCCTTAAAGGGTTCAACAATGATATCTTTGTACGTACCAGAAACATGAGCTACAATGCCATGCGCAAGTATCTGGCGACTATTCACGAAAAGCGCTATTTTATGCCTCCGTTTGCAGGTAATGAATCTGAGCTGAAGGCTTTGGCAGCCTATTTGACCAATGGTCTTCACAATAAACCGCTGACAGAAAATGCCGGAACTGGCGATGACCGTGGCAAGACGCTTTTTGAAGAAAATTGTGCTGCCTGTCATAGTGCTGAGGAACTGAAACCTAAGATGGCCGGGTGGTCAAGAGAGAAAGTGCGTGGCGCATTGGACAGGCTGCCTGCTCTAAATCCGGCAATGTCTGATTATACAGCCCCGCCAGCCGACAAGGATGCCATGACCGTATACCTGTTTGGACTGAATAATCCTGGAACTGCTGCGCCTGGCGTGGATAAGGGGGCTACACTGTATGATGAAAACTGCTCATCTTGTCACAGTATGGATCAGCTTAAACCAAAGATGAAAGGCTGGTCCCTTGAGAAAATCCGTTCATCCCTTGACAGTCTGCCCGCCCTTAACCCATCCATGCCTGACTACAACGGCACATCTGAAGAGAAGGATGCCATGGCTGATTATATGTCAAGACAGACAGGAGGTGCCAAATGAATCCGTCCGATCTGATTCCGGTTGCTGATAACCTTACCGCCCATTGGGGTTGGTTTCAATTCTTGCTGATGCTTACCTTTCCCCTGCATCTGTTTGCAATGAACGCCTTGCTTGGGGCAGGTATGATCGCATTTGTCAGTCATCTTCTGCCGGGTCGTGTCCATCATGAGCTTTCAGATGAACTGGCAAAGGCATTGCCTTTTCTTGTGGCGTTTACTGTTAACCTAGGAGTAGCTCCCCTTCTTTTTGTAAATGTTATTTACGGGCATCTGCTTTATTCCAGCACTGTTTTAATGGGTCTTTTCTGGCTGGCTGTGATACCGATTCTGATCATTGCCTACTATATGGCCTACATATATGACTTTAATTTTAAAAAATTGGGTAATCTGGCAATGTTTGTGCTTATGGGCGTCCTGGCTCTGCTGCTGCTTGTTGGGTTTATTTTTTCAAACAATATGACGATGATGATCAATCCATCGACATGGATTCGTTGGTTTTCCACACCAGGGGGCACACTTTTAAACCTTGCAGACCCTGTTCTGTTACCACGTTATATTCATATAATTACAGGATCATTGGCTGTTGGCGGTCTTTTTACGGCAGTTTATGCGGCAACCGTTCTCAAGCATGACTTTGAGGTGTCGGAGGCGGGGCAGCGTCTGGGGATGCGGCTTTTTACATGGCTTACCCTGCTGCAGTTCGTTATCGGCACATGGTTTCTGTTAACCTTGCCGCAGGAGGTTATGAAGCGTTTTATGGGTGGTGATGCACTATCAACGGCCTTGCTGGCTATCGGTATTCTACTAGCAGTTGCGACTCTGGTTACAGGTTATCAGCGCAGGGTTATGATTTCTTTATGGCTTACCCTGCCACTTGTTTATCTGATGTCTTTCTTAAGGGATAGTGTCCGCACCGGTTATCTGACGCCGTATTTTGATATGACAAAGGTGCCGGTGGATGCACAGTGGTCACCGTTACTTTTTTTTCTTGTTACCCTGGTTTTGGGAATTGTTGTGATAGTCTGGATGGTTTCAAAATTGCCAGCGTTTAAAAGGAGTAACTGATTTAATGATAATGCACTCGTAATTTCTGCTTGTTATTCATTTGCGAGTGCAGCAGTTAACTCCATTTTTCTTAGCGTGTTATTCTGTTTATACTTTCTTCAACCTGTACCTGGATCTGATTTTTGGTATATTTATGATTGTATTTGGCATAGTAAAAATATATCGGTAAGGCTATGCTGATAAAAAGTAACCCGATGCACAGATGTCTGAATCTGTACTTCTCAGCAGCAGGCAGATTTTCAAGATTATCCTGTTTGATATCAGAAGAGTCTGCAGTGCCAATAAAGATATCGGGTTTAAGTGACGCTGCGGGGATTAACGGCTTTAAATCTGTCAATCCTTTTTTGTGACGTATCCTTTGCAACTGTATCTTGCTGATATAATTATTAATGGCATAATGAGCAGACTCGGTAATCAGAGTAAACTGCATACCTGTGTTAAAAAATTTAATTTCTTTGTCCGATGATTCGCACGGTGTTGAAAAAATAACCCTTGCCACAACATCAATATACTGTTTTGAAGTAGGCACAAAAATTTCTAGTAGTACAACTTCATCTTTACTGAATTCTTGTGGTGATGACATTTTTAAACCGCCAGCACTTATATTGACAGCGGTTACAGGAATACTTAACCCGACTTCTTCATATTCATTGGCTTCATTTTGTTCTTGATAGGTTTCTTTTGCTTGCTGTTCAATTTTGTCGCCAATCAGGTGGCTTTCATAAAACAGCTTTTTCTTGTCACGCTCTTCTTCTAAAATCTTTTCACGCCTTATTTCTTCCAGTCTTAATCTTCTGAGATTTTCGGTTTTCCGGCGTTCGGCCTGTTGTTTTTCCCAATAGTTCATTACTGTTATCGGGTCCTGATCTGGTAATCTGTGTGTATTTATCGGAAGGAATGAGTTGATGCGATAAAACTCGCGTAATTCTTCACGACTGATGTTACCTGTAAGCCTGAGCAATAATTCCTGGTCATATCCTTTGCTGACAATAAAGGCACTTGATGAATATATCTGAAAATCAATTTCACTGCGTATTGTAAGTATTTGACCAACTCGCAGTGTTACGCCGGATGGCAAAACATCGCGAGAAAGCTGCAATAGAACAAGATCATCTTCTACCTCATTAATAATGGCCCAATCGCGAAATACAGATGCATCAGGTAGTAAAATACCTACTTCAATCCTGGTTCCGGGGCAGTAGCATGGAGCCTGTTCTTCAATATTACTCATCTTCAGTAAATAACCTCATTGTTTAAAAGGGGGTTTTCATTTTTTACTTCAATCAAAAAGTTATAACTATTTGTTATGTGAAGGATGTTTCAAGACAGCGGTATTGCAGGTTAAGCGATAATAATAAATGATCGGCTGTTTTTAGTTTTTTTGTATTTATTTTTTAAGGACCTCTTCAGATAAACAGGCAATGTCCTTACATTGTTGAGACAAATCTTATAGCCTGTCAGTTCGGACATCTTGCAAAAATCCAGAATTTTGTCATTCCTGAAGAGACATTTCAATCTTGAACCTGGCACCGGTATCGTGGTTATCCACTGTCAGACTACCCCCCATTCGCTTTTCTATAATGTTTTTTGACAAAAACAGTCCGATACCGGTTCCTTTGTCCGGTAACTTGGTTGTAAAGAATGGATCAAAAACCTGGTTTAGTACTTCCAGCGGTATGCCACCTCCGTTATCATTGATGGTTGTTACAGCCTGCCCAGCCCTGGTGAATATATCTATTGTAATCAAAGGGGCTGCAATCTTGCGCTCAATAAATACATCTCTGGCATTACCCAGCAGATTTAGAAGCACCTGAGCGTATTCATTTGGATAGCCTGACACCTGAACTTCATCACCAGGCTCAACTTTTACCTTAATGTTATTTTCCAGAAGACTTGCGGATAAAAGCCCAAGCGTACGGGTAACTGCCTGCCGAATACCAAAATTTTCCTTGAGTTTGTCTGTAAGGAAAAAATATCTGAAATCATCAACCGTCTGTGACATGAAGCTGATTAGTTCAAAGCATTTTTTCTGGTCAGCCTCAAGTTCTTCAGGGGTCAATAGCCCGCCAGAGTACTCAAGTGACATGCTTTGCAGAATAATACCCAGATTGTTTAGTGGTTGTTTCCATTGATGAGCAATGTTGCTGATCATTTCACCCATGGCTGCCTGGCGGTTTTGCAGGATCATCAATTGATCCTTTTTGCGTAGTTCGTTAACAGCCGATTCTATCCGCTGCTCCAGTGTTTCGTTAATATCTTTCAGTTGCTTTTGGGTAACTCCCATTCTGGTGACCAGATTTACGAGAAGCGTGAAAAACTCCATCATTGACCTGATCTTGTCTTCAGAGATAACAGGGACGTTGTCTAGCGCCTTAAGATAGGTCTCCTTATCAAACCCAAACTCTTCAGCCTGTTGTATGAAGAATTTTTTATCAGGCTTTTCAAAGAAAAACTGGCCGGTAAAAAAGTTGGCAATATGCTTGTCTTCAATAATTATAGGAAATGCAACATCAATCAGACCGTTTTTGCATTGGTAAACATTGTACTTTGCTCTTTGACGTAACTTTCCGGCAAGTATGGTGTCACTCTCCCGGCATCTTTGTGCAGTGACAGGGTGTACCCTGTGGAACTTGGTGCAGATATCTTGCCACCCTGTTGCCACAATGATATTGCCTTCCAGGTCAAGCAGTGCCAAAACTGCCCTGGTCTGGGCAGTGAAGCTCTCGCACAGTCTCCTGAATTCTTCTACATCAATAAGTTCAGTTAATTCCATGGTACACCTCCGACTGTCTGATAACCAGCAAGTTAACAAATAATCCGTGAGATACCCGATTTGATTTCAACTAAGTTATTTATATACAGCCAGACATGGAACGCGCTGTGTTAGATCAGGCCATGTTTCTGCATTAATCCTGTCAGGTTTTTGATTAATACCGGTTTTGTTAAAAAGTCATCGCAGGAACCTGATTGCAATGCCTCCATCATGTCATCTGGAGAACTGCTTGCAGTAATCATAAATATGATACAGGGCTTGTTTTCTGCCAGCCTGTTTTCAATAGAGCGGATTTCCCTCAAGGTTTCAATGCCATCCTTTTCAGTCATTTGGATATCCAGACAGACCAGATTGTAGGGGGTATTATCACTTAAAGCCTGTTCTACCATCCTGACTGCCTGCACACCATCTTCAGCCTGATCAACAGAACTGGCATATTTCTGAAGAGGTATAACCAGCACTTTCCTTGCCATTGGGTTGTCATCAACTACCAGTACCTTCATGCCTTTTCTCCGAAGTTATTTGTCAGATAAATTCCGCTTAAGCATCTGTTGTTGCTGGATGAAAGCCTGTTCAATCTGCTCTGCATTTACCGAAAGATCAGTCAGGCCGAGATAGCGTATTCCACCTTCAATGGTGTTTTCAATCATGCTGAACGGGCCATCACGACCATCACGGATATCTTCATTTAACTGACCCAGTGTTATTGACACACCTTCGTGCAGACGTTTTTTTACATTTATTTTAGCATTTCGTCCAGGATGTTCGCGGGAACGTACAGCCTGAATACGTGCTGTAATCTCTGCTCTTGTCGTGGCGAACTGTTTAGCGTCTATTGTCTTGACAGGAGCACTGAATCTTGCAACCAAATCTTTAAGTTCATTAAACAGTTGATTCAGATCGGTCAAGTCTCTATAACAGATACCAGCAATCAGTCTGGTGCGTTGGGAACTTACTGTTCCGATAATATTTGACTCTATTCCTCCAAGTGCCACAGACTCACCGCCAGCCAGGATACCTTTGTTGATTTTTATACAGCCATTTGAATGAATGAAGCTGTTTCTGATCTCTGTTTCAACCAGAACATCCCCTTCAACATCAATCAGGGCATCAGCAATGAAATTGGCGCGTATAATTCCGCCACAGTTAATGTTGCCTCTGCCCTGTCCATTCATACCACAAAATGATACATCGCCATCTGATAAAATATCGCAGACACCAATATTGCCATGAACTTTTATCCCCTTGGTTGATTTTACTGTAAAACCATCAAGGATATCGCCTTTTACTTCAAGAAACCCGTTATAGACTATGTTGCCTATCTTAAAGTCTACATCACCTTTGATCAGATAGATATCTTCCACGGACAGTTCTTTGCCATGCCAGCAGAGCCGCCCATCCGATTCTGCGTATAGTGAAACACCGTCATCACCAAGCCGGATATTTTTTACCAATTCAATCTCAAGGGGCAGACCTGGCTGGGCCGGTATGACACGTCCACGCACGCTACGGCCCGGTGTGCCTTCACCAGGCAACAGGATTGTGCCAATAAGTTGTCCATTTTTGACATTAAGAAAACTCTGTACCCTGCGCAAATCAACCTTGCCATTATCAGAAGAGCCATTTTCGTTTTGCTGTTCCTGTTCATCGTCCAGTGAATCAGTTACAGCAAGTTTAATGGTACTGTCATCTCCAGGCACCATTTGGGTGCCAAATGCAATCACAAGATTATCTATCGGTTTTCCCAGGGCAGATGTTTCAAGCAGCACCTTGATTGCAGAATCAATAAGTCCTTCATTAATCTTTGCCTGTGCCAGAAAGGTTTGCAGTTCGTTATTTGTCATGGGGGTGCCATTGCCTGAAGGAGTGTAGGTAGCAGTGCAGGTGACGCCATCGGCAGATAGCAACAGCTCCAGGCGAAACCCCAGACGTTTGAACTCAATTCGCTCCACTTTGGAGGATACGTTGTTTGTAGTTGCTGTCGTCATCTTCTCTCCCTTTATAACATCCCAAAATAAAATGATTTAACGATGGACTCCGGTTATATCACTTCGCCAGTTAAATGCACTTAGTTGAGCTTCAAGAAGTTGATCAAGGCTGATTGACAATGAGCAGAGGATATTCTGTACTTCGTTGAATGCCGATTGTTCCAGCTTTATTGTCAGTAGAAGCAGTTGCCCGAATGGCCCTTCATGTTTTAGCAGAGCGCTGCTTATTTCTTCAGAAAGACTGAGATTTTCAATTATTTTTTCCATGGATGTGGCATAAAGGGCATCGAGTAAAGATAGTATACCGGTCAGGAATGCGGATTCAATTTTATCACTGGTGCAATTCCCGCCAGATATTTTGAGCATCAACAGTTCCATAAGCCGCCCTCGCACGGCTGCCATTTCTAGCAGTGGGGAATCGGTTTTTGTGTCATCCTTACC
>DYNH01000035.1:1206-2765 GCA_020721175.1 Trichlorobacter lovleyi | reverse complement strand
TTCTGCAAGAAGTTTAACCGGATATTTGCGAAGTTTGTTCACTATATCAGGTAATTTTTTAAGGTCAGTGTCCAGAAGATCTACCTTGACTATATCTATCAGGCTGTAAAAGTCAGCATGGTCAGGACTGAATACATGGTCATCAAGGGCTATCTGAAAACCAAGTGCCTTGAGGGCGCAGCAACGCATCAGGGTAGAGTCATCAAGTGTAATATTTTCAAGTAGTTCAAGGACTGATTGCTCAACCGGCAGTAGTTCCAATACTTCGGAATCAAGCATTGATGCGGTAACGTTGATAAAGCCATATTTGTCGCCCAAGACATTTTGCAGGCCAAAATCGGTCAGCAAGGTTGAGATGACTGATGCTGAAGCCTGGGACTGATCTTGGTAAAAAGCCCCCTGATGGTCATCTGCAGCCCTGAAAAGCAGTTCAAAGCCGACGATTTCCTGTCGGCGATTCAGAATTGGTTGACGTCCGATGAAGTAGTTGAACTGTTCCACCGGTTCTCCTATCAGGCTGTGCGCCGTTTAAAATTTTGTAACAGAGATTTTATCTGCAAAGTTATATGGGTTAAAAATAAAAAAACCTGACTTTTCGTACGAAAAGACAGGCTAAATAAGATGCGTTTCAAATGCATCCTGCTAACCTCTTCGATAACCCCTCTTCCCGGTCTGGGCAGGTGGCTTTGCGTCATCCGGTTCCCCGGATTTTGCCTTTTCGGTGAAAGCTTTATTTTTTACAATCCATTTATTTATTACTATCCTGCTATATAAATAATCTGTCAAGCAAAAAACAGAACGGTGTTTATGAGTTATTGTCCTGCCTGGCTGACTGAACTGCTGTTGTCTGGTGGCATTTTTGATCTGCTTTAAAATGAAATTGCTGATTTGCCGATCTGTTTTTCTAAAAAGCCCACCCTGACTGGATATCAGCAGGTTGCATAATTACAGATAAAACGTTTACCTTGAACATTCGGATAAACTTATTGTTGGCTTTTAAAAGGGCATTTTCTGACTTTTACGGGGCTTCAATTCGTGCTCAATTGTAAACGAATTGACATAACGGCATTTCAACGTGTATAAATTACATCCTTAATTTTATCACACTGATTGAAGCGAGACCCTTGAATGCTTATAAAAGAGATCCTTTCTGGAAACGAGGCCATTGCACGTGGTGCCTTTGAAGCAGGTTGCCTTGTCGCTAGCGCATATCCCGGTACCCCTTCCACTGAAATTCTCGAAAATACAGCCAGGTATAAAGAGATAGACTCTTCATGGGCCCCAAATGAAAAGGTGGCGCTTGAGGTGTCGATTGGCGCATCTTTTGGAGGTGCCCGCGCCCTGGCATGCATGAAACATGTCGGGGTAAATGTGGCGGCTGATCCGCTTTTTACAGCATCTTATACAGGGGTCAGGGGTGGTCTTGTGCTGGTGGCGGCTGATGATCCGGAGATGCATTCATCTCAAAATGAGCAGGACAGCCGCAATTACGCAAAATTTTCAAAGATACCTATGTTTGAACCGGCAGACTCCCAGGAGTGCAAGGATTTTACAAAGCT
>DYNH01000035.1:0-1106 GCA_020721175.1 Trichlorobacter lovleyi | reverse complement strand
CTTGCCCCTGAGTCGAATATATTGAAAATCAAGACTGAGCCGGTGCCCCCCCGCCCTCCTAACATGTGTCCTGGTTGTCCTCACCGTAGCCTGTTTTATGAGCTGAATCTTGCCAAAGCCTACGTAACTGGTGATATCGGCTGTTACACCCTGGGCTTCATGCCTCCACTCAATGCCATGGATACCTGCGTATGCATGGGGGCCTCCATCAGTATGGGGTCGGGAATTGTCAGAACAGTGCCGCCTGAAGAGCAGCAACGGGTTGTTGCGGTGATTGGTGATTCTACCTTTCTGCATACTGGAATCAACTCGCTTATGGAGATGGCCTGGAACAAGGCTCCGGCAACAGTGGTTATCCTTGACAACCGGATTACAGCCATGACCGGACGTCAGGAAAACCCTGCTTCAGGTTTTACTCTGGCAGGTGAAGAGGCAGTCGAGGTCAATATCCCTGAACTCTGCAAGGTTCTGGGGATTAAAAACGTGCGGATTGTAGACCCATATAATCTTGAAGTAACCAGACAGGCAATTGCTGAAGAGATGCGGCGTCCTGAACCTTCTGTGATCATTACAAATCGCCCATGCTGTCTTATCAAGGGGGCGGGCCGTTTTGAAAGAGGTAAGCCTCTGGAAGTAGATCAGGGCAGATGTACCGGCTGCAAGGCATGTCTGAGAATCGGCTGTCCTGCCATTGAATGGAAAAACAATCCGGATGGAAATAAAGGCAAGGCATTTATTGATCCACAACTCTGTACAGGCTGTACGGTCTGTCAGCAACTCTGTAAATTTAACGCCATTGCGGAGAAAAAATAATGGGAGATAAGGTTACAAACATCCTTCTGGTGGGGGTAGGTGGCCAGGGAATCCTGCTGGCGTCCGAAATCCTTTCAGAGGTATTTATGCTGGCCGGTTTTGATGTTAAGAAAAGTGAGATACACGGCATGTCCCAAAGGGGCGGCAGTGTGGTCTCACATGTACGTTTTGGTCAAAAGGTCTATTCACCAGTGGTTCCAGAAGGGGAGGGGGATATCCTTTTCGGTTTTGAATTGCTGGAGACCTACCGTTATCTGCCGTTGCTTAAACCAGATGCAACTGTAGTGGCCAAT
>DYNH01000034.1 GCA_020721175.1 Trichlorobacter lovleyi | reverse complement strand
CATTGGCATGATAACTTTGCTCATAAATTGTAAAGACTCAAGTTGTAAGAGACTAAAAACTCGTAACCTTCCACCTTGCCATGTAGAAAGTTATCAAGACTAAGGACAGTGCTCTTCTGTAGGCGGCAAAAATTGACGTGCGGGGTTTGCAGAGGTTTTTGATGTTCATGTTGAACCTTCTCCATATCAACGAGTTCTAAAAATCAATACCCCCTGACCCAAAACGGGTAGGGGGTATTTTTTTTGATGTCCTCAAGGCGTTGTGACTAATTATTTTTCCAGCAGAATCCGCAGCATCCTTCTTAGTGGTTCAGCAGCACCCCAAAGGAGCTGGTCGCCGCAGGTAAATGCCTGAACATACTCAGGCCCCATCTTCATCTTGCGCACCCTGCCAATAGGCACCGTCAGGGTTCCTGAAACCGCTGCAGGTGTAAGTCCGGCAAGTGTTTCTGCCTTGGTGTTCGAAATCAGTTTTACCCATTGGTTATCATTGGCAATTATTGATTCTATTTCAGAAATAGGCAGGTCTTTGTTGAGTTTGATTGTGATTGCCTGGCTGTGACAACGCATTGATCCAACCCTTACGCAGATGCCGTCAACAGGGATTGGCGTGGTGGTTCCCAAAATCTTGTTAGATTCGGCAAAGCCTTTCCACTCCTCTCTACTCTGGCCATCATCCACCTCGCGGTCAATCCAGGGAAGCACACTGCCTGCAAGCGGGAAGCCGAACTCTTTAGTCGGTAGTGAACCGTTTCTGAGTGTTTCAGTCACTTTCCTGTCGATCTCAAGGATTGCGGAGGCAGGATCTTTAAGTTCTTCAGAGACTACATTATAGAGACCGCCCATCTGTGAGAGAAGTTCCCTCATGTTGGGAGCGCCTGCGCCGGATGCTGCCTGATAGGTCATTGAGGAGATCCATTCAACTAGACCTGCCTTGTAAAGACCTCCCAATGCCATAAGCATAAGACTTACTGTGCAGTTGCCGCCAATAAAATCCTTCTGGCTATTTGCAAGGGCCTTGTCAATTACGTTGCGATTAACAGGATCAAGTATGATTACCGCGTTGTCCTCCATCCTCAGGGTAGAAGCCGCATCAATCCAGTAACCGTTCCAGCCCTGCTTGCGAAGCTCCGGATGGATCGACTTGGTATAATCTCCTCCCTGGCAGGTAAGGATTATATCCAGTTTTTTCAGCTCTTCGATATCATCAGCCTTCTTGAGGGTGCCTCCACCCATCGGTGCAGGCTGGCCTGCCTGCGATGTGGTAAAAAAGACCGACTCAAATCCCAGGCTGAAATCGTTTTCCTCCTGCATCCTCTGCATAAGTACAGAACCAACCATACCGCGCCAACCGACAATTCCTACTTTCATAACTGATTACTCCTTTATTGATAGGGTATTAATTTTCAGGACAACGCTGCAATAATCGCGTCGCCAATCTCTTTGGTGTTGACAAGCTTTTCTCCAGGTTTGTTCTGGTAAATATCTCTGGTTCGATAACCCTGATCGAGAACGGTTGCCACAGCCGTATCAATCTCTTCAGAAGCATCTGTCATACCAAATGAAAACTTCAGCATCATCCCTGCCGAAAGGATTTGTGCTATGGGGTTTGCAATCCCCTGGCCGGCGATGTCCGGAGCAGAACCGCCTGAAGGCTCATACATGCCAAAGGTACCTTCAGCCAGTGAAGCAGAAGGCAGCATCCCGAGAGAACCGGTCAGCATGGCAGCTTCATCGGAAAGGATGTCACCGAACATATTCTCTGCCAGGATCACATCAAACTGTTTGGGCCATTTAACCAGTTGCATGGCGGCATTGTCCACATACATATGGGACAATTCAACTTCCGGGTACTTTTTGGAGATAGTGCTCACTACCTCACGCCAGAGTACCGATGTTGAGAGGACATTGGCCTTGTCAATCGAGCAGACCTTCTTATCCCTTTTCATGGCAGCATGGAAGGCAACATGGGCAATCCGTTCGATCTCGGGAACAGTGTACTTCATGGTGTCAATCCCGATCCGGTCGCGGCCTTCACCTTCGATCCCCTTGGGTTGAGAGAAATAGATACCGCCAGTCAACTCACGTACCACCAGCACGTTGAAACCGCCAGAAATCACCTCTTCCTTCAGTGAGGAGGCCCCGGTGAGTGACGGAAAAATAATTGCCGGACGCAGGTTGGCGTACAGTCCGAATATCTTGCGCAGCGGCAGCAGTGCGCCCCGCTCAGGCTGTTCGTCAGGAGGCAGTGTTTCCCACTTGGGCCCACCAACAGAACCGAACAGGATCGCGTCAGAATCCTTGCAGATATCAATGGTGGTCTGGGGCAGTGCCTTGCCTTCATTGTCAATACCGGCGCCGCCGACATTGGCGAACTTACCTTGAAAAATAACGTTATAGTTCTTGCCGATCACGTCTAGCACCCTGGTTGCTTCAGCCATAACTTCAGGCCCGATTCCATCGCCAGGCAGTACTGCAATTTTAAATGTTTTAGCCATGTTACCCCCTATTAAAAAATTGAATCACTTTACGTTATACATATTGTCGTTGTCAACCTATCCTGCAATGGAAATCGCGTTTTCGTCGTTATCTTGGCGAACAGTATTCCAATAGTGAAAACACTCACAACATAACCATCAACAATATTACTCGCAAAAGCGGTATCCCTGTTATCAGCATCTATTTTCTCGGTCATCAGCTTGATCACACAGATGCCAGCGTAATAGGCGTAAAGCGCAGTTACACGGACCTTATAACAGGCAAACCAATAAAGACGCGAGAAAGCTTTATTGAAAGCCTTACCCATGACAGCTATATAATCCAGATTCCGAAACTGACAAGAAAACGTCGCAATGAGCTTGAAATTTTATTAAGTGTATTTGATCAGAGTAGTCGCGTAGAGCCGTATCATCACATATTGAACATACAAGAAGATGAGTACCCTAAAAAATACAGTCATCTTATCAGGCGTTTACAAAAAGCAGTTTCCGACACAGAGATGAAGAAGAAGATGGACTTTGAAGACGGCATGTTAGATGACTTGAAGGATATGCAACGTTCTATAGATAAATTAGAGCAAAATGTGAAGGCTATTGCAGAAGAAAAAGACCGGATTGCAGAAGAGAATGCCGAGTTGAAAAGGCGTTTGGCAGCGATTGAGTAAGGGTATTCCTTTAGTAACGATTACACCCTCGGGAATGACACTATTTAGATAGCGTGCTGAATAGTAACCAACTCCCTAACCATATAACGATACGCTTGATGCACCAAACACACCCGCAAACCCGTTATAGGCATTGGCAGTTGGATCTACTGTTTTGCCATTGGCGTCTGTACCTGAAAACTTGAAAATCAGGTGGGACGGGTCTATTACAGCATCAGCGGTTGCGTTTTGCTTAAGTGAAAAGGTTACTGTTGCAAGCTGGCTGGTTACATTATATGAAACGCTTTGGATCATCGGTAAACTGGCTTCACGTTCTGGATACGGTGTAAAGCCGAAGTTGTAGTAGCCTGCCTTTCCACCATTAGCCTTTGATATCTGCCAGTTGGTGATATTCTGCACTGAAGCAACATCCATATCTGTATTAAACTGAAAATCCATGGTGAAGCTTTTTGTGGCGTTTGGCTGTGCAAGCGTATGATTGGGATCTGTAAGCGTTAATATCTCAAGCGGGGTGTTAGGTCCGAGTGTGGGGATAAATGTGTTATAACTACCAGCATTAGCGCTGGTCATTTTGGGTTTTACAGTAAAGTTTTCCAGATCGGTTGCAAGGGAAGAATCCATTTTGCCTAACTTGGTGATCTGGCGCTTCAAGTTAAATTCGTCATCCTTGCCTGCATATGCGTATCCTAGTTCGCTTTCTGCCTGCGGAAAATCTGTGCCACGCTTGAGTTCAATGGATTTTTTGAGGTTTGTTATGGCCGCATCGTAATTTTCCATTTTATTATACGCCTGCCCTAGTGCGTAGTAGCCGTTGGGGTCATTGGAATTAAGGCGGATCAGTTTCTGAAAAATCTCGGCAGCTTCTTTGGGCTTGTTTGAAAGAAGCAGGGATTGACCATTGCTGTAGAGGGCCGTGGTGTTGGAAGGATCTAGCCTGGCGGCTTTTTTGTACGATTCTGCGGCATTAACCCACTGTTTTGCCTGGGCGTAGGCATTGCCAAGCAGGGTTGCAGCATCAGAGTCAAACGGTTTCATGGCCACCAGTTTTTTGAATGTGGCAATTGCGTCATCATTTTTAGTCAACTGCAGTTGAGTGTTGCCAAGATTTTTATAGGCATCGTAGCTGGAAGAATCGAGGGCCAGTGCGTTTTTGAAGAACTTGATTGCCTCTTCTGGACGGCTCTTTTGCAGCATCCGCACGCCATTCTGCATCTGATAATTGGACAGTGCTGCCTTTTGGGCCTGGACAGTTTCTATAGTGGGGAGTATGGCAAGAAAAAGTGATGTTCCACTGTCGGTTGAGCTGCTCATGGCGTACCTCCTTAAGCCTGTATATCGCTTATTATATCGGATGATTATTTGATAGTCTTGAGAAAAACAGGCGATTGGGTAACATTCGGAAACCGCATTTCTTTAAGCATCTACCTTTCCAACAGGCGCAATATAGATAACAAACTCTTCACTGGTATCAAGTCCCAGCAGTTCATCTGCAACTGGCTGATTGTATGCGGCTATGGCGCAGGTGCCTGTAGATATGGCCTCGCATGCCAGGTAGAGGTTCTGACATATATGACCTGCATCAAGGGCAATTACCTTATATGAGGCCTCGGCATAACGCCATTCAGTACGTGATGGCATAACTGTCCAGATAAAGCAGATTGCTGAATGACCTGCGAATGACTGATTATGTGTTGCGGCAGTCAGATATTTATCAAGGTTGCTGATGCTTCTGATAAAAAGGATGGCATTATCCAGAGGCAGATATCTGTAGATACCAGGCGTGATTCCTTCTACCCTCTGTATGGCAAGGTATGTCTCAAAGGGATGACGGCAACCTGCAGAGGGGACTGTTCTCAAGACCGCCGCAGGATGCAGCTTCTCCCGCACCCCCTGGGTTGCCCAGAGCAGAAAGGACAGCTCTTCCATTGAAATAAAATCAGGCGTAAATCTGCGGTGACTCTTCCGGTTTGCAATGGCTAGTTTAAGATCGCATGGAGGGATATTCCAGCTTTCCTGTTCTGGAAGTTTTATTATGACTGCATCCTGCGGAACAGGTTTCTGGAAAGGTGGTGGCTGTTCACCGCGGTTCTGTAGTGTAAGGTAGAAATCAACCTCTTCCCTTATCAGGTCAGTGAGGAAGTATCTGCCACTTTCGGTTGTGATGGTTGTTTTTTTCATTGGCACTCAGGCGTTACAATGATTCAATATTGTTTAGTTTTATCTGTTATAACTGATTTTTATTTCTGTTTTTCAGCAGCCGTATTTACATTTTTCTCAATAAAAGAACGGACAAGCCCCAAATCTGCAGGCATCCGTTCGCATCTTGTTGGCAGACCGGACAGACGCGAGATAACATCAGGCACAGGAACTGCTTCACCGGTTGCCTCTGCCACAGCCTCGCCAAACTTGGCAGGATGGGCTGTTGCCAGACATATCACAGGGATGTCACTCTTCACCAGTTGCCTTGCCGCACATACACCAACTGCTGTGTGTGGGTCCAGCAGGTAGCCGGTTTCGTTCTTGAAGCTGCCAATAGTTTTCAGTGTTGCAGCACGGTCAACCGAGGCAGACATAAAATCATAACCTGCCTGCAGCATTTCAACGTCACTGAAGCTGATCCGCCCTTCTTTTTTCAGTTGTGCTATGGCCTCAGATATCTTTCCTGAATCCTGCTGGTAGAGGTAAAAAAGATAACGCTCAAAATTAGAGGCTATCTGTATATCCATGGATGGGGATAATGTCTGTACTACCTTGCCAATTGAATAATCACCCTGATTGACAAAACGGGTAAGTATGTTGTTCTCATTGGTGGCCATCAGCAGCTTTTCAATCGGCAGTCCCATCTTAATGGCTATATAGCCCGCAAAGATATCGCCAAAATTGCCGGTTGGCACTGAAAAAATTACTTTTTGCCCCTGCCTGGCAACCCTCAGCCAGGCATATACATAATAGACCGTCTGTGCCAGAATACGGGCCCAGTTGATTGAGTTTACTGCGCCCAGTGAGTATTTTTGTTTAAATTCCAGGTCACCCATTAATGCCTTGACAATATCCTGGCAGTCGTCAAATGTGCCATCC
The DNA here is from genome assembly GCA_020721175.1 of Trichlorobacter lovleyi. Classification (GTDB taxonomy): domain Bacteria; phylum Desulfobacterota; class Desulfuromonadia; order Geobacterales; family Pseudopelobacteraceae; genus Trichlorobacter; species Trichlorobacter lovleyi_A. The sequence goes on along the minus strand of DYNH01000034.1, from coordinate 10,460 downwards.
ACTGCAATATTGTGTACATTTGGATCAAGAACAGAAGTCATCTGAAGTGCCTGTACAGGCGATGTCTTTCCTTCCGGATGCAGTATGAATATCTGAATGCCGGTTTTGCCCCTGACACCATGAATTGCCGCACTACCCGTATCTCCGGATGTGGCGCCCAGAATAGTCAGCTTCTCATTGCGTTCTTTCAGGATATATTCAAAGAGATTGCCGAGAAACTGCAGTGCCACGTCCTTGAAGGCAAGGGTTACACCGTGGAAAAGTTCCAAAATAAAGAGGCCGCCATTACTGACAACAGGAGTTACTTCATTATGACTGAAGGTCTTATATGAGCTGACTATCAATGACTTCAGAGCTTCATCAGGAATATCATCTGTAAAGCGTGAGATGATCTGAAATGCAAGTTCCTGATAGGAGCAGGAGCGCCATGATTCAAGCTCTGCTTCAGAAAAAGCAGGAATGGTTTCAGGAAGCAGCAGACCGCCATCATCGGCCAGGCCCATCATAACTGCGTCTTTGAATCTTACCGGCTTAATGCCGCCACGTGTACTGATATAACGCATGAATTTAAATCCTTTCAAGGAACTTTTGAAGATTGTTGCACTCGCAAATTCTATCCGTCATTTCGGCATTAATGATTTTGGCAAGTTGCAAAACCAGATACTAGATTTCTTCAAAAAGACTGCTGTAATGACAATTCGCAAAACAAATAAAGCTGGATACTAGGATTGAACATTTCCGATATGTGAAGTTCTTCTGCAGAAGGGCCTGACAGTCAGGTGACACAAATTTCTAACAGATTTATCTGAAAAAAGCTATAGACCGGTTACAGTTGGCCGCAGTTCACCGGGTGAAAACAGAAAGAAGGCCCTTAAAAGGCAGTATTTGTAAAATTCAGAAAAAAGCAGACGAAATGTACCGACATGAAACCACCAGTCCTGTCTGATTTTACTGCTGTCAACCGGATATGGATATATCTCCAGTTCCGCTGGCAAGGCGTTCCGGAAGAGTAAGGCTGAGCGTTTAAGATGGTAGCGGGATGTAATCAGCAATACAGAACGTACCTTTTTTTCAAGCAGGATATCCCGACTGTAGAGGGCGTTTTCAAATGTATTACGGGATGACTTTTCAAGTATTACATTTTCAGAAAGCGGATCGCCAGGCAGCGGTTTGTAGAGTTCAGATTTACGAACCATCGGGTCTACGCCGACCAGAAAAAGCCACTTGCCTCTTTGGGCACGAAAAAGCCTGATTCCCTCTTCAATTCTGCCTTTGCCACCGGCCAGCACTACAATGGCATCAGTCTGAACTTTTCTGGGACGGGCAGAAAAAGTTTTGTATGTAAAATCCAGAAAAAAAGCTGTAACTAGCAGAAAAGTCAAGGCACATAATGAAAAAAATGCCTTGATAACCTTAATCAACATTATTTTTCCCTTGCATCAAAACGTTCTTTTTGCTAAGAGCATTAAATTCAGTCTGCACTGGAGGTAATGCATATGTCAAGAAAATGTGAAATTTGCGGCAAAGGCCCAAGTACAGGTAACAATGTAAGCCATGCCAATAACAAAACCCGTACCACCTGGTACCCAAACCTGCAGAAGGTGAAGGCCGTAAGCAACGGAACTGTCCGTACAATCAAGGTCTGTACCCGCTGTATCAGATCCGGTTCAGTGACCAAGGCTCTTTAGCCTTGCTCTGCTCAACTACCTAAAATAGCCGTGTGTACTCAGTTTACACACGGCTTGTTTAGTTTTTCAGTAACGCCACAGCATCAATTTCAATTCTTGCGCCACGTGGTAATGCTGCTACAGCAACTGTTGATCTGGCCGGGCTGGCATCTGAAAAATAGCTTCCATACGCCTGGTTTACTATTGGAAAGTCTGCCATATCAGTAAGATATATAGTTGTCTTGACCAGATGTCTAAAGTCAGTTCCGGCTGCTGCTAAGACTGCCCCAAGATTATCCATTACCCGCCTGGTTTCTTCTTCAATACTGCTGCAAACCATTTCTCCGCTTGCCGGATCTAGCGGAATCTGCCCTGCGCAATAAAGCATTCCACCTGCCATAACAGCTTGGGAATATGGGCCGATTGCAGCCGGTGCCTTGTCAGTGTTAATAATTTTCATATAAAATGTCTCCTAACTCTTGATACGTTCCACCTTCATCACACCTTTTACCTTCATAAGTGCATTCATAACCTTGTTCAAGTGATTTAAATCTGTCACATTCAGTTCAAAGATATTTTCACCACGCTTGTCAACAGTGCTCTTGATCTGTGCGCTTACTATATTGGCCTCGGCATTGGTAATGGCCAACGTCATAGTGGCCAGAATTCCCTTTTCATCCATACAGGTAACCCGAAGCCTTACCGGTAGTGCAGCGCTCTTGCCTTTTGCCCATGTAACATCAATACGCCTGTCAGGGTCGCTTTCAGCAACAAATGGACAATCCGCTGTGTGAATAGTAACCCCCTGTCCACGTGTGATAAAGCCGATAATCTCATCACCTGGCAAGGGGTTGCAGCACTTGGCATATCTAATCATAACATCTTCCATGCCACCAACTTCAACAGCACTGGATGATCTTCCCTTTAATTTGTTTATAACACTTGTTAAACGTGACTCCTTGTGTTCAACCCGCGACTGTATTCTTTCTTCTGGTACCAGTTTGGCGATGATCTGGGCGGCAGAAACCTTGCCATAACCTGTTGCTACAAGCAGATCATCCTCACTGTTAAAACCGTATTCATTGGCAACCTTCTTAAGATCACCGCCCTTGATTACTTTTTGAAGATTCAGCGAGTATTTGCGAAACTCTTTCTCGCAGATTTCACGGCCAAGCACCATACTCCGTTTTCGTTCCTCAATCTTTATCCATGCACGAATCTTGTTACGTGCCCGTGAAGACCTGACCATCTTGAGCCAGTCTTTACTTGGCGTATGATGTGGTGAGGTTATGACTTCAACAATATCGCCGTTTTTTAGTTCATGTTTTAGTGGAACAAGCTTCCCGTTTACCTTTGCCCCTACACATCGGTGGCCGACATCGGTATGGACGGAATATGCAAAGTCAATCGGAGTTGAACCCTTTGGGAATCCCTTTACATCACCCTTGGGTGTAAATACGTAGACCTCTTCCGGAAACAGTTCTACCTTGACTGAATCCATAAACTCTTTTGAATCATGCAATTCCTGCTGCCATTCAAGCAGTTGGCGCAGCCAGGCAAAGCGTTTAACCTCTTTTTCGTCGTATCCCTTACCCTCTTTGTACTTCCAGTGGGCTGCAATCCCGGCCTCCGCCACCCTGTGCATCTCGCAGGTGCGAATCTGAACTTCCATTCTGTCGCCGTGCGGGCCGATTACAGTGGTATGCAGTGACTGATACATATTGCCCTTGGGCATGGCGATATAGTCCTTAAACCGCCCTGGTATCGGACGCCATGTTGAATGAATAATCCCAAGCACTTCATAGCAGCTCTTGATATCATCAACAAGAATCCTGAGAGCTGTCAGGTCGTATATCTCTTCAAAATCAACATTTCTTTTTTCCATCTTTCTGTATATGGAAAAAAGATGTTTACTGCGCCCTGACACCTCTCCCGCTATCTGATGCTCTTCAAGCTTTTGTCTGATTGCATCCTGCACATCCTTTATGAATGATTCCCGCTCCTGCTTTTTGCGCTGGATCTTTGTTGCAAGATCAAAATAGATATCAGGTTGCAGATAACGAAAAGACAGATCCTCAAGCTCTGTCTTGATCCATGAAATCCCCAGACGGTTGGCTATGGGGGCATATATATCCATGGTTTCCCGTGATATGGAACGCTGCTTGATATCTGGCTGAAACTGCAGGGTTCGCATATTGTGCAGCCGATCTGCCAGCTTTACCAGGATTACCCTGATATCATTGGCCATGGCAATCAGCATTTTACGGAAATTTTCCGCCTGGTTTTCTTCTTTGGTCTTGAAGTGAATCTTGCTGATCTTGGTTACACCATCAACCAGCGCTGCTACTTCAGTTCCAAAAAGCTCAGCCAGCTCCTCCGATGTCGTCAGTGTGTCTTCAATGGTGTCATGAAGAAACCCTGTAACGATACTGGGAACATCAAGTTTTAAATTAGCAAGCAGGCCAGCAACTTCCAGGGGATGAATTATGTAAGGTTCACCAGAAAGGCGGGTCTGCCCCTGATGTACCTTTGCACAATAAACATATGCCTTTCTGATCAGATTCAGATCAGCACCCGAATTATAACTAACAACTGTATCAAGTATATCGTTGAGGCGTATCATAAAGGAACAGGCACTATAGGTTGGAAAAAATCATAAAGACAGGTTTGTGAAAAAAAAGGAGGCCGTACCGAGTGACAGACCTCCATAATATACTTTAATCATTGTTTTTTTTAATGTTAAATTCGGCAGAAAGCTTGCCTGCTGCAATCTCGCGAAGGGCGGTAACCACATAACGGTTGTTTTTGGGATCAATCAACGGATGTGCCCCCTTATAAAGCTGCTTGGCCCTTTTGGCAGCGATCATAACCAGCATGAAACGGTTATCAACCTTTTCAAGGCAATCTTCAACTGTAACTCTTGCCATCTTTATCTCCTTTGTCCATTAAACGAATCGGGAGAGTGATTATACCTATACAGCTTCAAATATCAAACATTTTCGACACCTGCCCAAGCATCTGCCTGGTAGTAAGCCTTGCAGCAGTCACTATTGATGTCAGATAATACTGCGCCAGTTCAAGCTTATCATTAACAATAATATAATCATACCAGCGTGCTTCATGGATTTCCTCCATTGCCCTGGCAATCCTTCTTTCAATTACATCCGGCGAATCTGAAGAACGTAACTCAAGACGTCTTCTTAATTCCTCCAGACTTGGTGGCAGCACAAATACAAAAACAGCGTTAACAAATTTTTTTTTAAGTATTTTTGCACCCTGGCAGTCAATATCAAGCAGAATATCAATCCCGTCTACCCTGGCCTGTTCCAGGGTGTCCAGGGAAGTGCCGTAAAAATTGTCATGTACTTCGGCCCATTCCGCAAAACTGTTTTCAGCAATCATCTCCTTAAATCGTTCGACTGTAACAAAGTTGTAATTAACTCCATCCTGTTCCCCTGCTCTTGGAGTGCGGGTAGTAAAACTGACTGATTCTTTTAATGTGGGAAATTTCTGTATCAAACCATTGCAGAGAGTTGTCTTGCCGGCACCGGAAGGGGCAGAGATAACAATCAGAATACCTTCATTATGCATAGACCGAATCCTTTTTATATTATGTTGTCAACCAGACCGAAACCTTGCCTGTCGGGCATCTGAACTCACCCCATCCATCACAATTTGTTACGACAGGTGTTGTGATATGACCGGTAATATCAGTATAACTTCTGTTCGGCTGTCCGGTTTCCATCCATTTCCAGCCGTCATCACCGTTACTCATCAGCACAGCAACGCCTCCAGGGTGCTGTTCGTCACCCGTACGGGTCCAGCCGATAGTGTTGGGATGATCAAAATAATCATACTGGGGACCGTAGGCAAAATTACGGCGGACATGCAGGAACTTATCAATCAAAAAACGGTGAGAAGGCATAACAATATTATAGATATTGCCGTCATGGCCTTTATCTTCATATTCAGCCCCGTAATAATCAGGATAAAACAGACATGGATAACCATCCCTGCGTAACAGGATTATGGCGTAAGCCAATGGCTTGAACCAGGGCTCAACAGAGGATTCAAGGGCCTGCAAAGGTTGGGAGTCGTGGTTGTCAACAAAAGTAACAGCGTGGGTAGGGCAGTCTCTGACCAGGGCATTATCCAGTATGCGTCGAAGATCAAAGGCATGCCCGAGCTTGCCTGCCATATAAAAATTAAAATGCAGCGGCACATCAAAAACAGTCAACCTTCCACCTACATCGCTTATATATCTCTGCAGGGAAGGCAGGCTGTTGGCCCAGTATTCTCCAACCATAAACAGGTCTTTACCGCAATATTTTTCGAGCGCATCATGCCATTCAGGAAAAAACCAACCTGCAATGTGTTTGATTGCATCCAGCCTGAATCCGTCAACCCCTGTTGTATCAAGGTACCATTTCCCCCAACGGATCAATTCATCCCGCACATCTTTGTTCTGACAATCCAGATCACATCCCATCAGATATGCAAAATTGCCAAATTCAGACGAGACGTTATCATCAAAACGCTTTCCTTCAAACAGGTAAACAGTGCTGTAATCATCGGGATTTTCAGACTCGTAATCAACTGCGTCAAAATGCTGCCAGTGCCATTCAAAGCTGGAATATTTACCCTTCCTGCCTGGAAAGCTAAAGTGAGTCCATGACGTTATATCACGTAGTGGCCCTTTGGGAATTGTGCGGTCTCCTTTTGCAAACGGTGTGGCCCGACTGGGTTCCGGATGATCGGCCCCCATGCGATGATTAAGCACAGCATCTGCATAGACCTGCACTTCACTTTGATGAAGTACGGCAATAGCATCGAGGTACTGCTGTTTTGTACCGTATTTGGTACGCACCGTGCCTTTCTGGTTAAACTCGCCCAGATCGTACAGATCGTAAACCCCGTAACCAACCTCTTCAGTTCCGCTGATGCCTTTATAAGCAGGGGGTAACCAGAGTGCAGTGATACCGGCCCGAGCCAGCTCTGCAGCTCTGGATGCTACCGAGTTCCAGAATAGTCCGTCTGAACTGGTATACCATTGGAAATACTGCATCATAACACCGTTAATATCAGACATAGTCTCTCCAATAATTTGGGCAAACAGTTAAATGCAAATAATTTACAGCCAGTTATCTTGTGCTATTGCCATGCCTGAGAATGAGATAATTCAAGTATAACCTGCTTTGCTGATATCGCAAGCAACTGCCTCTGTTAGTATTGGACAAAATAGCCTGTCAAAGTTATCCTGTCCAGCATGTTTCAACTTGATCATATGTAACTTCAAACTAACCATCTGAAATTCATACAAACCTGCTAATTTATAAGTTACTCTATGAGAAACTGCACCTGTCCGGGTACGCAGGTCGCACTTTACTTGCGGCCTTGCTCAATCATGATACTTGTTGCCAAAATAGTTACAGGCTGTTACCTAGTTGTTCTCTTTATATGAAATCTTGAGTTCGGCCCGAGCCAGTCTGAGTGCAATCAGGTCTTTTTTCAAGAGGCTCTATCAAAAAGATAAAAGAGGTTCAAAATGACACGTAATGAAGCAAAAAAGAGGATTATATTTGCCCTTGATGTTGACAATCTTGCCGACATAACAAAATGGTCTGAAAAACTCTCATCAGATGTAGGGATGTTAAAGGTGGGTAAAGAGCTTTTTACATCCTGTGGCCCTGCTGCAGTTCAAGCTGTTAAGGCTAATGGTGGCTCGGTGTTTCTGGACCTTAAATATCATGATATTCCAAACACTGTTGCTCAGGCAATGCTTGCAGCCGGGCGTTTGGGGGTAAAACTGGTAAATCTCCATGCCCTGGGCGGTCCGGAAATGATGGAAAAAGCCGGTCAGGCAGTCCGTAAGGAATTTGGTGAATCAGAACGTCCGAAAATCCTGGCAGTGACCATTCTGACATCATCTACACAGGAGACGCTTAAGGCTGTCGGGATAGAATATACGGTTGAGCAGATGGTGGTAAGGCTTGCAAGGCTGGCCCAGGAAAGCGGCATGGATGGAGTCGTTGCTTCACCTGTGGAGATAGAGGCAATTCGCACTGCCTGCGGCCCTTCCTTTCTTGTTGTAACACCAGGCGTACGTCCTGCTTTTGCAGCAGTTGATGATCAGAAACGGATTATGACACCAGTTGAGGCGATTAAGGCCGGGGCTGATTACCTGGTGATTGGCCGCCCGATCGCCAGGGCGGCTGATCCGCTTAAGGCCGTCGAGATGATAGTTGATGAGATTGCGGCAGGTGCAGAATGAAAGAAGATATCCTGTATGGTATCAATCCGGTCAGGGAGGCCTTATCGGGAAGTCGCAAGATATTCGAGCTTTTTGTACAAAACAGCGGCAGCGACAGGCGGATATCCAAACTTGCCGATATTGCGAAAGAAAAAGGCATTGCCGTAAGGCAGCGTGAAAGGGCTGATCTGGAAAAACTGGCTGGAACCCCGCATCATCAGGGAGTTGTGATGCGTACGGCATCTTTTGTCTATGCAGATCTGGAAGACCTGCTAGACCTGGTTTTGAAGTCAGGAGAAAAACTGTTTTTACTGGTACTTGACGGTATTCAAGACCCACAGAATCTTGGTGCGCTGATCCGGACTGCGGCCTGTGCCGGTGTGCAAGGGGTAGTTATACCAAAGGATCGGGCCTGCGGCATAACTCCTGCAGTAGAAAAGGCATCAGCAGGTGCAGTTGAAACTGTTCAGGTAATACAGATAACTAATCTGGTACAGACACTTGAACGCATTAAACAGACAGGCGCGTGGGTTTTTGGCCTGACCGGAGAGGCTGACCAGGATATTTATCAGCAGAATTTCACTGGACATATAACACTGGTAATCGGTGGTGAGGGGGACGGTATCAGGCCATTGGTACGCAAGCATTGCGACGGCTTGCTGGCAATTCCGCAATACGGTGGTGTGGCCTCACTTAATGCATCGGTTGCAGGGGGAATTGTAATGTTTGAAGCAGCACGTCAGAGGTCAAAGGCATGAGGCAACCGGCAAATCAATCTGGCAGACATAACGCCAGAAACCTGCATAAATCCGATTTACAGGCCATTTCAGTTACAACATCAGGTCTTAAATATGGTATGGCACTTGAACTGACTGTTGAATCTATGGATAGTGATGGAACTGGCATTGCCTTTCGTGATGGAAGGCAGATTTTGATACCGGGAACTGTCACATCAGATTTCTGTCTGGCAAGGATCACACATTTTGGAAAGACAAACATCTTTGCAGATCTCGTCAGGCTGATCACACCATCACCGTTAAGGTTACAACGTTGTCCCTGCAATGATGCAACGGTATGTCTTGGCTGTCCCCTAATCTTCATGCGCTATGGAGAGCAGTTGAGATGGAAACAGCAGCAGGTGCAGGCAGAGTTTGACAGACACGATTCACTTAAAGATATTGTTGTTCCACGCATACTGACACCTGAGCGCAACCTGCATTACAGAACGACAGCCAAACTGGCAATTGCTGGAACCCATCGTGAACCTTTTATCGGCATCTATCGAAGGGCAAGTCACGATGTTGTTGATCTTGAAGAGTGCCCCCTGCACCATCCGATTGTTAACGAGGTGATCAGAACAGTCAGTAAAGGTATCAGCAAGCTGAAGGTGCCGATCTATCAGTCAAAAAACAAAACTGGAATCCTTCGTTATCTTGCCGTAAGGGTATCCGAGACAACCGGTCAGGTAATGGTCACATTTGTAACAGCCAGGCGTTCATTTAACGAGATTCACCATCTGGCCAGGTTTCTGCAGGAAAATGTGCCACAGGTTGCAGTAGTCTGCCAGAACCTGAACAGCACAGAAGGGAATCTAGTGTTTGGTACAAAGGATCATTTTATTACCAGACAGCAGACCATTCAGGACAGGATTGGTCAGGTAGAGTTGCTGATATCTCCACGCTCATTTTTGCAGGCACAGAATCAGGGTGCGGCACTTTTGTACGAAACAGCCCGCAGTTGGGCAAATCTGAACAAAAACAGCAGTCTGCTTGATCTTTATTGCGGCATTGGCGGAATAGCACTTACCTTGGCGCCTGCTGCCGGACACGTTCTAGGAATTGAGTTGAACAGGGAAGCTGTAGCTGATGCAAATCGTAATGCACGTATCAATCACGCGGCAAACTGCCGGTTTGAATCAGGAGATGTTCTGGAACAACTGGATTATCTGATTGAAGATGAACGCAAGTTTGATTGTGTAACCATGAACCCTCCACGCAAAGGAGTTGGCCGCGAGGTAATAGACAGGCTTGCAGAACTTGAACCGATGAAGATCATCTATATATCCTGTTCTCCCCAGACTTTGGCGCGTGATTTGGATTTGCTATCTGCCAAAGGGTATCAATGCAGCAAAGTGCAACCGGTGGATATGTTCCCGCAGACACCCCATATTGAAAATGTGGCGTTGATTGAACATAACCGGCCATAACCGGCCAAAAACAACTTGACATCAACCGGAAGAAGTTGATAAATATCCCTTCCCTGCTTACAGGCGCGTAGCTCAGGGGGAGAGCGCTACCTTGACACGGTAGAGGTCGGCGGTTCGAGACCGCCCGCGCCTACCATAAACATCAGCCACTTACGACAATGCTCGCAGGTGGCTTTTTTCGTTTTGTGACAATTTATTTATCTTACTAAGGTCTTTCACCTGATTGGTTCGTGTAATTATTTTTATAAGCATTAGATTTCTTTGCGACCTTTGCGGCTTTGCGGTAAATAACTGCCGTTTTTAGGTTCAATAACCTGACTGACGGCGTACTCAAGCT
>DYNH01000033.1 GCA_020721175.1 Trichlorobacter lovleyi | reverse complement strand
GGGTGTAATCGGGAATCTGGTGTTGGCTCTAAAACCATATCCCCGATAGATGCATTCGGGGATGACAGTCCTTTTTACAAGCTCTGCCGATTATGCTGAGTAGTTACACAGAAAGATAATATCAATGTTTGAAAACATTTTATACAAACTTTCAATTATGCTGGTACCGGGTCTGCTTGCCATTACCTGTCATGAGGTCTCCCATGGCTATATTGCCTGGCGTTTTGGCGATCCGACCGCTCGCATGTTGGGTCGTCTGACGCTTAATCCGCTTAAACATATAGATATCTTTGGAACACTGATGCTGGTGGTAGTAGGTATAGGCTGGGCCAAGCCTGTGCCTGTAGTGATTGAAAACCTGCGTAACCCGAAACGTGACATGATCTGGGTCTCTGCTGCAGGTCCGATTACTAATTTGCTGCTGGCACTGGCTTCGGCTGCCCTGCTCCATGCGCTACTGGCAATTCCAGCCCCCAATGCAGCTTTTGTTATTCAGCCTTTAACTTATATGGCAGGATTTTCAATATATATCAACCTTCTGCTGGCTCTTTTTAACATGATCCCTATTCCTCCGCTTGATGGTGGCAGGGTGCTTATGGGGCTGTTGCCTTATCGTTATGCAGAAAAGCTCGGAAAGATAGAACCTTACGGCATGATTATCATAATTGTGCTGGTGTTTTTTACCCCGGTTTTTTCCTATCTGCTATTACCATTGCTGGTAACAGGTATCAAACTTCTGGCCGGTTCCTACAGCTTGCTTGTATTCAAGGTTTCAAGTTTCAAGGTTATGTAAATTACAGGAAAGGTGTTATAGATGCAAAAACAACGTGTTGTAAGCGGAATGCGCCCTACCGGGCGTCTTCACATAGGCCATTACCATGGTGTGCTGGAAAACTGGATCAGGATTCAGGAAAAGTTTGACTGCTTTTTTTTTGTTGCCGACTGGCATTCCCTGACCACTGAATATGCCGAGACTTCAGGCATTAAGGACTCTGCCCGTGAAATGGTGCTTGACTGGGTTGCATTTGGGCTTGATCCAGCCAGGTCAGTTGTTTTTGAGCAGAGTCAGGTGGCTCAACATGCCGAACTTAATCTTATTCTGGGTATGATTACACCAGTGTCCTGGCTTGAGCGTAATCCCACCTATAAAGAAATGCTTGATAATATTGAACAGAGAGACCTCTCTACTTTCGGTTTTCTGGGTTATCCGGTTTTAATGGCTGCTGATATCATACTGTACAAGGCAACCAGGGTACCAGTTGGACACGATCAACTGCCGCATCTTGAAATAACCAGAGAGATTACGAGACGTTTTAACCATCTCTATAATTGTCAGGTTTTTCCTGAACCAGAGGCACTTCTGACCGAAACTCCAAAACTGCTTGGTCTTGATGGACGCAAGATGAGCAAGTCCTATAACAACTCCATCTACCTTTCGGAAACAGCCGAAGAGACAGCAGCAAAGATTAAAGGGATGGTTACAGACACACAGCGGGTGCGTCGTTCAGACCCCGGTGATCCAGAGCAGTGCGTTGCATTTAATCTGCACCGGATTTATCTGCCACAGGAAAAACTGGATGAGATTATACCGGCCTGTAAAAAGGCCGAAATAGGCTGTGTTGATTGCAAGAAGATACTGACCGGTTGCCTGAATGAAAAACTGGCTCCGTTCAGGGCAAGACGTGATGAGTTGGCCCTGCAGGCTGATTTTGTGAATGATCTTTTGGCTGAAGGCAGCAGGAAAGCTACTGAATATGCCGCTAAAACCATGCAGGAAGTACGGACTGCCCTGCGGGTATAAAAATGCCGTCTGAGGCTGTGGGCACATCACTTTTTGAGGGGGCTGTTCAAGGTTACAACGTCAAGCTGGACGTCTTTGAAGGTCCCCTTGATCTTTTACTCCACCTGATTCGCAAGAACGAGCTTGATATACATGACATTCCGATCGCCCTGATTACACGTCAGTACCTGGATTATCTGAAGATAATGAAAGAACTGAACCTGGATCTGGCGGGAGATTTCCTGTTAATGGCATCAACACTCCTGCAGATCAAGTCAAGACTTTTGTTGCCGTTGCCAGAGCCCGAAGAAGGGGAGGGCGGGGAGCCTGAAGACCCCAGAGCAGAACTGGTCAGGCGTCTGCTTGAGTACCAGCGTTATCGTGATGCAGGGCTGGACCTTGGTGCCTGCAAGTTGCTTGGCAGAGATGTTTTTGTTCACCCCTGTAGCGATGTCTGTTCTATGGAAGGTATTACCAAATCCGATGATGGTCCGCTTGAACTTGATCTTTATGATCTGGCAGAGGCCTTTAACCGGCTGCTTTCATGTATTCCTGCAGCCAGGGCCCATGAAGTTGCCCCCCGTGATGTATTAAGCATTGTTGATGCAATCAGCGAGATACTGGACAGGCTGGAAAATCAGGAATATCTGGAGTTTGAAATTTTGTTACTGGAAAGCCCTGACCAGGAAAGGATGATCGCTTTTTTTCTGGCTATTCTTGAACTTTGTCGTATTAAATTAATAAAAATACTGCAGAATAGCAGATACGGGGCTATCTACATTTTTCCTTCGACAACAGTTGAAGCCGATCTTGACGGAGATGCAGATGCAGTCACCTTCCCTTAAAGCAACTGTTGAAGGTCTGCTGTTTGTGTCTGATGGCCCGACCAGTCTGGATCGTCTGGCTGAACTTTTGCCAGAGTACGATCGTGCAGCAATTCGTATCTCGCTGCAGGAACTGCGTGACGGTTATGAAGAGAGGGGTTCCGGGTTTACCCTGGTGGAGGTTGCAGGAGGGTGGCAGTTGCGCAGCAGACCTGAGTTGACGCCGTATCTTTCAAGGATGTTTAAAGGCAGACCAGTCCGTTTTACACAATCGGCCCTTGAAACCCTGGCTATTGTTGCCTACCGTCAGCCAGTAACCCGTCAGGAGATAGAGTATCTGCGCGGGGTGGATACTGGCGCAGTGCTGAAGAGTCTGCTTGAAAAACGGTTGATCAAGATATTGGGGAAAAAGGAGATTCCGGGAAGGCCGCTGATTTATGGTACAACACGTGAATTTCTTGAGGTATTTAACCTAAAGGATATCAAAGGGCTCCCCACCTTGAGAGAGATTCAGTCGCTTGATGAAATTCCGGTTTATGAGGTACAGGAGGAGTTGCCACTTGTTATCTGAGGGACTTGATTTTCTTGTTCCCACGCGCTGCTTGGGAGCGAGAACAGCGGAAGCGAGGTAGATGATGATAAGAAAGCCTGTAGTTGCCGGGCAGTTTTATTCTGGTACAGCTAGCGAATTGAGACAGGAGTTAAGCAGATTAATACCGAATGTAAATGAGAGAAGGAGAGTTATCGGCGTTATTTCTCCACACGCGGGCTATGTTTACTCTGGCTCGACAGCCGGCCAACTGCTGGCTGGCATTCAAATCCCCCGTACTGTTATCATAATTGGTCCAAATCATCGTGGCGCAGGGTCGCAGGTAGCCCTCTCCCCGGATGACGGTTGGCAGACCCCGTTGGGGATTGTGTCTGTTGAGAAGCGACTGGCAGGCCTGATTAAAAAGTGGATACCTGCTGTCAGGGAAGATGGTATTGCCCATCTCAATGAACATTCCATAGAGGTACAGATACCTTTTCTCCAATATCTTAGAGATGAACTCTTTATTTTGCCATTATGCCTGGCCTTTGGTGATTATGCAGGATCTGATATAGTCGGCAAAGGACTTGCATCTGCCATCAGGGAATTTGATGAAGAAGTACTGATCATTGCCAGTTCTGATATGACCCATTACGAATCTGCCGAGATGGCCAAAGGAAAAGACAGCATGGCCTTGAATCGCGTATTGGCTCTTGATCCGGAAGGATTAGTGGAAGTATGTCGCAGGAACAGAATTACAATGTGCGGGGTAATACCGTCTGCAACCATGATCGTTGCAGCAAAAGAACTTGGTGCTGTCAAGGCGGAGCTTCTATCTTACACCAACAGTGGTGCTGTTACCGGTGATTATCGCCAGGTGGTAGGATATGCCGCTGTTGAAGTAAGTTAGCATACTTATCTTGACTTAAGTGACCTGTCTGTACTAACGTCTGCAAAATTTATCATCGTGAGGTACTGAAGCCATGCCGTTTGATAACCTTCCCGAAGGGTTGACTTTTGATGATGTACTGCTTGTTCCAGCCCATTCTGTTGTCTTGCCACGTGATGTTAATTTGACTACCCGTCTGTCACGAAATATTCAGCTTAATATACCGTTGGTCAGTGCCGCAATGGATACGGTTACAGAATCCCGCGCTGCTATTGCCATGGCGCGCGAAGGCGGTATTGGAATCATACACAAGAATCTTTCCATAGCAGATCAGGCGCATGAGGTGGATAAGGTAAAAAAGAGTGAATCCGGCATGATAGTTGATCCGATCACCATGCGGCCTACCCAGAAGATCCGTGATGCCCTGGAGATGATGTCCCGTTACCGTATTTCAGGGGTACCGATTACAAAGTCAAACGGAAAGCTTGTGGGAATACTGACTAACCGGGATTTGCGCTTTGAAACAGATTATGATCTGCCTATATCGGCCCGTATGACAAGGAGAAATCTGGTGACTGTCCCTGTTGGCACCACCCTTGAACAGGCCAAAGAGCATTTGAAACATACCAGGGTGGAAAAACTTCTGGTGGTAGATGATGATCGTAATTTGAAAGGTCTTATAACTATTAAAGACATTGAAAAGGTAAAAAAATATCCCCATTCATGCAAGGACAGCCTCGGACGACTTCGGGTAGGAGCTGCCGTAGGCCCGACATCTGACATGGATGCCCGCATGGAGGCACTGATCAAGGCAGGTGTGGACCTGATTGTGATTGATACCGCCCATGGCCATTCCCAGGGTGTAATTGATGCGGTCATGCGTGCCAAATCTACATTCAGAGGTGTAGAGATTGTTGCCGGTAATATTGCCACTGCAGAAGCTGCATTAGCCTTAATCAAGGCAGGAGCAGACGGAATCAAGGTGGGTATTGGCCCTGGTTCTATCTGCACAACCCGCGTAGTAGCCGGAGTAGGTGTTCCGCAGATCACGGCAATCATAGAGTGTTCACGTGTGGCACATCAGCATGGTATTCCGGTAATTGCCGATGGCGGCATCAAGTTTTCAGGGGACCTCCCCAAGGCAATTACGGCCGGTGCCGATGTAATTATGATTGGCTCTCTGTTTGCAGGTACTGAAGAGTCTCCGGGCGACACAGTCCTGTATCAGGGAAGAACCTACAAGAGTTACCGTGGCATGGGTTCAATCGGAGCCATGAAGGAAGGCAGCAAGGATCGCTATTTTCAGTCTGATGTAGGAGATGATGTCAAGCTTGTGCCGGAAGGCATTGAAGGTATGGTGCCTCTAAGGGGACCGATGTCTGCAAATATACACCAACTTATTGGCGGCCTCCGCTCAGGTATGGGTTATACCGGTTGTGCATCTATCAAGGAACTGCAGGAAAAAGGGCGCTTTATAAGGATTACAGGCGCTGGTCTTAAAGAATCACATGTACATGATGTGACCATTACCAAGGAAGCCCCTAACTATCGGGCAAGCTGAGGAGTGATATGAATATTAATTCTGCAGGTATTCACAGCCAGAAAATACTGATCCTGGATTTTGGTTCCCAGGTTACCCAACTGATCGCAAGACGTATTCGCGAACAGTCAGTCTTTTGTGAAATCCATCCATACACAATGCCACTGGATAAGATACAGGAATTTGCCCCGTTGGGAATAATCCTGTCCGGCGGTCCGAGCAGCGTTTACGATGCAGACGCCCCCCATCCTGATGCCGGTATTTATGAACTGGGATTGCCTGTTTTGGGTATCTGTTACGGAATGCAGTTGATGACCAGCCAGTTGGGCGGCAAGGTGGAGCGTTCCAGCAAACGGGAATTCGGCAGGGCAACATTAATTATAGATGACACAAAAGACCTCTTTTCAGGGCTTTCAGGCAGAGAAGAGGTCTGGATGTCACATGGTGACATGATTGAACAGATGCCACGGGGGTTCTGTGCAATAGCCCACACCGAAAACACTCCGGCAGCGGCAATGAAAGATGAAAAACGACGCTTCTATGCGGTACAGTTTCATCCTGAGGTGGTACATACTCCCAAAGGAGCCGAGATACTTGGAAACTTTGTATTTAATATAGCAGGTTGCCGACCTGTCTGGACTATGGCAAACTTTATCGAAACCGAGATTGCTGCAATACGTGAGAGGGTTGGTAAGGGCAAGGTAATCTGTGCCCTCTCAGGCGGTGTGGATTCTTCTGTAGTGGCGGTACTGATCCATATGGCTATCGGAGATCAGTTGCACTGTATATTTGTTAACAATGGTCTTTTGAGAAAGGATGAGGCAGAAAAGGTAGTCAATCTGTTTACCCGACATTTTAAAATAAATCTTGATTATGTTGATGCATCTTCCCGATTTCTTGATAAACTTAAAGGGATTACAGATCCGGAGCAGAAACGTAAGATTATCGGCAACGAATTCATCTATCTTTTTGAGGAAGAAGCCAAAAAACTGGGAGATGTTGAATGGCTGGCCCAGGGTACTCTCTATCCTGATGTGATTGAATCTGTATCAATCAAAGGACCTTCTGCTGTTATCAAGAGTCACCATAATGTTGGCGGACTTCCGGAAAGAATGAAGATGAAGCTGCTGGAACCTTTGAGGGAACTTTTTAAAGATGAAGTACGTTTGCTTGGTAAAGAACTAGGGCTTTCTGATGAGGTGATCAGTCGCCAGCCGTTTCCGGGGCCAGGTCTGGCAATTCGCTGTATTGGTGAAATTACAACAGAAAGGCTGGAAATGCTGCGTGAATCCGATGCCATTGTATTGGATGAGATACGCAAGGCCGGACTTTACCGAAAAATCTGGCAGTCCTTTGCCGTACTTCTGCCGGTTCGCTCTGTGGGTGTGATGGGTGATGCACGCACATATGGCTATACCATAGTATTAAGGGCAGTAAACTCCCTTGATGGTATGACTGCCGACTGGGTGAAGCTGCCATATGAACTGCTTGGCGATATTTCATCCAGGATCATCAATGAGGTAAAAGGGGTCAACAGAGTGGTTTATGATATCAGTCAAAAACCGCCCTCAACAATTGAATGGGAGTAAGGACTTTAACCGGAGCCTCTTTCAAAAGTCCCAAATCTGTCATTCCCGAGGGTGTAATCGGGAATCTGGTTTGTAACCGATTTAAAAACCATATCCCTGATAGGGTACTTCGGGGATGACAATCTTTTTGCAAGAGAGGAGGGGACGATATGCTTAGACTGTTGCTGAATACGTTAATCTTCTTGTATGGCATGATAGTTTTTTTGCCAGCAGCATCTGCAAAGACCCTGATTCTGGAAGGTAATCTTGATGGTTCGGTTGCAATGCGTCAGTCCATGGAGTTTTCTGTAAACAGAGGCCCGGTTTCAACGTTTTCTTTTAAATTTGCACTGCCTGCAACATTTAAAACAAAGACAGTCAGCCAGGGGGTTGATGGCCTTGATATTGCCTTGTCGCCGAGGCCGGATTCCTCAAAGGTAGAGTCAGACCGTTTTGGAAATCGTTTTCAACTGGTATCGTGGAATAATGTCGGTCAGGATATCAGGGTTAATCTTAACTATACGGCCAATCTGCATACAAAGGTTACATCAATGGAAAGCAAGACCCCCTTTCCATTGGCAGGTAGCGGAAACGTAGAATCAGTTTATCTACAACATACTGACATGGTTCAAGATTCTTCTGCCATTAAGTCACTTGCCCGACAACTAACTGAAGATGCCAAGACCGAGTACGAAGCTGTTTCTACGATCATCAACTGGGTAACTGATAATATCAAATATACATTTAACCCACCCCAGTATGACGCATCTTACACCTTGTCAACCAAAAGCGGTAACTGTCAGAATTTTGCTCACCTTTCAATTGCGCTTTTGCGAAGTGTTGGTATTCCTGCACGTATTGTGGGGGGGATTACCCTTAAAGAGGGGTGGAAAGTGCCTATTGATGCGAAAAATTCAATAGTGCAAAGTATGGGGCAGGGGGGTCATGCCTGGCTTGAGGTATATTTTCCTGACTTGGGCTGGCTACCATATGATCCACAACAGTCACGTCAATTTACCTCCTCACGACATATCAAACAGACACATGGACTTGACTCAAGGGATATCAACGATACATGGAAGGCTGGTCCATATGTACCTGCCTATAGTGAGTTAATCGAAGGGCGTTATATATCTGATAACATAAAGTTGCAGATGAAGCGTGCTTCCGCATCACCTCGTCCATATATCCTCAGCAACCTGATTGTCGCTTCCTTTAGCTCTCCTGTTGATAAAAACGATAATGTACGGATAGTTCCGCCACCAAAAAAACCGACAGGAAGCAATGCTGCTCCAGACAGGCCTGTACCGCAGCAGGGAACAGGTGCTGGCCCTGCTGAAACAGATTTTGTAAGCAATGATACCTCGTCAGATACTACAGATGATCAACCGCCGGGATATGTTGTAAACAAAAAACCGGTAACTCCAAAAAAACCGGTTAAACCTGTCAAACCGGTCAAGCCAGTAAAGCCTGCCAAAATCAAGCCACCTCCCCAGGCAGAAACTGAGCCTGTTCATAAAAAACCTGGTATAGGCTCGGCGATAATTTTTGGTAACATGGATTTCCCTGCATTGGTAAACCTTTATAATGTAAAGGGCGATACCGGCACGCGTGTTTTTGAGCGTGAAACATCTGAATATGTAACATCAAAACATATATTTGCCCAGGCAATCCATGTTAAAGACCGGATGAGCATTGACAAGATATCCCTTGCAATGCGCAAGTTTGGTGGAGATGGGGCAGTATATATTGATCTGGTTAATGACAAGGACGGAAGACCGGATATCATGCATGGAACCCGTTCAAACCTGCTTGACCTGGAAAAGGTTCCCAGAAGGCCAGGCTATTACTGGGTTGATTTTTTCTTTCCACCAGACGGAAACAGGCCACAGCAGCTTAACCCTGGCAAATACTGGATTGTATTGCGTGCTTCAGGTGAGGCAATTATGAACTGGTTCTTTACGCCGGGTAAGCCATATGGGCAAGGTGATGACACCCGTTCTACAGCCAAAGGATTCAAATGGGAAGATATACTTAATTATGACTTTGTATTCAAGGTAAGCGGCAAGGCTATTTAAAAAGATATTGTAACTATTTAAGATTGTAGTTGGGTTAGGCGGCTTTATGCCGTAACCCTACATGAAGCCGCCAGAAACGCAGGCAGGATGCCTGCGCTACCAAATTGAGCTGAATAATTTCGTTAATTTGAACGGATATCAGAAGTATGTGGGTTTTTTACGGCTGTAAGTATACACAAGAGGAGGTTTTATTGTGGCAGGAATCAGTTTTGAAGAGGTAATGTTTACGGTCATGACGGCCACCCAGGACACCTTTAAGTGTTATATGAATATTGATCTTTTTGCTGGTCATGTAGAAAAGAAGATGACCCCCGTAGATTCTGACGTTACTGGTATTATTGGAGTAGCCGGAGACAGGGTAGGTTATATTATTGTTGCTGCTGACCGCGCTACTGCTCAGTTGGTTGCCAGAGAGATGCTTATGGATGACGAACCGGACGAAGACTCGATCCGTGATGCAATTGGCGAATTGATAAACAACATTGCCGGTGCATTTAAGACCAAGTACCATGATCAATATGGCAATGTAGCCATGGGGCTGCCGCTTGTGGTTTCTGGACAGTTGCGTACTGTTACAGAACCTCCTGAAGAAGGGGCTAGCATGAATGTCCAGTGTAAAGGTGTGACTATCCCGTTTACAAACAAGGATGGCAGCGCAAGTGTCAAGGTAATGATATACATGTAATATATGAATAATACTGAAGAAATAGTTGTACGTTACCGGAAGCTGCTTGCAGAAGTAGATGCCTGGTTTGAACAATGCAGCCTTGTTGCAGGTGATTGTATATCTTGCAGACAAGGCTGTTCTGCCTGTTGCAGAGGCCTGTTTGACATTACCATTCTGGATGCCTTTATGCTGAGGCTGGGGTTTGAAAAGCTGCAACCTGTAGTTAAGGAACGGGTTCTATCAGCTTCAAAAAACAGTATTAACGGTATCAGAAGGTTTTGGCCTGATTTTAGACAGCCATATCTCATGAACATCTATCCTGAAGAAGAATGGGATATGGTTATGCCTGATGAGGATGAAACCCCTTGTCCATTGCTGGGTCAAGACGGATTGTGCCTGGTTTATGATAATCGCCCGATGACCTGCAGATTACATGGAATACCATTGGTGGATACAGAAGGAGAGGTGCTGTTTGATGAATGGTGCAGTCTTAATTTTGTTAACTCCGATCCATTACAGATACAGGAACTGCGCTTTCATTTTAATGAACTTTTTGTGCAAGAACAGTTGTTGTTTCGTGAGTTTACCAGAAGATTGCTGGGTCAGTGCTTTAACGAATTAGATACTGTTATTCCTGCTGCTGTGCTGCTTGATTTCGGAAATATTTCCGTATCGGTAACAGATTGAATAACCCTTGTTCCCACGCAGAGCGTGGGAACAAGAAGGCAGATACTTCGCTATCACTCAGGATGAAATGGTTGCTGAACAGCTACCGTATTTTTTGCTTTTTCAGAACAAACTGTTTTTTCAGGATTACTGTTTTGGGCTCAGAAACTCCCTGCCAAATGGTGACATCTGGCGCAGTCTGGCTACAATTGGTGGCAGTTCCCTGATAACCGTGTCAATTTCTGCGTCAGTTGTGTAGCGTGAAAGTGAGAAGCGGATTGACCCGTGGGCGCAGGTAAACGGTACACCCATGGCGCGCAGTACGTGTGAAGGTTCCAGAGAACCAGAGGTACAGGCGCTACCTGATGAGGCGCATATTCCCAGTTCGGACAGCAGCAGAAGTATCGCCTCTCCTTCAACAAACTCAAAGGCAATTGATGTGGTGTTGGGCAGGCGGTCAGCACCATCGCCGTTTACTCGCGCATGGGGAATTACAGCCATAAGCTCTTTTTCAAGACGTTCACACTTGGCCTTGACAACCGTGTTTTCAAATTCCATAAATTCTCCGGCCAGTTGACACGCCTTGCCCAGAGCTATGATACCTGCTGTATTTTCCGTACCAGCACGACGGTTTTTTTCCTGATGACCTCCGACAACAAAAGGTTTAAAAGGTGTGCCCTTACGGACATATAAGGCGCCTATTCCTTTGGGGGCGTGCAACTTGTGACCTGATACCGAAAGGGTGTCTATCTTTGATGCTGCCATGTTGACCGGAATCTTGCCAATTGTCTGCACAGCATCGGTATGAAACTGGGCGCCATAACGTTTGGCAATTACCGCAGCCTCTTCAACCGGAAAGATTACGCCGGTCTCGTTATTGGCCCACATCAGAGACACTATTGCAGTATCGTCATCAACAGCCTTTTTGTATTCTTCCATATTCAAGCGCCCGGCACCGTCTACACCGATTTCTGTTAAACGGTATCCCTTGCCTGCAAGTTCCCTGCAAAGGCTGAGTATTGCGGGATGTTCCACCCGGCTTGTAATGATATGACGTCTGTCCGGCATTATTTCAAGTGCAGAACGGATGGCCGTGTTGTCGCTTTCTGTTCCGCAGGCAGTAAAAATAATCTCTTCGGGATTGGCCCCCAGCAGATCAGCCACCCTTTTTCTGGCCTCGTTTATCTTTGCCTGTACCTGGCCGCCAAAATAGTGCATTGAACTGGGATTACCGTAAAATTCACAAAAATAGGGTTGCATCTCCTCAAATACAGCATCATCCACCCTGGTGGTTGCGTTGTTATCAAGATAGATTTCTTTCATGCCGATACCTCCTTTACCCTTAAACCTTCATAAACAAGTTCCTTCAGCTTCATTTCAACATAACGGGCTGTATTACCGGAGGATACGCATCCGGCACAGGCCTTGCGGAATGCAATCTCTACTACATCTCCATCAATATCAATCAGTTCTATATCTCCGCCATCAGCCCTTAAAAGCGGGCGTATATCTCGCTCAAGCACATCCTGAATCATCTGCATCTTCTTCAGGTTAGACAGTTTGGGCCTTGCAGTGGTTCCCCTGTCCTTGTCAAGATATTCGGCTATAAGCTCCTTAATTTTGGGAATACAACTGCCACAGGCCCCTCCTGCCTTGGTAAAATTGGTTACCTGTTCGGATGTAGTCAGATTGTTTTCAGCAATTACCCTTCTCAGAAAGGTATCGGTAATTCCAAAGCATTTGCAGACCAGCGTCCCTTCATATTCGGGGTAGGCATGGCCGTGGTCATGCTCTGCATCATGTTCCGGCATTGCAATGCCCCGATATTTGTAAATGGCAACCTCAAGAGCCTCCTGGCCCATTACTGAACAGTGCATCTTCTCTTCCGGCAGGCCGCCCAGAAATTCAGCTATATCCTGGTTGCTGATCGCTAGGGCCTCATCAAGGGTTTTGCCCTTGACCATTTCAGTCAGGGCAGAGGATGAAGCAATGGCGCTGGCACAGCCGAAGGTCTGAAACTTTGCATCAACTATCCTCTCTTTGTTTTCATCAAGCTTCAGATAAAGTTTCAGCGCATCACCGCAGGCCAGGCTGCCAACTTCGCCAACCGCGTCAGCTTCAGGAATATCACCCACATTTCTGGGGTTCAGAAAATGGTCTTTAACTTTTGGTGTGTAATCCCACATTGGTAACGATCTCCTTTAATAAACTGCTATTTGATTTTTACAAATATATAAATCTACGTTCCTTGATCTGGAGGGTCATAAGCTCCTCGGCGGTCAAGCGGCGGTCGAACGGGTTTTTAAGGGCTCTTAGGCGAAGGGCATCAAATAATAGTTCCTCCCCCTTCAAGGGGAGGGAGTAATTGCAACTGTTAATTCTTGCCGTTAGCCTAAGTCACTGAGTAAAAACCGCCCCAATATCCAGCCTGAAACCGTCAAGCCAAGTCAGTTCCAGTATATTTCCAGGCTTGGCTATCTGAGGCTCTCCGTAACGGCCATCCTCAAGGCGATACGCATGAATGACCTTGTCAAGGGGGTAGACCACCCAGTACTCACGTACTCCTGCCCGCTCATACAGATTAAACTTAACAGAGAGATCCTTGCGCGCTGTATGTGGGGAGAGAATCTCCACCACCAGATCCGGCGCTCCGGCAACACCCCGCTCCTCCAACTTGCGCTCGTCGCATACCACCAGCAGATCCGGCTGCACCACCGTATCAACCTCATCATCCGGGGTGTCAGTGCCTGCAAGCGGACGGACGTCAAACGGTGCGGCAAAGACCTGGCATTGTTTTCCTCTAAGATGTGTGTAGAACATTGCGGTAAGGTATGCAGAAATCCGTTGGTGCTGCTTCCCCGGACCGGGGCTCATGTTGTACGCCTCTCCGTCAATCAGCTCCCAGCGCTCTTCGTCAGGCCAGGCAAGGTAGTCGGCGTAGGTGAAGCGGTCGGTTTCTTTCATTTTTGCTATTGCCATTAAGGCCACCCCTATACCAGTTCCGGAATCATCAGAACTACTCCGCAAAGACCTCTTCAAGGTCCAGTTCCAACCCTTCCAGGACAGTGCTTGTCGCCTTGTCCCCCCGGCCATAGCCCTGGGGTCTGCCATATTTTCCATCCTGGCCTAGCGTAAAGATCATCAGCGATTCTTCAGAGGGGTGAATAATCCAGTATTCCCGAACGCCGTGACGTTCATAAAGCTGAAATTTAATACCTATATCTTTACGAGAGGTGCTGGGAGACAATATCTCCACAACAAGGTCAGGAGCTCCGCGACAGCCTCGGTCATCCAGTTTTTTCTCATCACATATAACCACCAGATCAGGCTGCACCACAGTGGGAACATCATCATCAGCCTGCTCGCCAAAGTCAGGCAGGCGGACATCAAAGGGGGCAAAATAGACTTGACACGGCTTGTCCTCCAAAAAATTGCCCACTATCAGCGACATACGCATCAAAATTCTCTGATGCCGACGCACTGGTGCCGGAGTCATATTATACGGCACACCGTCAATCAGTTCCCAGCGTTCACCATCGTCCCACTGGTAGTATTGGCCGTAGGTAAAGAGATCATCCAGCTTTAGCGCACAATTTGTCTGTGCCATATTACGCCTCCTACCCCAGAATAAACGCCTTGCCAGCAGCCATTATCTCGATCAGTCTGGCCTCTGTTGATGCCTCGCCATAAAGCCGCACAACCGGTTCTGTGCCGGATTTGCGGAACAGCATCCAGGAACCGTCAGCCAGCAGCAGCTTGACCCCGTCAACTGTGATCACATCAGTGACAGCAGTTCCGGCAATCTCTTTTGGAACGGCTGCAACCTTTTGCGGATAGGCTGCCTCCAGTTCTGGTGATAGCTTCAGGTTGTCGCGGCGGGTAATAAACTGGCCAACCTCTCCATAGAGCCTGTTCAGCAATTCTTTTACAGACTTTCCTTCGTGTGCCACCATCTCTGCAACCAGGAAACAGGCCAGAATGCCATCTTTTTCAGGTACATGGCCTTTTATGGTCAGACCTGCGCTCTCTTCTCCTCCAATTACTATCTTGTCCTGTGTAATAAGTTCGCCAATGTACTTGAATCCTACCGGTGTTTCGTAAACCGGAACCCCATGTTTTTTGGCCACAGCATCCACAAAATGTGAAGTAGCTACACTGCGAGCCACGCCGCCCTCCAGCTTGCGCACCCGGATCAGGTAATCAAGCAGCAGGGCAATAATATAGTTAGGCTCAATGTACGTACCGTCATAATCAAGGATACCGAAACGGTCGGCATCACCGTCAGTGGCAAGACCAAGCCTGATGTCCGGATCGTTCTTTACAAGTTTTATAAAATCAGGGATGTGTGCCTCGGATGGTTCTGGTGGTTGGCCGCCAAAATAAGGATCAAGATGATCATTAATGATTGTGTAGTTAATACCAAGCCTTTTAAGCGGCGCATCAAGATATCCACGTGCAGTGCCGTAAAGAGGGTTTAATCCTACCTTGCCTATCCTTTTAAGTGCATCAAAATCAATTTTCTGCTCAAGCGCAGCAAGATAATCAGCACTTGGATCAATCATCTCCAGCAGATTTCTTTTCTTGGCCTCATCAAGTGAAAGTGCACTGTAACACAAATCTCCCATCATCTCATTCGCGCGCCGTTCAATTTCCCTTGTGGTCTCCGGCAAGGCAGGCCCTCCCCAGGAAGGGGAGAACTTTATGCCGTTGTATTCCGGCGGATTGTGACTGGCAGTAAAGTTGATACCTCCGCCCGCAGATCTTCGCAGTATCTCAAAAGCTATTACAGGAGTTGGCACATCGCGATCACAAAGCAATGCCTTTATCCCTGCGCCCGCCAGAATGCCGGCCGCCTGTTCCGTAAACTGTTTGCCCAAAAACCGGGTGTCACGACCAATAATCACCCCTTTGTCAGCTTCACCTGCCGCCTTCAGATAATCTGCTATGGCCTGGGTAACTATCTTTACATTCTCAAAGATAAAATCTTCACACAGAATCCCGCGCCAGCCGGATGTTCCAAAAGATATGTGGGTCATAACCCCTCCCTTTACAAGTACAATAAGACAGCTTTTATCTTTTAAGGCTACTACAGGGTAATGACAGCGTCAAGTCAAACGGCAGATAAGTGCAGATAAGTGACAAAGTTTAAAACATTATCAGCAGAATCTCTTGCAGAAGTCTTGTTTTACCCTTCGATTGTTTGACAAGCTCACAGCTCAGGGTGAACGGCATATGACCCACAACTCGTCGCCATTACTGCTCACGCTCTGCAGGAGTAGTAGCATAAAATCCGCCAGGCAGGTGTGTTGGTATATATAACCAAACCGATTGTGACTGATGCCTGTTAATGATCTTTAAACTGTTCGTTTATAGTCAGTATTTCCGGCAGGATATCAATGAACACCGTAACCAGTACCGGATCAAAATGCATCCCTGCATTTTCCTTGAGATTGGCTACCGCTTCATCTACGGTCCAGGCCTTTTTGTAGGGTCGTTCAGAGGTCAGGGCATCAAAGACATCGGCAATGGCGCTAATCCTGCCTTCTATCGGTATCGCCTCACCAGCCAGCCGGTTGGGGTAGCCGCTGCCGTCCCATTTTTCATGGTGAGTCAGGGCAATGGTACGGGCTACCTCAAGCAGTTCGGTTTCTGCCCCATCCAGGATATCGGCACCGATCAGCACATGGGTCTCCATAATGACCCGTTCTTCCGGTGTCAAACGGCCAGGTTTGAGCAGAATGGTATCAGAGATGCCGATCTTGCCGATATCATGCATCGGGCTGGCATGGAGGATGATTTCGCACTGTTCGGCTGAAAGGCCGCAGTGTTTGGCCAGCAATGCACAGCTATGGCTCATCCGCAAGACATGCTTGCCGGTCTCATTGTCGCGATACTCGGCAGCCCGCCCAAGACGACGCACCACCTCAAGCCGCGAGGTTACAACCTCATGGGTCCGCTGGCGCACCAGCTCTTCCAGCACGTCTTTCTGATGATGGGTCATCCGTAGTGCCAATTGGGCATCCAGCATGTTTCTGACCCGCGCCAGCAGCTCAAAACGGTCAAACGGCTTGCTGATAAAATCCCGTGCCCCTGATTGCAGCGCCTTCATCAGAAAATCGCGACCGGCCTGGGCGGTTAACACGATAATCGGCGGCAACAGCGGGTCCTGCAGGGCAAACAACTGTTCCATCACCTCATAGCCGTTCAGATACGGCATGTTGATATCCAGCAGAATCAGATCCACCGGTTCCTGCTTGTAGGTCAATATAACCAGACGGGGATCCTGCACCGGTACCAGGTTGGTGTAGCCCTCATGGCGCAGCATCCGGTACAGCAGTTTCAGGTTGGCTGGCTCATCGTCAACAAACAGGATGCGGGCCTGCTGGTGCAGATTGGGTGTCGTACCTGCGCTTATGGTCACGTGGCGTCCTCCTCAGATGGTGTGATACAGCGGTTGATCTGAATCAGTAACTGTTTCAGATCAACCGGTTTGATCAGATAGGCGGCAAAACCGGCTGCCAGTGCATCATCAATCTCGCTCTGCATGGCATTGGCAGAGA
>DYNH01000032.1 GCA_020721175.1 Trichlorobacter lovleyi | reverse complement strand
GATCTTAACTATTCAGCATAAACGGCATAGCTTGCAAAAAGTCTGTCATCCCTTAATGCCTTTAGTATGGGCTAGGCATGCCTTGTCCATACAGGAATTAAGGACTTTCGCAAGAGACGCAGATACAAAACGACATATTTACAAGTTCTAAGGGACTTGTACAGAACCCTCGTCAAGAGGTGATACCCTTAGCAGGGCGTGTTGTTGGCGTCACCTCTATAAAAATCTTGCCACTTGCCCCCTTCAGTTACCTGATACAAAAAACATCCTGATGGGGTATGGTTCGTATCCTAAGTTGATTTGAAACAGTGTCCCCCTACCCTCTCTTCGATTAACCGGAGTTGTCAATGAGTGACTTTGATCAGTACCTTCAACATTTCCCTGCAGGAATGAAGGTTAATGTCGGAATCCCGGTGCAAAATGGTGATACATTTCATGATTGGGCCATAATTCAGACAATTGATGAAGACCTTGTAACCTTGCAGCTTTCCCGTGACACACTTCCAACCGGTGTTAACCTTAATGTGGGCACTATTTTTGATATAAGGACCGGCAACGAAGTTTCAGGCTACTCATGCAGGGCAATTGTAGTAACCGAGGGTTATCGGCGCCAGATTATGTTGAGACTGATTGGTGAAATTGTCTCCTCTGAACTGCGTGAATTTTATAGAATAGACGCCTTTCTTCCAATCAGATACTTCATCAGTAACGATCAGAGCGAACTCCTTCTTAAAAAAAACTGGAAAGAAAAACGTGAAGCCAGGATTGAGGAAGCGAATCAAAGAAAACAGCGTGTAAAAAAACCGTGGGAGCGTTTACAGAAGGCAGTTGATAACGAGAAAATACCTGAAGAAGAACTTAATGAAGATTTGTCCCCTGAAGACAGCGAAGAACAGCAGGACAACTCAGAGGATGATGACATCAGAGATCACAGTTGGGATGATGTGATTCCAATGGCAGCCAATATAAGCGGCGGTGGTGTACGAATGCTGACACACCACTATTTCAAGACAGACACATTGGTTCCACTTGAGATCTTTTTACCTGGAGAACCAGAAAACAGGGTAATTGATGCTGTGGGTATTGTGGCCTTCTGCAATGAAAACTATGCTGCCGGAAAACAGTTCAATCGTAACAGTTACAATCTGGGTATCAAGTTCAGATTTATTGATGAACGTGATCGGGATGCCATTGTTAGTTATATCTCAAATGTGCAACTGAAGAGAATCAGACAGATGCGGGAACAGTATCTGTTTCGTGACAAGTCAGATTCACCATTACCATTATCTCCTGAAGAAAGTAAAAAGCGTTTCATCAGGACAGCACTAATACTTTCCACTGTTTTTACAGGTGTGATTATCTTGATTCTTTATTTTACCAACTATTCAAAAAATCGTCCTAAAAACGAGATAGAGCTGATTTTTGAAAAGGGTTTCAGCGAATATCTCAAGAAAGTCGGACGAATAAAAGAATAAAAACAAATACAATTCTAAATCATCGTTACTGGTCACCAGGCTCTTTTGTTGTCTGCGAAACTGCGGTAATCAGCCTCACCTGCCGTTCATGAAACCAGTAATACCAGCTCCAGTTTAACAGCACCACAATCCTGTTACGGAAACCGATCAGGTAGTACAGATGCAGGAAAAGCCAGGTCAGCCAGGCAAGAAAACCGTATAGTGACAATCCAAAGGCAGTTGCCACTGCACTGCTGCGGCCAATGGTAGCCATGCTGCCCTTATCCAGATAATGAAACGGTTCTGCTGTCCCTCCCTGCTCCCTACTGATAATGGAACGGGCAGCATGTCGCCCCTGTTGTATCGCCACTGGTGCCATCATCGGCAGTATCCTGTTATCCTGCTGAAAGCAGGCCATATCGCCAACCACATAAACATTATCATACTGATTCAGGGTAAGATCAGACTTTACTGGCACACGACCGCCTGGACCTTTTTCGCCTAGAAGCATTGCAGCCAGCGGACATGCCTTTACTCCGGCAGACCAGAACAGGGTGCGTGCAGCAATTATTTCGCCATTTGCCAGGTGAACCTCTGTTTCAGTGGCATCCGCCACAAGGCAGTTGCAGCGAACCTCAACCCCCATCTGCTGAAGACGCTTTTCAGCATAACTGCCCAAACGTTTCGGCATGGCACCAAGCAGTGAACTGGCTGCCTCAAGCAACAGTACCCGGCTGTCTTCCAGCCTGAGTGTAGGATAGTCGTTGCGAAACACAAAACGGATCAGTTCGGAAAGTGCGCCTGCAAACTCAACCCCGGTAGGCCCCCCGCCCACAACCACAAAGCTGAGCAGTGCCTTGCGTTTTTGCAGATCAACCTCCCTTGATGCCTGTTCAAAGTTGGTCAGAATAGAATTCCGCAGTCGTTCGGCATCGGTCAGTTTTTTCAGATCAAAGGCATGGCGGGCAATCCCCTGATTGCCAAAAAAGTTGGTAACACTGCCGCCAGCCAGAATCAGATAGTCATATACCAGCTCTCCATCATCTGTAAGCACCCTGCTGGAAGCTGGATCCAATCCGGTAATTTCCCCCATCTGGTATGACAGGTTGTACCAGTTGCGAATCAGGGCCCGAATCGGGTAGGCTATGGACTCCTGCTCCAGACCGGCTGTGGCAACCTGATACAGCAATGGCTGAAACAGGTGATAGTTATTCCGGTCAAGCAGTACCACGTCAAGACCGCTACCGGCCAGTTCCTGGGCCGCATTGATACCACCAAAACCCATACCTGCAATGATTACCCGTTTACGCCTGGTGCTGTGCATTGATGTTTACTCCTTAAATCTGTATATACTTACAAAAGGCCAAAAATTTATATTTGGCAGACAGGTTAAGGCAAAGCGTAACCGGAATCTGGTATAATATAAAAATGGTTGACACCATTACCGGATTAAAAGCCTGACCATTAACAGAATACTGTTTAAAGGGACACTGAATATAATTAACCAGAGAGTCACAGGTCAAGATCCAAGAGCTTTTAAATTTACTGGCCATCACACCCTTAAATCCTGAATCTGCTAGCAGTATAAAATAACTCTATGAAAAATTTTTCTTAAAAGGCATATTTCGCTTACTATGCGTACTGTTACCACAGATGATTTTTCATCCCCTATTGCCAGACGTTCGGTGGTTACCATTGGTAACTTTGATGGCGTCCATCGCGGGCACCAGGAGATTTTCCGGCAAGTAATCAAAATGGCGAAAGAGCAATCGGCTCTTTCTGTTGTGATTACCTTCAATCCCCATCCTCTTCGGGTACTCAGGCCAGATGACCGTCGTTTCCGTTTAATCACAACACAAGATCAGAAACAGGCGCTTATTTCTGAAAGTGGCATTGAACTGTTACTGGTTATACCGTTTTCCAATAAATTTGCATCAATAACTGCAGAACAGTTTGTGCATACTGTTTTACATGGTTATCTGGGAGCCTGTTTTGTGGTGATTGGTCATGATTATGCCTTTGGCAGAAACAGGGAGGGGAATGAGCTGTTTTTAACCCGGATGGGCCAGAAACTTGGCTTTGGTGTTTTCTCGCTTGAACCGGTTGGTGATGCTGACCTGTTATTCAGCAGCAGCACCGTCCGCAGACTTGTTTCATCTGGCGATATGTCCAGGGCAACTCATATCCTGGGACGTTGCCACAGTATTGTAGGCAGTGTGATCCATGGTCGTGAAATTGGCCGTTCACTGGGATTTCCAACTGCCAATATTGATGTTAAGAATGAATTGATACCCTGCGATGGTGTTTATGCTGTCTGGGTATCTGTGAACGACGAACTGTTGATGGGGGCTTGCAGTATCGGGGTTAACCCTACCTTTGACGGTGGTGGTCATACTGTAGAGGTCTTTCTCTTTGATTTTGAAGCAGATCTGTATGGACAGAACCTTGTGATACATTTTGTTAACAGGTTGCGAGACGTTGTTAATTTTCCGGATGTTGATGCCCTGATCTCGCAGATTTCAACGGATGTGGCAAGGGCGCGGCTGATTCTGTCAGCAGGACTGCCGATGGAACAAAAATAATGAAGCGTACCGATCTGATTTTGTGGGGAGGAACAGGAACAAGCCTGATTCTGATAGTGCTTTTGTTACGCAAGATTGATATCAGTTCCCTGGGTGACGCCCTGTCCAGACTGGATATCAGGTATCTGGCAGCTGCTGTGTTGCTGACCTTTGTCAGTTACTGGTTACGTGCGGTAAGGTGGCGCTACCTTTTAATCAACCAAGGGTCATTACCGCTTTCATCCCTATATTCTTCTGTAATTATTGGATATATGGCTAACAATCTTTTCCCCGCCCGTTTGGGAGAGGTAATACGTGCCTGGATGCTGGCAGAACGTGAAAGGTTACAAACCCCTGCTGTCTTTGCCTCACTGGTAATTGACCGTCTCTTTGATGGATTCAGCGTAATGCTGATGCTGGCAGGTGTTCTGCTGACACTTAGTCTGCCGCCAGGCATGGAAAAGACTGCTGCATTGTTGCGCACAGGCGGGGCCTCTATGTTAATCTTTTATGTGATCGTAATTATTTTTCTGGCCCTGCTGAAGCTGTATCCCGACAGAACCATTATCTTGCTGGATATTCTGATGCGCCCATTTCCTTCAGGTTTTGGCAAAAAAATCATCAGTATGACCGATTCATTTATGTCTGGCATCAGTTTATCTTTCAAGATTATTGATCTTTTTGCGGTTATTGTAAGTTCCGCACTGATCTGGCTGACTGCAACCCTGCCGATTCATCTGATCCTGACCGGCTTTGATATCCACCTGCCGCTTGCTGCATCTTTTTTTATTATGGTGCTACTCGTATTCGCCGTTATGGTGCCCGCTGCGCCAGGATATATAGGAACCTACCATCTGGCCTGCTATACTGGCCTGTCTGCATTTGGCCTTACGGATAACCAGTCGGTGAGTATTGCCCTGGTGATACACGGCATCGGTTTTTTTCCGGTTACCCTGGCTGGACTCTACTATCTCTGGAAACAGGGGTTGTCACTGGGCAGATTGAGAAAACAGGCCGCATCCGGGGGGGATTAGCTGACTTGAAGGAAAAGATTAACCGATATCTCGCGGTATGGCCGCTTCTGTCTTTTATCTTGCCGTTAAGCCTGTACCTTTGGTCTCTGGCACCTTCTATTACCTTTTATGACAGCGGTGAGTTTGCTACCGCCGTATATTTCATGGGTTCTGCCCATTCACCGGGGTATCCTCTTTTTCTGTTGTATGCCAAGATTTTTACCTGGTTGCCTTTCGGCAATATAGCCTTCCGTATCAATCTTGCAACTGCTGTTTCAGCAGCACTGGCCTGTCTGGCACTCTACTATCTGGTAAAGGAGTTATTAAAAAATTTCCATTTTTGCAGCAGTCAGGATGTATCATCGTTTGTCATCGAACTTGCAGCCCTTTCAGGTGCATTGACCTTTGCTGTGTCACCCAGATTATGGCTGCAGAGTAACCATGACAAACCATATCCATTGCTCGCCTTTATAACCACCTTGATGCTTTTGTTTATGTTGCGTTGGAGAGACAGTCTTGAAAGGGGATATGAACAGCCTGCCTGGTGGTATGCAACGGCATTTCTGGCAGGCCTGGCAAGCGGCGCTCATCAGACCGTTGTACTCTTTTTGCCAGGCTGTCTGTTGTTTGTATTTTTTTCTGCTCCAGGGATGATTCGACGTGTCAGGGAGTGGATTTTGTCAGTTGCAATGATGGTGGCTGGTACTGCAGTGCAGTTGTACCTGCCACTGCGTGCTGCCGCAGACACAAGGCAAAACTGGGGTGATACTGATGCTCTGTCCCGATTTTTGTGGCATCTGCTTAGAAAGGGTTATCCGGAAGAACCGCACAGTCGGGATTTATCGCTGCTGTTAAATCAGCTTGGGGCTTTTGATCTTCCAGAACAGTTTGGCGCAGTTGGTTTTCTTCTTTTAATTCTCGGACTCTGGACTGTATGGCAGATTCATCGTCCGTTTTTTTTCTGTATCATTACAACTCTTTTGTCATTTTGGTCGGTTATAGCTGGTTATTTTAACCCGCAGCCAGATGCGATCTTTCTTACAGAAGAGTTTTATACCCCGCTCTATCTGCTTGCGGCAGCCCTAGTCTCAATCGGTCTTTTTGCACTGCTGGCAAAGGGGGTGGCCAGGGCTGAAACTCCAGACAAGTACAGACTGCATCATCTGCTGTTGTTTACTGTTCTCTTTATGCTGATACCCGCAGTAAATCTTGCTTCCAATATCAGAGAGCAGGATCAGCATCACAACTACCTGGCACAGGATTATGCAGTAAACAGCCTCCGTAATTTGCCTGAAAATGCAGTTCTTTTTACCTGGGGGGACAGTGGCGCTTTTCCACTCTGGTATCTACAGGGGGTTGAACGTTTGCGTGAGGATGTTGAGCTTGCACATATCCCGCATCTGGTATTTCCCTGGTATCAAAAAGAACTTCCACGTCTGGCTGTTTTTTTTAAAGCAGTTTCTAATATGAAAGTACCTGAAAAGATTTTTGGGGAGCTTATCGGAGAACTTTACAGCAAACGTCCTGTGTTTATTGATTTTTCAACCCGCTATTCGCTGAACTGGGGTATGCAGCAGCCAGTGCAATTTGGTATTCTATACGACCTGAACAGATCAGTAACCAGAGTACCAACAGATGATGAAACCTGGGCGCAGTATGTTCTGCATCGGCTGGAACCGATTGGATGGGTACCTGATACGGATTCCAGAAAGGCAATTGTGATTCATGCCTACTGCATGATGCAGTCTGCAGAGGACCATGCCCGAAAGGGGCATGTCAAAGAGGCTGCGCATCTGCTCAGACAGACAGCCAGGATAATGCCGGAATGGCAGGAAAGTCTGAAACAGATGCAGCAGAGATACGCAATCAAGGATCAGGGGTGGTAAGATGAATATTGAAATGCCTGTTATAACGGGTAAAACCAGAGTCTATGGTATTATTGGCCATCCTGTTTCCCATTCTCTCTCCCCGGTAATGCAGAATGCGGCACTACAGGCAGCAGGACTTGACTGTGTATATCTGCCGTTTGGGGTTGAGCCGGGCAGACTTGCAGATGCAGTTGCAGGATTAAGGGCTTTAAATATATCAGGTTTTAATGTAACCATACCCCATAAGATCAAGATTATGCCGCTACTTGATCTGCTGGCTCCTTCCGCATTACAGGTCGGCGCCGTGAATACAGTTGTAAATCTTGATGGTGTTCTGACAGGACATAATACGGATGGTGACGGACTGATCAAGTCACTGGTTCAGAATCTTGACTTTGAAGTGAACAGGTCCAGGGTTATTCTGGTTGGAGCAGGCGGAGCAGCGCGCGGGGCACTGTCTGCACTTTGCCGCTCAGGTGTCAGCCTGGTTACAGTGGTTAATCGTACACTCAACTCAGCCATGGCTCTGGTTGATGAATTCAGAAAGGTTTTTCCAGATGTCCAGTTGACAGCTTCAGGGTTTGAAGAACTTACAACTGCTGTAATGAAAGAGGCTGACCTTTTGATTAACTCTACTTCACTTGGCATGGCAGGTGAAAAAATTAGCGGGTTGTCGCTTGAATATCTTTCCGGCCATGCTAAAGTATATGACATGGTGTATAATCCCCCTGTATCTCCTCTTCTGGAGACAGCAACTGCCCTGGGTCTAAAGACAGCAAACGGGCTTGGGATGCTTGTGGCACAGGGGGAACTGGCCTTCAGGCTCTGGCACGGAGTAGTGCCTGAAACCGGTG
Organism: Trichlorobacter lovleyi; assembly: GCA_020721175.1. Taxonomy (GTDB): domain Bacteria; phylum Desulfobacterota; class Desulfuromonadia; order Geobacterales; family Pseudopelobacteraceae; genus Trichlorobacter; species Trichlorobacter lovleyi_A. The sequence continues at coordinate 9,439 of DYNH01000032.1, read as the reverse complement.
TAATGCGAGAGGCACTTCGTAACTGTTGCACTGATTAGCCCAAAGGCTTGACAGATTTTGTTATCGACAGCTAATATCAAGACAATTAAAGCTGTTTATCAGTAATTTTAAAACGGGAGCTATATGCAGACAAGCCGGCTTGGCGATATTCTGGTTAAAAACAACCTGATTACCAGTGAACAGTTAGCCGCTGCACTTCAGGAACAGAAGATGTCCGGTGGGCAGAGCAAACTGGGAGCTATACTTATAAAACAGGGACTGATTAAGGAATCGGATCTGGTTTCTTTCCTTTCCAGACAGTACGGCGTACCAACCATCAACCTTGCAGATTATGAGATAGAGCCTGCTGTAATCAAGATAATCCCCCACGAAGTTGTTCAAAAATACAGTCTGATTCCGGTTAACAGGGCCGGTTCTACACTGATTGTTGCTGTCAGTGATCCATCCAATCTGTTTGCCATAGAAGATATCAAGTTCATGACCAGCTACAATGTTGAAATGGTTGTGACTTCAGAGTCAGATATCAAGGCAACCATTGATAAATATTACGACCAGTCCGCATCGCTGGCCGATGTAATGGGCAACATTGATATTGAAGATTTTGAGCTGATTGACACCGAAGATGAAGTGGATGTCACTTCACTGGAAAAGGCCACTGAAGACGCACCGGTTGTGAAACTGGTTAACCTGATCCTGATGGACGCTATCAAGAAAAAGGCCAGTGATATTCATATTGAACCATATGAAAAGATGTTCAGGGTTCGCTACCGCATTGATGGTGTTCTGTATGAGGTAATGAAGCCACCCATGAAGATGAAAAATGCCATCACCTCCAGGATCAAGATTATGGCTGAACTTGATATTGCTGAGCGAAGGCTTCCACAGGATGGCCGGATCAAGATCAAGCTGGGTGGTGGCAAGGATATGGATTACCGTGTTTCATGCCTTCCAACCCTTTTTGGTGAAAAGATCGTCCTGCGACTCCTTGATAAAAGTAACCTTCAGACAGACCTGACCAAGCTTGGTTATGAAGCTGATGCACTGTCTCATTTTCAGCGCGAAATTCACAAACCGTTCGGCATGGTGCTGGTAACAGGTCCCACCGGTTCCGGCAAGACAGTTTCTCTCTATTCTGCACTTTCTGAACTTAACAAGGTAACTGAAAACATCTCCACTGCAGAAGATCCGGTTGAGTTCAACTTTGCAGGCATCAATCAGGTACAGATGCATGAAGATATCGGACTTAACTTTGCCGCTGCATTACGTTCATTTCTGCGTCAGGACCCTGATATCATCATGATCGGCGAGATACGGGACTTCGAGACAGCCGAAATTGCGGTCAAGGCTGCCCTGACCGGTCACCTGGTGCTTTCCACACTGCACACAAATGATGCGCCTGCAACCATCAACCGTCTTTTGAACATGGGGATAGAGCCTTTTCTGGTGGCGTCAGCAGTAAATCTGATCACTGCACAGAGACTGGCCCGAAGGGTTTGCGGAGAGTGCAAGGAAAAAGAGGACATTCCTGTAAAAGCCCTGATTGATGCAGGCGTGCCCCCTGAAGAGGCGAATGATTACGTCTGCTATCGTGGCAGGGGATGCCCTGTCTGTAATAATACCGGATACAAGGGACGGGTAGGCTTCTACCAGGTAATGCCAATGCTGGAACCGATCAGGGAATTGATACTCAACGGAGCCAATACAGCAGAAATCAAGAGGGAGTCAATGCAGTTGGGCATCAAAACAATGAGGCAGTCAGGTCTTACAAAGGTGAAGGAGGGAGTAACATCCCTGGAAGAGGTCTTGAGAGTGACCGTAGCCGACGACTAAGGAGAGTACCTAAATGGCAAATCTGCATGAACTGTTGAAGACACTGGTGGAGGCTGGGGGATCAGACCTGCATATTACTACCAACACCGCACCCCAGATCAGGGTTGATGGAAAGTTGAAACAGCTTGATATTCCTGCTTTAAACGCAGTGGATACCAAACAGCTATGCTATTCTGTACTTACAGACTCCCAGAAACACAAGTTTGAAGAAGAAAACGAACTGGACCTCTCTTTCGGCGTAAAGGGTCTGTCCCGTTTTCGTGGCAATATCTTTGTCCAGCGTGGAGCTGTAGCCGGCGTGTTCAGGGTTATACCCTACAAGATACTCTCTTTTGAAGATCTCGGGCTGCCTCCTGTAGTAAAGGAGCTGGCCGAAAAGCCGCGTGGACTGATTCTGGTGACAGGGCCTACCGGTTCCGGTAAATCAACCACACTGGCTTCAATGATTGATTTTATAAATGTTAACCGTAGAGAACATATTGTTACCATTGAAGATCCGATAGAATACCTGCATCCCCATAAAGGTTGTCTGGTTAACCAGCGTGAGGTGGGGGCTGATACCAAGGGGTTTAAAAATGCCCTCAAGTACGTGCTGCGTCAGGACCCTGATGTTGTACTGGTAGGCGAACTCCGGGACCTTGAAACGATTGAAGCAGCCTTGACTCTGTCAGAAACAGGTCACCTCTGTCTGGCAACCCTGCATACAAACTCGTGCGCCCAGACCATCAACCGGATAGTTGACGTATTTCCACCCTACCAACAGACCCAGATTCGCGCCCAACTCTCTTTTGTGCTTGAAGGGGTCATGTCCCAGGCACTGATACCCAAAATCGGTGGCGGAAGGGTTATGTCGCTTGAGATTATGGTGCCCAACCCGGCCATCAGAAACCTGATCCGTGAGGACAAGGTTCACCAGATATATTCACAGATGCAGGTAGGTCAGGATAAATACGGGATGCAGACCATGAATCAATCCCTGTTTGCACTCTTTTCACGCAGGTTGATCACGCTGGATGATGCCATGGGCCGTTCATCTGATCCTGATGAACTGAGACAGATGATCAACAATCCAACCATGGGATTACGTCAACCTCCGCGCCGCTAATTCTGCAAGAATATCAAGGAGAGATTTACGATGCCAAAATTCACCTGGGAAGGTAAGACCCGCACCGGAGCGGCCCAAAAGGGGGTTACCGATGCCGTTGACGCTAATGCGGTCGAGGCTCAACTAAGAAAAGCCGGTTTGCAGAATATAGTGGTGAAGGAGCAGAAAAAGGGCTTGTCATTCAAATTGCCAGGCATGGGCGGAGGTTCCATTGACACCAAGGACCTGGTTATCTTCACCCGCCAGTTTGCCACCATGATAGACTCTGGTCTTCCACTGGTTCAGTGCCTTGACATTCTCTCTTCACAGCAGGAAAAACCGGTCTTCAAAGATATCCTTTCAAAGGTAAAGGAAAGCGTGGAAAGCGGCTCTACCTTTGCTGACGCACTTGCCAAACACCCGAAGGCTTTTGATCAACTGTATGTAAACCTGGTGGCTGCCGGTGAGATCGGCGGTATCCTTGATACAATACTTAACCGGCTTGCCGCCTATATTGAAAAAGCCATGAAGCTGAAGAAACAGATCAAGGGGGCCATGGTCTACCCAACCACTATCATGTCAATTGCAGTAATAGTTGTTGGTGTAATCCTGATATTTGTTATACCCACTTTTGCCAAGATGTTCGCAGACTTTGGAGGTGAACTCCCGGCGCCCACCAAATTTGTAATTGCGCTCAGCAATTTTCTTCTAAAGTATATAATTGTCATTATCATTGGTATTTTTGCAATTTCTGCCGGGATCAAGAAATATTATAAAACACCTGGTGGCAGAAAAAAAATGGATGCCATGTTTCTGAAGGCGCCGATAGTCGGACCATTGATCAGAAAGGTCTCGGTGGCAAAATTTACCCGCACCCTGGGTACCATGGTCAGTTCCGGCGTGCCTATCATGGATGGTCTTGAGATTGTTGCCAAGACAGCCGGTAACGTAATTGTAGAAGAGGCTATCTACGGGGTACGCCAGGCAATTTCCGAAGGTAAGACAATTGCCGAACCGCTCCAGGCCTGCGGTATTTTTCCGCCTATGGTTGTGCAGATGATTGCAGTTGGCGAGGCAACCGGCGCAATGGACGCAATGCTTAACAAGATTGCCGATTTTTATGATGATGAAGTTGATGATGCTGTTTCTGCAATGACAGCGATGATGGAACCTATGCTGATGGTATTTCTGGGAACTACGGTTGGCGGTCTGGTTGTGGCCATGTACCTGCCGATATTCAAACTGGCAGGTGCGGTCGGCGGATAAAGGATGAAAACCGGGCGTCGCTTGCGGTTATTCATTATTGCCAGGATAGTTGTTACCCTGATCTTTCTGGTTTCAACCATCATCCTGAAACTTGGCGACAGCAATGCAATCAGCAGGCTACAGTTCAACGGTATTGTTGAGCTGATGCTTTTGTCATGCATTTTTTCTGCAGTTTCACTTCTTGTTTTACGCCTCAATTTATGGCTGGGGCCGCTGACAAGTCTGCAGATTATCTGGGATGTCCTCTTTGTTACCCTCCTTTTAACACTGACCGGCGGTATTAGCAGCCCATACTCTTTTCTTTACCTGCTGGCAATCATGAGCGCAGGTATGTTGCTTAATTATAAACAGGCATTATATACAGCCGGTTTATGCATCATACTTTACGGTGCTATGGTTGATATGCAGTACTATGGCCTTCTAAAGGTAATGGGGCTAAGCCCTGAAGCCGCACAGCAATTAGGTGATGTGGCTATATTTTATACATTATTTCTACATCTTGTCGGGTTTGTACTGGCTGCCGTTATGGGAAGCCATCTGGCTGAGCGGGCAAGATTGACTGAACATGCATTGCGTGTGACTGAAGTCAACTATGAAGAACTCAAGCAACTTCATAGCACCATAGTAGAAAACCTGGAAAGCGGGCTGCTTACTGTTACATCAGAAGGTCTGATCAGGGTTTTTAACCCATACATAGAAAAATTGACTGGCATCACCCAGGCTAAAGCATATGGACGTTCAATCGGTTCGGTATTTCCGTTATTAAAAATTGGTGAAAATTACATTCAGGGTGAGTTCTGTTATCGTTCTCATGAAGGAGAGCCTTTAATCATTGGATACACAACCGTTCCCTTTCGTAACTTGCAAGGGGAACTATCAGGTCTGATAGTAACACTTAAGGATATGACCGGATTCAAGCAGATGGAGCTTGCCCTGAAACGAAGCGATCGGCTGGCTGCACTTGGCGAGTTATCGGCCCGTATGGCCCATGAAATCCGTAATCCGCTGGCTGCAATCAGTGGTTCTGTACAACTCTTGTCTGAAAATGGCTGCCTGCGTGATCATGAATCCCGGTTGCTTTCAATTGTAATGCGTGAGTCCGAGCGCTTGAATGGATTGATCTCTGATTTTCTATTGTACGCACGTCCAACTCCTCCCCGTTCGGTATTTTTCAGAATCCGGAAGATGCTGCTTGAGATTCAGACGCTGTTGGTTGCTGACAGCCGATTTGAAAACATACGATTTGTTATAAATGTACCGGAAGAGCTACAGGCATTTGCAGATGCCGGACAGTTGCAACAGGTGCTTTTGAACCTGCTTTTAAATGCAGCAGAATCAATGCCTGCAGGAGGGGAGCTGACAGTAACTGCTGGTATCAATCCGGTATATGAAACTGGAGCCACATCCTCTGAAATGCTTAGAATTCAGGTTGCAGACCTGGGAACTGGTATGGATGAAGATACAATCAGGCACCTGTTTGAACCTTTCTGGAGTACAAAGCCCAGTGGCAGCGGTCTTGGACTTGCAACTGTTTACAGAATTGTAGAAGGACACGGTGGTATAGTGTTCGCTGAACAGCGTGAAGGTGGCGGCACTGTTGTGACTATTTTGTTACCCGTAATGGAGGAACTGGATGGTTAAGGACAGAATTCTGGTTGTTGACGATGAACTCAGCATGCGTGAATTCATCTCTATTCTGCTGGAACGTGAAGGATACGAGGTTTTGACTGCTGCGGATGCAGTTACTGCTCTCAGCAGACTGAATGCCTCGGATATTGATCTGGTCATATCGGATGTTCAGATGCCAGGTCTTAACGGTCTGGAACTGCTTGCCAGGATCAAGGAGACAACGCCCGAGACAGCGGTACTGCTGATTACCGCCTACTCTACAGCAGAGCAGGCGGTTGAAGCGATGAAGCTTGGGGCCTACGATTATCTGTCCAAACCGTTTAAGGTTGACGAAATCAAAATACTTGTTCATAACGCCCTTGAAAAACGCCAGCTAAAGAGAGAGAATAAACAATTACGTGAAAAGGCAGGCGTCTGCGAAGGTTATGGCGGCATTGTAGGCACATCCCAAAGGATGAAAGAGGTATTCAATCTGATACGTAAGGTCTCGGAATCCCAGAGTACAGTACTGATATCAGGAGAAAGCGGAACAGGCAAGGAGCTGGCAGCACGTGCGATTCATGAAGGAAGTTCTCGCAAGAACAAGCCGTTTGTTGCTGTAAACTGTGGGGCAATACCTGAAAATCTGATTGAAAGTGAACTGTTTGGCCATGTAAAAGGGGCCTTTACAGGGGCAGTTGGAGAAAGGGCAGGCCTTTTTGAACAGGCAAATGGTGGAACTGTCTTTCTGGATGAAATAGGAGAACTGCCTCTATCCATGCAGACCCGTCTGTTACGTGTAATTCAGGAGCGTGAACTGAGACGGGTAGGCAGCTCTGTAACCAAAAAGGTAAATATCAGGCTGCTGGCTGCATCAAACAGGGACATTGAGATACAGGTTAAAGAGGGCAGTTTTCGTGAAGACCTCTACTACAGGATAAATGTTGTCCAATTAGTGATGCCGCCATTACGTGAGAGAGCAGAGGATATACCATTGCTGGTGGAGCATCTGGTAAGAAAACACACCGGTACCGGCGGAATAGTTACATCTGAGGCTTTAAAGGCGATGATGGCCTATACGTTTCCTGGAAATGTAAGGGAGCTTGAAAACATCATAGAGCGGAGTCTTGTATTTGACCGTGAAAGGATTACCCTGGATAGCCTGCCACAGCAGATCAGGGGGGCGATCAGGCGTTTTGATCTGAATACTTCTGTTGATATACCGGATGAGGGTATTGAACTTGAGCCAGCACTGGAAAATATTGAAAAACAGTATCTGTTAAAGGCGCTTGAAAAAACAGGCGGCAGCAAGACAAGGGCCGCTGAGCTGCTGGGGATGACCTTCCGATCCTATCGTTACAAATTGTCCAAATTCGGACTGGCAACAGACGGAGATTGAGCTTTTAACCCAGGATTAACCTATCCAGTCGAGCAGGAAGAAGCCATGAAAATACACCAACTGATATTATTCTACACGATTATCTGCCTGATAACTGCCTGCGCCACTGTGTCTGAACCACCACAGCCGGTTGCCCAGCCATTTTCCAGGGCAGTCCAGCAAAAGGCCCAGGCTGATACACAGAAGCCCCATACAAAACAGTTTAAACGCAAGGTTGCAATCGGGCGTTTCAGTAATGAGTCCAATTATGGCCGTGCACTGATGACTGATCAGGATTATGACCGGATCGGCAAGCAGGCATCAGATATTCTTGCATCCAAAATGGTGAAGTCTGGAAAATTTATCGTTTTTGAACGTCCGGATCTTGCAAAAGTTCAGAGGGAACAAGCTTTGGCTGGTGATGCATCTCTGGTTGGTGTTGACAGTCTTATTATCGGTTCTGTGACAGAATTTGGCCGTTCAATTACAGGAAAATCTGGTTTTTTAAGTAGCACAAAACTGCAAACCGCACGTGCAAGGGTTGATATCAGGCTTGTGGATGTAAAAACAGGTCAGGTTTATTTCTCTGCCTCCGGCACAGGTGAAGCAAGCACGGAATCAGGAGAGATCGCCGGTTTTGGCAGCCGTGCCGATTATGATGCCACCCTCAATGACAAGGCCATTTCTGCGGCTATATCGGACGTTACGGATCGCCTGGTTGCAACCCTTGATGAACGGGCATGGAAAACTGACATACTGCATATCAAGGGTAAACAGGTGTTCATCAGTGGTGGTTCCAGGCAGGGGCTAAAGCCAGGCGATCTGCTCAGGGTGATGGAACAGGGGGCCGCCGTAAAAAGCAGGCAGAGCGGATTTATGGTTAACCTCCCTGCTGAAAAGGTGGCTACTGTAAAGGTTATTTCGTTTTTTGGAGACAGTGAAAATAATGAAGGTACGATAACAGAGGTGATTCAGGGGGCGGTAGATCCAGCCAGGCTGTCCAGACTGTATGTTGAAGAGGCTGCCAAATGAAAAGAAAGATAATTCTGTTTGTACTTGTGATGATATCAGCCGGATGCAATATGCCTGTAACCACTGTAAAAACAGAGGATGTCAGACCATGCATCTCTATTCTGGATGCGCCTGAAGATGCTGTCCTTCTGGTGGATGGACTGCTGGTAGGCAAGGCAGCCAGTTACAATGGGAATCCGAACATGCTGACAGTTGAACCAGGCACCCACAGGATTGTTGTCAAACAGGGCAGCAATGTACTGTACGAGCAACAGATTTTTGTTGATTCTGAAAATAAACGGATCCGCATCCGCTAGGGCAGGTAAATGTTCACACGCCTGATTGTAATCATGGCAGTTGCCTCCTTTACTACCGGTTGTGCCCAGTCCAGATATCTCTGGAACGGGTATGATGACAGGCTTTACAATTATTACAAAAATCCGGCTGAAACCGAACCGTTTATCGAAGGTTTGTACGAGACCATACTTAAAAGTGAGGCTGAAAACAGAGTGCCGCCCGGTATTTACGCAGAGTACGGTTATATGCTTTACGAACGGGGTAAATTTTCTGAAGCGATAGTCTGGTACAATAAAGAACGTGACAAGTGGCCTGAATCGAGACTTTTAATGGACAAAATGATTAGTCTTGCAGTAAACAGAAAAGGCAAGTCAGGGTCAAAGACACAGGGAGCAAGCCAGGTTCCGGCATCAACATCCCAGGTGGGTAAATAATCATGTCACAAGGTCTGATTTTCGCCATATTGTCTTTTTTTATTACCAGCCATTTGCTTATGCCAGGTTTTGCCGATGCTGATATCTACCGTTTTATTACAATTGATGGCGTTGAAACATTTACCGACAGTCCATTGCAGAAAGATGCAAAACTTGTCATCAGAGAATCCGGCAAAAAAAGGCAAAAAAAATCTGCACGACAATTATCGCAGGAGACAAATCAAAAACCTGCTCCATCTCTCAAAGAGATAGTTGAAAAAACTGTTCAGGCCCGGATTAATCCTGATTCATCAAACCAGCAGTCTGTTGAAGCCCTGCTGCCTGTCAATGGCACCATCACTTCTGGTGTAGGTATGAGAATTGACCCGATTGACGGCAAGTGGCGGAATCACAACGGTATTGATATTGCTGTTCCAACTGGCACTCCGGTACATGCTGTTGCCGATGGAATAGTTGCATACTCCGGGCTCCGCTCAGGCTATGGCTGGACTGTTCTGATTGAACATGATAACGGCATGATTACCCTTTATG